>JANOAI010000386.1:0-35764 GCA_031411055.1 Pirellulaceae bacterium
CTTGCGCTTCGTGTTAAAAATTTTGGGACAGTCGAACTAGGAATTTGATTCCAAGTGACGCTGTCCAGCTGTCCCGGCCGCTACCGCGTCCGACCTCGCCCGATGGGAAAGGTTACGATGAATTTTGACGAAAAATCGTTAGCTCTTTCATGCTTCACAATCGCGCACGGCTATTAAGGAGCTGGCCGCATCCCGTTTGAATTTTTAAACGCATGGACAATATCACTGAAATACCTTGGTTCTTCTCCCATATCTTCCCTTGGCCGTTCGTGTTCGTCGGCGGCGGGATGGTCTATGATGCGACGCGTACTATCATCCGTGCTCACCGAAGTCATGGCTGGAAAACAATCGAAGGCGAAGTGGTAACTTCAAACGTCAAATCCCATGTCTCCAGCGGCGACGATGATTACTCTCTCTCCTACATACCCGTCATCGAATACCAATATCTCGTGGAAGGCGAAATGAAAACGAGCGACAAGATTGGGCTTGTCGGTTGGAACGATTACAAGGAATTGACTGCCAACGCCGTTGCGGATCGCTATTCTGTCGGCCGGCGCGTGCGCGTTTATTGCTCACCTTACGATCCAGATCTTGTCGTGCTTGAGCCGGGTCTGCGTTGGCCCCACATTTCCGAGTTGCTGGTTGGTTTGTTCTTCCTCACTGCTGGAATGACCTTGCTATGGGTCTTCGGCTGGATGAGTTGGCTTTTTACGCTAAATTTGCCGAGACACACATTCCGTTTTTGAATCAAGGACGCAGTGGAGCGATGCAGACCGGAAGAATGTTCACGGAGGTGTGAGTTTCACAAGCATGCCTGGCAGAAAGACTTCGGTAAGATCGGCAAGCTTCCGATCATCGAGGACTTCATGCTTCCAACGGTGTTGCTTGGCCCACTCGATCATGCGATAGATTGCCGTTTTGCATCCGTAGGCAAGGTAGACTTCGCCATTGGGGAGCAAATGGTCCGGGGCTTTGGTGAGAAGCGAATCGAGCAACGCGAAATTGGTATCGTAGAGAGCGAATTCATCGATCTTTTTGGGGACACCATCTTCCCAAGGCGGATTCGAAATAATCAGATCAAATCGCTCGTCTTTGGCAAGTGAAACATAGGCATCTTGATTTCCGGGTTCAACTTTGCGAAGTGTCAATCGATCGGAAAATCCCATTCGATTGGCATTGAATGCAGCGCATTCGATTGCATTGACGTTCACATCGGTAGCGACCACCGACGTTGCTTCAGCTTGGAGCGAACACAAAGCAATAAGCCCACTACCCGTGCCAATTTCGAGAACCCTTTTGTTTCTGGTAATTTTTTGTTCACGAATAAGCTTTCGAAGACTAACCGTATCGAGCGGCTCCCAGAATACCGTTGGAAGAATGGCAATCGGTTCAGAAAAATCTTCGATCGCTTCCCATCGAGTGATTGTAATAGGCACTTTCTGTGTTTGTGCTGGAACATCCGGTGCAACCTCAATCTTGGCTGGTTGTTCGGTTTGGAGTTGAGCGATAAGTATTGAAGGAGAAAGAAGGATGGTTAGAAAAAGGAATGCCCATCTTCTCCAGGTCAACCACGTTTGTGAATCCGCATTGCCTTTCCGAAACCTGCAACACGTCGTGTTGGTCTCCGATTTGCGGCTCTTGCCCCCAATCCAATTCCGATAAGAATGGGCTCGGAGCGCCAATGACCTGTAATGGCTGTCTGACATTATTGACCAATCGCGAAGAGATGTTGTTCGCCGCGAATATAGAGGCGGCCGTTGGCGACGGCGGCAGATGCGAAACTGCTTTCGCCTAGCGGATTAGTACTTACAATATCGAGCGACGGACCGGGTCGTAGGACTCGAACGACACCATCGTCGGCGGTACAGTAGATTAGCCCATTGATGTTTAAAAGTGAAGCGCTGTAATGCCCACCGAGTCGATCAAGCCAAACTCGCTTCCCCGACTCGGTGTCGAAGCAGTTGATAGTGCCACGATCATCGGCAACGAATAGCTGTTTGTCAGCCAGAACCGGCGAAGGGACGTAACACTTGGCTTCGGTACTATTCCAAGCCACATGCGACTTGGTAACGTCACCACTCCCATCGGGTTTAATCGCCATGACAAAATAATCGGGGAAGCCAGCTGAGAGATAAAACTTGTCGCCATCGTAGACCATCGACGCGACAAATTGTTCAGTCGGACCCTCGACATGCCAGTATTCTTTGCCTGTCCTAGGATTCAAGCTGACAACTTGCTTACTACCCGAGAGCACCATTTGGGTCTTGCCAGCCGCTTCGCGAATAAGCGGCGTACAATAACTTCGAGTCTGATGGACGCGAGGAAACTTCCAGACGGTTTCACCGGTTTCTCGATTTAGCGCCAGGATACTGGATTCACCATCATGATCACCATTAACAATAAGAAGATCTTCAAAAATGACCGGCGATGTACAGAAACCGTGGACACTCTTAAACTCAGTCGGCTTCATTTGCCATAGAATCTTTCCTCCCGTGTCAAAAGCGGCGACAACCATCGTACCGGGCGTCATCATCTTTGGCTTGTCGGTATTTTTAGCGAGCGCTTCGCTACCATCTGTCTCGAGAAAAGAAACGTAGATCGATTTTCCATCGGTGGCGGGAGTCCCCGAAGCATAACTGTTGAGCTTATGTTTCGTTTCAAGCGATGATTTAATAACAGTGGACTTCCAGATCTCTTTTCCGTTCTTTGCATCGACACAAATTAAGTATCGTTCTTGCAGTTCATCAATGCAGCCGGTCACCAAGATCCGATCTTCCCAAACAATTGGCGAAGAATGTCCGTAACCTGGCAGCGGCACTTTCCAAAGAATCCCGGCACCTGTCGATCCGTCCCACTGGATTGGCACTTTTTCGTCGAAGGCTGAGCCGTCGCCACGTGGTCCACGCCATGCAGGCCAGTTTTCTGCGACGGAAACAGATTCGGTGATCATTGCAAAAATCAGGGATGCGACAAGAACGATCGGGCGAAGGTTTGATAATCTCATGAATCGTAGGGTTGGCTGAAGAAAATGACGTGGGGTGGACGAAGGCGAGGGAGATGCGATTATACTGGATTGCGTTTCCTTCGTCTGCGGTTGGTTCGGAACCGATGTCGCTTCAATATCTTCAGCAGATTTTCGACCAAGCTGTGCAAGCTCACGCCAATGGGCAATGGGATTTGGCAGACCAAGGCTACCGGCAAATCTTGGCTCAATTGCCCAACCAAGCGATCGTATGGGACCGCTTGGGGGTTTTGGAATCGCAGCAAGGAAGGCACGACTTTGCAGTACGATCGCTCAGCCAGGCGATCGCAATTGAGCCATCGAATGCTCGTTTTTATTGCAACATGGCGACGGTACTCGCCAGTAGCGGCCGAAAAGATGAGGCCATCTTGGCCGGACGCCGTGCAATTCAGCTTGACCCCATGAACGCAGACTACCACTTTAGTCTTGGTCTGATACTTCTTCAGTTTGGAGCCGAACAAACATCCGAATATTCATTTCGCCGGGCCATCGAATTACGGGCTAGCTTTGTTGAGCCGCAACTTGAATTAGCCAATATTTATCATAGAACGGGGCGACTGTTGGAAGCCATACAATGCCTCAGGACGGCCAATGCGTTTCAACCAGGAGTTTGCTCCGCGCTCCTTATTCAACTGGAACAACAAATCTGCATCTAAAATGCTCGCGAAACGATTTCGTTGCGAACATCATGAACGAAGTGAATGGAAATGACTCCCGAACAACTGGTAGAAGCAGCGGAACGGATCCAAAAGGTATTGGCAACTTCGCCCAACGATGTGGAATCCATCAGTAATCTCGCTTCGATTCGCCGACAACAAGGCTATCTCCAAGCATCTATGGCTGGATTCCAACTGGCACTCCAGCTTCGGCCTGATATCGCTGCAATCCATTACAATTTAGGGAATGCATACAAAGATGCAGGCCGACTCCATGACGGAATGGATGCGTATCAAAAAGCGATTCACATTCAATCGAACTTTCCGGAAGCCTATCAGAACCTTGGCGATCTCCTCATCGAAACGGGGGAACTCGAAAAAGGGATCGCCTGTTACAAAACGAGTCTTGAGCAACGTCCTGATTCGGTAGCTGTGTTAAGCAATCTCGGGAACGCCCTGGTTCGACTTGGCGAACATCGAAGTGCCGAAATCTTTTTGCGACATGCACAGATACTGAGTCCCCATATTCCCGAAGTTTATAACAACCTCGGCACTGTCTTGTTGGAACTCAATCAGATGAACGCCGCGGAGCAAGCCTATCGCTCAGCAATCGCAATCGACCCCAAGCACTTTGAAGCGTATGTGAATCTAGCCGGAATATTGTCACATCGACATGAGAACGAAAAAGCACTGGAGCTTCTTGAGCGAGCCTACGTCTTGCGCCCTGCTGAAAACATGGTTCTTTTGGGACTGATTGGGCAAATGCAAGCAACTTGCCAGTGGGATCGACTCCCGCCGTTATGCGACGAAGTGATTCGATTGGTTTCGAATCATGATTCAAATCGTAAGCTTCGAGCAAGTGAATTGCCTTCCCCTTTGGCCTTCATTTCGTTGCCTACTTATACGCATCCTGAACTGCAGTTGCGATGTGCTCAGAAATGGGCTTCGGCCGTTTTTTCGAGTTCCAAAGCGATCCACTCGATTCCAGCGGACCCACATCGCCTGCAATCCAATGCGTTGATTCGTATCGGATATCTTTCCTCGGACTTCCATGATCATCCGGTTGGTTATCTTGTCCCCGAACTCTTCGAAAGCCATGATCGCCAACGCTTTCAAGTCTTTGGTTACTCACTGGGCGTTGATTTAACTGGAGCAATTCATGAGCGAATTGTAAATTCCTTGGATGGATATCGCGACTTGAATTCGCTTTCGATCCGCCAAGCTGCCCAGGCAATCGCGAATGACAAGATCGATATTTTGATCGATCTCCAAGCCTACACATCGCGATCGCGACCTGCAATTTTGGAACAGCGACCGGCACCGATTCAAATCAACTACCTTGGTTTTCCAGGAACGATGGGCGCAGACTTTATCGACTACATTTTGGTTGATGACTATGTAGTTCCTAGTTCACAACAAACATATTTTCAAGAACGACTCATCCATTTACCTCGATCCTTTATGGTGCACGACAGCCAACGACGAATCGATCAAACGCCACAGTATCGTGCCGACTACGGGCTTCCGGAAAAAGCGACTATCTTTGCTGCGTTCAGCCGAAGTTTTAAAATAACACAGGCCATGTTCGATTGTTGGTTACGCATTCTGAAGGCTCTTCCCAATTCGGTGTTGTGGCTTAAATCGTGGAACAAAACCGGCGAACAACGGCTCAGACAGCGGGCCGAATCCATGGGAGTTGCGGCCAGCCGCCTCGTATTTGCCGAGACAGTTCCGATGCCGACGCACCTAGCTCGCCATCGTCTCGCGGACCTATACTTGGATACCTTTCCCTACAATCAACACTCGGCAGCCGCGGACGCACTGCGAGTCGGTTTGCCACTTCTGACGTTGCAAGGTGAAACGTTTGCTTCGCGCGTGGCGGCGAGTTTTTTGAGCAAACTTGGCTTGCCTGAGCTGATTGCCGATTCGATCGATGAGTATCAAGGCCAAGCGGTTCATCTGGCTCAAAATCTTGACGAACTCCAATCGCTTCGACAACGACTGCAAGCATCGTTGCAAACCACAGATTTGTTCGATGGTCGATTGTTTGCAAAGAAGGTCGAGAACGCTTATCGACTCATCTGGCACAACTATCACCTCGGACATCAACCGCGTCCGATTCGAGCTGACGAGTTGTCCGATGGATAAATCTATTCATGTCGAGGATTCGCTTCGTTGCGTTGAACTTGCAAGTTCGATGCTTCGAGAAGGCCAGTTCAACGAAGCCATCGCACTGTTTGAGAGGGCTCGGACTCTCAATCCCATCAGGCCGGAGATTCAGCTTTTTCTTGGAAACGCTCTTCTCTATGCCGGGAATTTCGCCCGTGCCGCCGATGCCTATGAGAAAGCGCTCGAGCTGAACCCCGCTTACGTTGAAGCTCACAATAATCTCGGTGCCGCAAAGCGAGAAAGCCATCAACTCCTTGAAGCGATCGAGCATTTTAAAGCAGCTTTGAAGCTGAAACCCGATTTTTACGATGCCCTGATGAATCTCGGTACGACGTACCAGGATGCAGACATGCCCTCCGATGCCCTCGACGCTTTTCGTTCCGTCTTGGCCATTCAATCAGACAATATTGAGATTTTGGTTCAAATCGTTCACCTACAACAACAGATTTGTGATTGGACGAATCTTGACCAGCTCACCAATCGATTGATCCACTTTATCGATGAACCAACGATCTCAAACAGTCCCTATCTCATACCACCCTTCGCATTCCTGGCGTTGCACAACCCGACCTCTTGTTCCCAACAGCTCAGATGCTCACAGGCTTGGACCGATGGACCCGTTGGGCTTTTCCAGCATCTTCCAATGGGTATACCGGCCGCTAACGAGCAGGCTCGGATCACTCCCGTAACTTCTGGCAAAATCCGTATCGGCTATCTCTCAGCCGATTTTCGATATCATGCGACCGCATTTTTGATAACCGAGCTTCTCGAAGCTCACCATCGCGATCGTTTCGAGATCTTTGCATATTCGTACGGACCCAATGATCAAAGCCAGTATCGAAAGAGAATAGAGCGAAGTGTCGATTGTTTCCGTGAGATAGTAACCTTATCATTTGAAGAAGCGGCCAATCAGATAAAAAATGATTCCATTGATATTCTCGTCGATTTAAAGGGGCTGACTCAACAAGCACGGACGGAGATACTTGGCTTCCGGCCAGCCCCGATCCATGTCAATTTCCTAGGTTATCCTTCGACGATGGGAACGCGATTCGTCGACTATATCATTGTCGATCCCTTTATTGCTCCCATCGAACAACAACCCTATTTTACGGAGCAGCTTGTTCATCTTCCGGATTGCTATCAGCCCAACGATCGTTTCTTCCCGATGGAAGACGCTCCTGTAGAAAGATCCGACTTTGGCCTGCCGTCGAATGCGTTTGTATTCTGCGCTTTCAACAACAGCTACAAAATTAGCCCACAAATGTTCGATGTTTGGATCGAGATTCTGAAAGAAATACCATTCAGCGTGTTGTGGCTTTTCGAAACGAATTCGGCGATGGTAAAGAATCTAAAACGAGAAGCAATCGGTCGCGGTCTTTCCGCGGATCGACTCGTTTTTTCGAAAAGCGTCGATCGACAAGCTCATCTCGCAAGACTTCAGTGTGCCGATCTTTTTCTCGATACGTTCCCGGTAAGTGGGCACACTACGGCCAGTGATGCGTTACGCGCTGGATTACCGCTAATCACAATTGTTGGCGAGACCTTTGTTTCCAGAGTGGCTGGAAGTTTACTCCATACGCTTGGGCTGAACGAATTGATCGCTGTAGATTTTGATGATTATCGAGAGAAGGCTTTGGCCTTGGCCAAGAATCCCGCTCAGCTTCAGCTTCTGAAGCAACAATTGCAGAACCGCCTCGTGCAGTCGTCGCTCTTCCAGTCCGCTGAATTTGCTCGAAATCTAGAATTCGCCTTCGAAATCATGTGGCAACGCCAACAACGCGGCGAAGCACCATCGCCGATTCAGATAGTCGCGCACGGCTGATTACCTGGACAGCGCACTTTGGACTAAACAACGATCGTAAAGGCGCTGGAGTACAGCCTTTAGGCGCTCTTCGACTTCGCAGAAAATAATGCGGCTAAAGCCTGGACTACCACGCAACGAGGCGCTGTCCAGTGAGATAATCGTTGACGTGCGATTGAGGGATTCGTTCTTGTTCAAGCCGCCAATTGTGCAAGCGGCACAGTTCGAAGGCAGTCCGTTCACTCTCAGTCAAATGCACGGGCGTTGCGAAATCGGCTGCGTTACCAGGGGTTATCAATGACTGAAACTGACTCAGTGTGTCTCCGTCCATCATTAAACTTCGAGCATGCGAGAATTGCTCGCGGACGCGATTCAGTATCCGCAGGCCATCGACATCGAGATCGCCCCAATAGTAAAGCCTACTCGTCGCGATCCAAGGAATGTCGAAAAACGTAGAGACCCCATAACCCAGGCCTCCAATGGCAATCGTGCGAGGCAATTGAGGGAGAGTCAACAAGTTAATTTTGTTCTCGACGATGAGGACCGTGGCGTTGCGAATTGCAAGAGAGCCAATCAATGTGAGTGGCATCGAGAACTCAGGGCCCGGACACTGAAGCTCTGGCATTAGTTGTTCATCGAGCAACCGCACCAGATAATGCGGGCTCGGTTCGCGAAAACCATAGCGTCTGGAAAACTCAAAGGCGCCCCATTCGATATCCCGATATTCTAAAATTTGATCGAACCATTCGCTTAGAATCTTTGAATGCGATTCTATCAACTTGGTCGAGACGTTCAGCGGTAGCTCACGGGGGTAACAGTTTGGTCTTGGATGGAGGACCATATAGTCGACGACTTTGAGCAGATCGTCGGATAACGATTCCACATCAAGTAGACGCCGCCAATTCGTAACGAGCCATTCGTTCAGTACAGGATAACGTTCCCGAATTTTGTCCACCGACGCGGCAAGTCGTCGAAACTCGGCTTGTTTTCCGAGCCATTTCAGGAGATCCTCGAACGTCTCGATGAATACGCGGCAGGCTCGGTCTTGCAATCCAACCTTAGGACTCTTTATCGTTTGCCAGTCGACCGAGTAACCGAATCCAAGTTTGCTTTTCGATCCGTTACGCAATGTTTGCGTTTCCAAACGGGCGGTGGAAAAGTCGCGAGAAATTGCGAGATTGCATCGTATCGAGTAGGGAAAGAAGGCGGTCTCGCCCGTCAGCCAGGCTTCGATGGCTTTCGGGTAGATGCGCAGAGCTTTCTCCTTCAGCTCATCCGGCGTAATCACTTGGCTGCTCCGAGCGATTGATCGAGGTCTTCGGCGGTAATCGACAGGAGTTCGCTTCGATGCGTATCCTTGTTTTTGACGACGTGTAGGTAGGTTCCAACATAAGGTTCGGTGACTCGGGCTTTGGCATCCAATGGAGCTACAATAAGAAGCTGCAAGCGGAATCGCTCGAAGAGCTCTAAGGCATATTCCGCATGTTGATCGTCACTTCGTGAAAACATTTCATCGACCATCACGAAATGGAACCGATCGCTCATATCGGCATCGGGTTCGAGGTCATACTGATAGGCAATGGCCGCGACCAGCACCAAGAACGCTAACTTCCCTTTCTCACCACCCGATTGCCCCGTTCCGCCTTCGTAGTAACTTCGGACTTCACCCGTTTCAGAAACGATCTCTCTGGCCGCGAAATTGCACCAATTCCGAACGTCGACGACCTTTTCACGCCATCGTGTGTTGTTCTCGTCTCGAAGCTTCTCAACGAGTTTCTCAATCCGAAGGAAGGTTGATTCGTTCGCTTCGGGAGATGCGTCGAAGGTTCCGGTCAGGCAGCCGGCAAGATCTCGCCGAAAATCAAGAATTTCACGTTCTTGAACGTCGCTTGGTTCCAGTTGCATGAAGGTTCCTGGCTTCCATTGCAACAGTTTCAATGCCGTGTTTAGCTGATCAATCTTGTCGCGTATTTCTTGACGATCGGTTTCGAGCCCGCCATTGAGCAAGCCGACTTCGTGCAAAACCTTCTCATTGAGCCGACTCTTGAATCGCTCTTCGTGTTTAGGTAAATCGTCGGCGGAGATTCGCTGATACAACGCTTCAAAGCTCGACAGCGACTCGATGTTCGCGTCGAGGTCGCTTTGGTCATCCGGAAATTTCTTAAGGTACTTGACCATCGCACTTATGAGGTCCCGACCGATCGGCTTCAACTGATTATCGAGTTCTTCCCATCGTAAACGTTGTCCGCGTTCAAAGGCATCAGGAAGCGTTGCGATATTCTCTAACGTGAGTGGTACGTCGACTAATTCTTTAAGAGAATCAAATTCATCGCGAGCGACCTCGAGAGTCCCATCGATCTCGGCCCGTTTGAGTCGATGGCGCGCGTTCGTTAAGAGATTCTGTCCATTTCGAAACTCGGTTTCCCGATTCGCCTTTTTAGCGATACACTCGTCACGGTCGGATTGATAGCCGGCGGCTTCGGCGCGAAGCTGAGAAGCCTTCTTGCGCAGATCCCGAATCGTATCATTGGACTCCTCAAGCTTTTGCTTTTCCAGTCGCAACTCGTTCGCTTTAAACTCATGGCGATCATTATTAATCGCATCGAAATCGTCCGTTTTTGAAGCCTCGTCGATCGCTCCAATGGCGGTGGATAGCCGATCAATTTCAATCGTCAGTTGGTGACCGCGTTCTTGAAGCCCCTGGAGATCCGACTGAGCTTGTCGAATCGCATCGGCCAGGGCTAACCGTTTTGCTTTGTTATCCCAACCCAGGACAAAGCCACGACGATCGTCGTGTGCACTTCGGTCGTCCTTCTCATGACGTGACTGGGCCGTTTTCAAATGGCGGTTCTTAGTCATCGCCGCGCCATGTGATTTTTGAAAAGCTTCGACCGAATCACAAGCCAGATAATTGAATCGTTGTTCAATCTCGGCTTTTACCCATCTGGCTAACGGATGATCCTTCTTAAACTCCAGCTTGTCGATTAAACGTGGCTGGCGTGACAGTTCGTCCTTGGAAGCGGATTCCTCGACGCGAGCGGCGATTTTGAGATAAACCAAGCGTTGACCTTGGCCACGACCATCGACCAATTTTGTTCGATCCACGTATCCCGCAACGCGAGAATAAAAATCGTTAGAGACAAGTAAGCTCCGAGAGAATGCGTAAAGAGCTTGTTCAATGGACGCTTCCCACTCACGTTCCGATGGATCCACCGCAATAAGTTCGGCTGCAAACGGGAGATCGCTGGGAGCCAATCTCAAATCGGAACAAATAGCTTCACGCATCGCGATGAACGATTCTGGAAGATTCCCTTTTCGTTTCTCAAGGGCCTCGAGTTCTCGTCGATCGTCGGAAATTCGTCTTGAAAGTACGCCAATTTCGAATTGAACGCTGTTGCTGGTTTGGCGACATTTTTCACGCTCATCAACCATCAGCCGTCGGCGGTCGGTGAGTTCATGTCGAATGTTGTGGAACTGCTCGGGCGACGTAAGCTTGGTTGTGACATCGGCCAATTGCAACTGGGCTTCGAAGCGTTGCCGCTGTGTTGCTTTCACTTTGGCGATTTGCTCCTCTTGTTCGATCAAACCCGGCAAGCTGCGTAGTCGATCGCCACCAGCTTGCTCGATTTCGATTTCGATCCGAGCAATTTCATGGTCAAGCTTGTGTCGGAGTTCGCCCAATCGTTCGATCTCGTCGATCCAATGTTGAATCTGTTGTTGCCATTGATCACACAATGGCTCTAGGAGAATGACTTGTTCCTGTGCAAAAAAGAGCTGCGTCGCGTCGAGAACGCGGCGTGAAGTGGTGACTTCCTCTTGTTTGTATCGATATCGTTTTCCTTCGTTGACGATCGGCCGAAGTAGTTCGTCTTGTTGACGCACGCGAACCAGCATTCGATGAGCGTCGCTGAGTTCGCTAAAGTGCTTGAGTAACTGCCCGACTCTTTCGTCCCATGGCTTTTTCTCGAGCATGTGCTGACGAATGAAAATATCGAGCCGCTGAACATCCTTGACGGCCACCGTTTGGTTGAAGACATCCATCGCTTTCGCACGAAAGCTGGTCGTTTTCTGAAGCCAGTTGAAATACTCTTTGTAGCTTGAGGTCGTTTTGAATCCGCGTTCGCGAAGTTGCTTGGCTAGGCCACTTGTTGATGTGAGACTACCAAGGTCCTGAACAATACCACGTTCGTTGTCCGCAAACGCATAGATTTTTTCGACGTTGTTTTCATGGTCAAGGTAAAGAACCTGACAGACGGTGAATATCGTCTTCTTGGCGGCGTTTTCGAAGCAAGCCAACAATGCCGTATAATGACCAAGTCCTGTTCGCAAATATTGAATTCGCGCGCGTCCACCTTCGCCAACCGTTCGATCGTAAGCTCCGCGAATGTAGGTTTTCTCGTCGCGTTCGTTCTTCTGAGCACCAGCCGCCACATTGTAGTTTCGGGTTTGCGGCCGCACGAGCAACGTCAGCAAAGCATCCACCAGAGTTGATTTTCCTGAACCATTTTCGCCGATCAGGAGCGTCGTCTGACCCTTGGGATGGACAGAATAAACAGAACCGTCGAACGTACCCCAGTTGTAGACTTCGAACTTTGAGAGTCGGTAGCCGGGGAGCGGAAGTGGTTGGTCGGGATCAAAATCCATAGTTGTTTTAGCCCGCGTCCGACTCTGCTTGTGGTTTCATATTCTCTACCGCTGAAAGTAAACTAGTCTTCAATCTCTCAAGATCGTCAATCGGTAGACGGGCTTTCAGAATGCGACGAATTTCCCAGCTGGGCGGTTCGTCTTCGAATTGCTTTACAAACTTTAGTTCCTCCAATTTTCGAAGCGAAGACTGAAGAGATCGATTGAGTTTGACTTCATCGTGCTGGTGGCGAAAGAATGCTTTCCAGATCGCGAGTAGATCATCTTGGCGGTGGACGCAGCGTTCATTCTGAACATCATCTTCCTCGAATTGGCGAAGTAGATCACGAAGTACGACACATAACAAACTGGCTTCGTACCCCAGAGCGGTTCGACGAAAGAGTCGCGGAATCGTCTCGTGCTCGGAAGCCGTTTCCTCCTCGTCGAGTTGTCTCAAATAGGCCATGCCGTCCGATTCGTTGACAATCAACAACAGCCCAATTTTCGCGAAATACTCGGTGAGTGGACTTATCGATTTGAGCAATGCATCCCAAGTTTTTTCGTTGTCGTCGTGGTAGACAACCCCTTGGAGTAAACGGACAGCCGCGACACTCCAATCAGCGGGCATAGGAGGCCGATTCGGTTCGCTTTCGCGTGTTTCAATGTCGGTCGACGAAATCATCGTGGTTTTTTTACAGGGTGAGCCGTAGCGGCTTTGGGATTGAAGGTTACACGCGGGATAGAAACGACCAGCGATATTTCACCGCGTGATTCATGGACAACGATCGAATCGTTGATCGTCAAGTCGATTTGATGGCCATCATCGTGGGCAATCTGAAGATAGCCTAACAATTCGACAACGCCCGCCTCAATCGGTTGAGCTTCTGCCAATTGCGCCAAAGTAAGTTTATTGCCTTCCAGTGTTGCTTCACGAATTTTGTGACGCATTTGACGAAAATCGAGTCGCTGCAGTTTCGCAAAGGCAGCCGCCATTTGTTTGGCTTGTTCGGCATCAAACTGATGAAGCGTTGCTGCTTGGTCGGTAAACGATTGCGATGGTGTCCAAAAGGTCCGAGCCATTGGCGAACTCAGATCGAGCTCAGCGTCGACGGTAAGCTGACTCGATGAATCCGTCGGCGCGCCGCCGAGTTGCATCGCGGCTTGTCGAATATCGCGAAGCAAGTTGGCAACCCGGACACGATCGGCTGCGGCGCGAGCATCCAACAGTCGTTTCAGCGTCGATGAAAGTCGTGCGGTGGTTCGCATGACTTTGTCGGCTTCCGCGAGTAGGGCGGGTATCATTCGACGCACGCGGAACAACGACTCCGACTGATCGGCCAGCGCCGACATCTGCTGAAGTTCGTGAATCGTTTTTAGCAAGGCGTTTTGTTGTGAAGGAGCGAAGAGGAAAGCAACGAAGGCATAAAAACTAATCCCTTCGTCTTTTGTTTTGAGCATGTCTTCCGCATCGAGGGCATAGCCTAAGATTCCGCCGCGAGAATCATTTCCCGATGACTGAAGTTGCTGGACTTCGCGAGCGATGATTTGGAAGCGTTCTTCGACAGCGCGAAAGTCGGACTGTAGGTCCTTCAGAAGATTGACGGCCGTTTGAAAGCGTTCGCGAATCTGCGATGGACGATAGACAGCCACCGATTTTCCCGACTCGATGGCTTCGATTTCGGCATCCAGTTCGGCTCGTTGTTCACGAAGATAGTTCAAGCGACGGTCGGGATCAGCCGATGCGCCGCGAACAATATCTTCAAGCGTATCAATCACCAAGCGAAGTCGACTTTCCGTTCCAACCAAACTGCTATTCTGAGAAATTGCCGCGTCCACGAAGCGAATGGCGGCTTCGGCATATCGGGTTAGCTGAAATTGGGGCTCGTTGGAGGTCGATTCCAGAAACCGTTGAAGCCAGCCATTCTCGGTCCACTGTGCGAGGTACTTTTCTGGAGCCATCGTCAGAAGCTCCGGATCGATTTCGTGTATTTCCTCTTGATAGACCGACAGCCGCGATCGCAAATCGGATTGTCCGAGCGAAATGGCTTCGTCCGATTTGAAGCTGCGATTGAGAAAATCGATCACCCAGGGAGCCAAATCGGACCGGAGCAGTTTCATCGTGGGCGAAGCTTCGAAGTAACTTCGAATACTCTCGCGTCGCATCGACGATAAATAGCTACTAGCGGACATGAATTGCGACGGACATTAGGGGTGCAATGGCTTAAACGATCGAGCCCTTTAATTGTAATCACAAGCCACGGCGAGTGTCTGAAAACGAGCTCCGAAAGGCATTGCAAAACCCGGTTAGCAGGCTTTTGGCTTGCGACTCATCGTTCCCTCTCCCACGCCTTCGTCGGGAAGTCGGGCTCTCCGGCCCGGAAGAGGTTAGGGATGCCTGAAAATCGTGGCCTCGATAGTGGGCATATCTCCGAGATGTTAAAGCGGCTTTCAAATTCAATGTCCGGTATGGGGCTTTCTCGGCAATTCCGGTTCTGTACGGACGAAGCATGTGCCTAGCCGAAACCACTCACCCCCATTTTAGGAGACACGGCCATGGCCGAAACCATCGAAGCCCTTTTGCAGGAAAACATCGGACAAGTCCAAGAAATGCTCACTGCCAGTGAGAAGATGCTCGAAAACGCGAACCGCATGGATCGTTACGGCGAAGAAGTCCAGAGTCGATTCGATTCCAAAGTTACAGAAACGCAAAACCGCCTCGACCAAGTCACGAGTCGTCTGGAAACCCTGAACGAACGCATTGAAAAGATGGAATCGGACGCTCAAACGAATAGCGAAACGTTGGACTCTTGCGTTGAAGGGTTAGAAAATTCGCTTAACGATCTGATCCCGAAAGTCCAAAGCTCAATCGAGCGTCTCGACAGCTACATCACGGAGCAAGAATCTTGGGTCGATGCAAACACTTCGAGTTCTGAAACCGCTTTTTCTGCGATTCAGCAAGCCGCTCAATCCAGCGAAGAAGCAACTGTGGCAGCTACGGGTGAACTTACGAAAACCCACGAATCCACCGTGGATAGCCTCAAGCAAGCGTGGGAGCAAATTGAGACTGGCCATAAGAACCTAGAAGAATCTCTGATGACCTTCAAAGATCAAAACCAATCCGAAGCCGATGATCTTGTCGAATCCATGACGGACACGATGAACAACCTTACCGAAAGCACGAATCAAATTGTCGACGAGTCTGAAAACAACTCGAGTTCCGCGTTGGATGTCGTTGGCGAAGCATTCGCTTCTGAAGTTTCCGAGTCTGGCCAAAATTCCGCCACATCGGTCGACGATAGCGTCACGGGAATCCATGAAACCTTTGAAGGAACGACCGGCGACGCGCTGAATAATGTTCAGGAAATCGCTGGCAATCTTGAAGAGATCGTCGGATTGGTCAAGCAAATCGAACCCGTTCTCGACCTTATTAAAACCTTGCTTTAACACGAATCACTCCCGTTTATTCACCTATTACAAAACAACATTCTCCAACCCTTTCAAGGAAACCGTAACATGTCCAATGCAGAATTCGGAAGCAACGTAGACGAAGCCAAACGTAAGCTCCAAGAAGTCCTAACCCTTGTCCAGGCCGCTCACGAACATACCGTCGAACTCGAAAGTCGTATCGATGACTTTTCGGATTTCGAAGAGTCAACCGACGAAGTTTTCGACGCGATGGATGACACCGACAGCCTCTCGGAAGAAGTCGAAAACCAAATTGGCGACTGGGAATCTTTGATCGACGAGACGACGGAAGAGATCGAATCTAAATGGAATGATCTCAAAGAGCAGGGCGAACAATGGAAGGAAGAAATCGTCAGTATCGCAGAAGACGTTGAATCGGCTTTCGATGAACTGATGGAGAAAGCCGACGCGGCCCGCGAATCGCTCGAAAATGAATGGGAGTCATTCACCGAGAATCTGACCGAGCTTGGGACGCAGCTTGAAAACATGGAATCGACCGTCGAAGAGTATTTTGACTCGGCGATGCAAAGCATTACTGAATTCGTTGACCAGCATACCCCGACCGAGAAAGAATATGACGACTTGATCGAGACGGTCAAGGAACTCGTCACCCAAACACTCCCCGACCGAATTCGCGAAACCTCCCAAGGCTTCAAAGCGGCCCTCGATGAAGAGGGGAATAGCTTCACTCAACTTTTCGAGGACAAAGGCGCGGCCATCGGCGACTTATTTGAGACCTTTGCCAATGACACGAATAGTTTGAAGGAAGAGTTCGTTGAAAAGATTGGCAGCTTGTGGACGGAACTGCAGGGCTTTGCCGAAGGCGATCTTGGCGAAGCTATTCAGAATTCTCTCCAGACGGTCGTTGAGCAAGGTATCAATGCCTTTGCGAAATCGGTTCTTGAAAGCGTCGTCTTGACCGAAATGGGAGTCGCGACGAGCACCGCCATGTCTCCCGTCCTCCCTGAGATCGTTGCGGCCAAGAAACTTGCCGAACTGATCAATTCGATCTTGTAATCCCTGTCCGGTTTTTTCCTGACATCGCAATTTCCTCGTAGTCCGCCGCTCAGCTGGCGGACCCCAGACCCTGAAACCAACGGCACGTTAATCCAACCCATCTTCCATTCGAACCAGAAAGACACCCATCATGGACATGAACCAACAACTTAATCTCCTTGGCCAAACGGCCACCGACGTTCCCGTTTTGTACGACGAATACACCGCCGTCATGCCGGAACTTGGAAAACAAATGAAGAGCATTTCGCAAGAATTTCGTGAGTCGCTCGAAAAACTGCGCAAAGAAATCCACGAAGTCCAAGGCGAAATCGACGAATACAAACAAGAGTCGGAAACCTTTGCGACGACTTTGGGCGAAAGAGTTTCGAACTTTAACGACGACATGGAACGCTACAAAGAATCGTGGCGTGAAATGTATCGTGAGACAATCGAAGTCTACGAACAAAACGACGAGCAAGTCAAAGCGTTGACCGAAAATGCAACGAAGCACGCCGACACGATTCGCGAAAATACCAAGGAAACCACCGACGCCGAATCGAAGACTAAGGAATGGATCGACCAAGTCAATGATCGCATGAAGGCAAACAGCGAAAATTACGGCCAAGTCCTCGAAAAGACTCAAACACTGATGCAGGAAGTTCAAGGCCTCATGGAAACGCAAGTCGAAGCCTTCGAATCCAAGGTTACCGAAAAATTGGATTCGCTTCGCGAAGCAGCTCAAGAAGGACGCACTCAACTAGAACAATTCGTCACGAGCTTCGAGGATCGCCTTACCGACTTGCATTTAGATACGCTGACGAAAGGGATCGATGATCTCGGCTCGCTCGCACAAACCGCCATCATGGACGAACTCAAATCCGTGCTCGACGAAGTCAAAGAATCGGTTGAAAGTTCACTCGGCGATGTCATGAAACTCTTCACCGATGCAGATGAAGAAAACTCGCTGATCCGTGAAGCGTTGGAACCAATCCTCGACGAAATCGAAGAGGTCTTTGACCCGATCAAATCGATGATCGAGCCAATCAAGTCTGTCGCCGACAGCTTCTCCGCAATCGCCAGCATTTTCTAAAATAGTCTTCCCCTTACCCCTTACACCTTACACCTTACACCTTACACCTTCAAACTTCAAACTTCAAACTTCAAACTTCAAACTTAGGACCCTACTATCATGGCCGACTTTCAAACTACTGCTAACGCTACCCTCGAAAAGCTTCACGAAGTCGAAGCTGTTGTCAAAAGCTCCCAACAAGAGTACGAAACCATTCGAACCACCATGGAGCAAGCCGAATCGAGTTTTACCGAAAAATTTAACGAAGTGGCGGAAGCAGTCCAATTTGTCCGAGAACGATTGAGTGCTGCTCGTCAGCGACAAACGGAATCGATGACGGATTACCAACAACGGATGGACAATCTTCAGACGAGTCTTGAGAACTATGACACTGAATTCAAGGATGGCTACGGCGCCGTCAACGACCGCGTCCGTACGGTCGCCGACAAGATCAAGGAACTTTCCGATCATCTTGATGACCAGGCTGAAGCGACTACTCAAAGCGTTTCGAGCCTAACGCAAGCGATGGCGAAGTCTGGCGAAGAAGCCTTAGAATCGCATTCGCAAATCGACGATACTTTGGAAGAAATCAGTACACAAGCCGATTCTCACGCTCAGTCGTTCCAAGAACACGGTCAACAGGTGATCGATCATCTCGAACAGGACGTGTCGACACAGCTTGAGGATGGGTTACAAACGATCCACGAAACCATGGATTCAACTCGAGAAACCGTGGATAGCCATTTAAGCGATCTCGGAACCAAGTTCGAAGAAACGGTTCAGGGGACGATGGAAACGCTTAACAGCGATCACCAAAGTCAAATGGAATCGATGATGTCTCAGTTCCAAAACTTTAGTTCGACCATCAAGTCGATTATGGAACAAATCGAGACGACGACCGACACCGTCCTCACGACGAAAGACGTCATGACGACCGCGGTCAAATCTACAAACCTTGGACTCGAAGCCGCAGTCGGAACTCTGAACGAAATTAAGGAAATCTTCGAGAAGATCGTTTAATGCCAGTACCAGGTTCAACAGAGCCAATTGGGTCCTGTTGGGCAATGGGAGGTAGCCTCTGCCGCTCAATGTCCCGTGGAATTGCCACGGGACTTTTTTGTTTCCCAGCGAGCGAATTGCGTTGCCACAACGATTGAAGATTGCAAATTTCAGACACTTCTCGCTATCGTCACCTCACGAAACGCGGAAATCGCAAGTTTCTAAGGATACGGGCATTGATCGAGAATTGTCAAAACTCGTTCGGATATTGCAGATGCCAAGCAGCGGGTAGTGGCGCTTCGATTTTGATGGAGCGTCCATCTTTGGGGTGGCGGAATACGATTGATTCGGCGTGCAATGCAAAATGTTCATCGTGATCGTTTCGCGTTGCGGGGGACCAGGGGGCTTGGCTGCCATAGGCAAAGTCACCAAGCACTGGAAAGCCACGTGAAGCAAACTGCAATCGAATCTGATGCATGCGACCCGTTTCGAGTTCGACTCGATGAACGGATGTACCATGAGTTCGAAACAACGACCGATAGCTCAAGATCGCCTCGCGTGCTCCTTCGGATTCGGAGGCGACCAGCTCGGCCTTCGCTACATCTGGAATCTTGCGCATCCAGTCATGCCATCGATCGGATTGGGACTCAGGCGATCCCGAAATGGCGACGAGATACGACTTCGCTATCTTTCGACTATGGAATTGTTCACTCAATTGCCGCAATGCATTCCGATTCTTGGCAACAAGAACGATTCCCGAAGTGCCCCGGTCGATGCGATGCGGCAGTTCAACAAAAGGTTCGATGGAACTGGATTCTCGAGCCGCTAGGTAGCGACGAACCTGAAAAAGCAGGCTGTCGACCCCGAATGTGGATTGGGAAAGCAATCCAGTTGGCTTATTGACTACCAGAAACGACGACTCTTCTAAGAGAATCGTCCATTCGAAGGAAGGCAACGCGTTCTGCGAAGAGGCATCGGCCGTGCTTTGGTCCATGGGCTGTTTAGCGATAGGGCTGCCCCAACTTCCAGATGAGCGCAATAAAAAACGAGAAGCTTCGGCCACGAAAGTGATGCAAATCCAATCGCACGCACTCTCAATAAAGTTTCTCGTCGCTGAAGTTTTAGCTTTCTCTTCCGTAGGGTCAAGAGAGAAACGTCTTTGACGACAAATTTTTTTCGCATGGACAACATCCAATGCTCATCGTGAAAGATGAATTGAATCGTGTATGCGCGCATCCGAACAACTATAATCGAATGATGAGTTCAGATTGGTCGCAAGAGAATTTTCATTTCGTTACAGGCAAGCTCGCTGAGCCAGCTGTTCGAACATGCGTTGCGAAGATTGCGAAAGAGCTTGGTTTTTCTTACTCAATCGGCGTTATGCCGATTACCGTTGCCGCTTTGATGACCCCGAAATGGCTGTTGCGTCATCTTGAGGTACCGGAAAAAACGACGCGTGTGGTGGTACCTGGCTACCTTGCTGAGGGATTGGAAACAGTTCAAGCCTCGGTGGCGTATCCTGTCTCGTCGGGTCCAAAAGATATTCGAGATCTACCAAGTTTTTTTGGTAAGAAAGTGACGATCAGCGAAGACTACGGTCAGTACTCAATCGATATCTTGGCTGAAATCAACTTTGCTCCACGTTTGGAATTGGCGATATTGCTGAAGCAAGCTCAGCAACTTGTTGCCGACGGTGCCAACTTGATCGATCTTGGCTGCGATCCTGGCTCGCAATGGACCAACGTGGCCGATGCCGTGAAGTGTTTGAAGGATGCGGGTATCCGCTGTTCGATCGACACATTTGACCCGTGGGAAGCCCTCCAAGCAACACGTGCAGGAGCTGAACTGGTCCTTTCGGTTAACCGATCCAATCGGCAGGCAGCGTTAGATTGGGGATGCGAAGTCGTCATTGTTCCTGATTCAACGAACGAAGAAGATTATCTTGCCTCGATTGAAGAGAGTGTCGACTTATTAAATCAACATAAGGTCAATTTCAGAATTGATCCGATTCTGGAACCCATTGGTTGCGGCTTTGCGGCATCCTTGCTTCGATACCATGGAGTGCGAAAGCAGTTCCCGGAAGCGCCCATGATGATGGGGATCGGAAACTTGACGGAGTTGACCGACTGCGACTCGGCCGGGATCAATGTATTGCTGTTGGCACTATGCGAGGAATGGGCTATCCACAGTATTCTCACTACACAAGTGATTCCTTGGGCTCAAAGTTCCGTTCGCGAGTGTAATTTAGGCCGCAAGTTGGTGGCGTATGCGTTGCGGCATCAGATTCCGCCTAAGCGGATCGATCCTGGATTAGTCATGCTACGTGACCCCAAAGTCCTGCGATACGACCAAGAAGCCATCGCAAATCTTGTCCAATCGGTCAAAGACAACAATTATCGAATCTTTATCGCCGAGGACCAGTTGCACCTGGTCGCAGCCAACGTTCATCTCACGGGGACCGACCCATTCGAGATAATGGATCGATTGATGAAGCAGCCTGAATCCAAGAACGTCGATCCGAGCCATGCGTTTTATCTCGGTTTTGAACTCGCGAAAGCCTTAACTGCCCTTACGCTCGGAAAGCACTACGATCAAGACGTTGCTCTCCAATGGGGGATGCTTACCCGAAACGAACAGCATCGTCGCCTCAAGTGAATCGCTCCTGTTAAGACACACAGATAGATAAGGGCTGAGTTCAGCCTGTACGACGGACTTCCACCTGTACGACGGACTTTCAGTCCGTCGGTACCAACGTTTATCGACGGACTGGAAGTCCGTCGTATTCTAATGATGAGCTGTGACGATCCGCGAGGCGCTCAGTCTCTCTACTCTTTTGCTTTCCCTTTCTTCTTTGCATTTTTTGCGTAGTCTTTCCACCAGTCGGGCCCTTCGGCCTCAATTTCGGTATTGAGCTTAATCAGCTCGGCTTTCATCTCGGCGTACTTCGCTGGCTCTTGCTCGTGAAGCTCTTGTGTTTCGCTTGGATCCTTTTCGACGTTATAGAGTTCAAAAATCGTCATCTTCTCATCCGCCAAAATCTTCCAATCGCCGATGCGCATTGCGATATTCAACGGTTCCGGCGCGATATCACAGCGCCAGTAGAGAGGTTGAGCACGCGTGACAGGTTGGTTTGTCCAAGCGGGTCGCATGTCGCCACCGTCGATAACTCGGTCCTTGGGTGTTTCTGTACCTGTAACGGCTGCTACCGTTGCAAAGATGTCGGAACCGATCACGGGGACGGTACTCGTTGTCTTACCTGCAATCTTACCGGGCCATCGGACGAGACCAGGGACGCGAATTCCTCCTTCGTATACCGATCGTTTTCGCCCTCGGAGTCCACCCGTCGAACCACGACCAGGGCTTTTCACTCCGTCTCCTTCCGGACCGTTGTCGGATGTAAAGATTACGAGTGTATTATCGGTAAGCTTCTGTTCATCCAAAGACTTCATCAGTAAACCAAAGGCATGATCTAGTTGCGTTACGTTGGCATGATGTTCGATTTGTACACTATCCTGCAGCTGACTGTACTTCGCCTTAAACTCCGGAGCCGATTTAATCGGATAGTGCGGTTCGTGACTCCACACCGTCATGAAAAAGGGTTGGCTGCTCTTCCGTTGTTCTTTTAGCCAAGCAATGGCTTCTTTCGCAATGAAAGGTGCCGAGTAGTCGTCGGGAACCAGTCCGATCGGCTTTCCATTTTTGACAAAGTTACTCGGATGCTCGTGACTGGGAGCAGCATTATTTTGGGTTGCCAGCCACCAATCGTAGCCGTGGTCATTCGGTTGCGGCTGCTTGGGCGAGTTGAAGTACGAGTTCAAATGCCACTTGCCAAAATGAGCCGTGCTAAAGCCTTTTGCCTGAAGTAACTTCGGAATGGTCGTTTCACTGACTCGCAGATGAATTTCACGCCCTTCCGGAATCCAAGTAAAGACACCGTTTCGATACGGAGTTCGACCTGTCAAAATCGCTGACCTGGAAGGCGAACACACGGCGCAGGCGGCATAACACTGCGTCAGCTTGACTCCTTGCTCAGCGAAGGTATCCAAATTTGGCGATTGAATGATTGTATTTCCATAGCATCCCAAGTCGCCGTATCCCAGGTCATCGGCTAAAAAAACGATCACATTGGGAACGGAGTCCGCTGAAAAACCGAAATTCAATGGCGAAACGCTCCATGCGCAAATCGCCAGGAGAGCAGCAAACAATCGATTCATAATCACTCCGATGGTGGGAAGAGGTGGGGGACCGTATTGTGGCTTGGCTGCGATGCACAATCAAGCGAACGCTGGGGAATGTCGCGCTTATTTGAGTTGTGGTAGGCTTATCGCATTCGTGCGGCTTCGAGAGGCGTTCGAAAAACAAGTTCCCATTGAGCCTGAGGCGTCAGCCGATTTCTAAAACCGAAAATCGGCTAGCGCGCAATGCCGCCTACTTTAGCGGTGCGGCGCGAGCCGCCCGGTTCTTGGTTACCCGTGCAACCAAGCAAAATACGAAATATACCGGACAGCTTGCGCTGTTCCGCCACAAAAAAGTAGGTGCCGTTGGGCCTAACGCCTATGACTTACTACGCATCCAAAAGGTAGATCCGCTATGACCGAGCCAAGAACGCTTCTCCATCCTCGCGACGAAATCATGCAAACGATGGAGCGAATCTATCGCTACCGCATGACCACAACATCGGGTGGCAATCTGTCAATTCGAGATCAAGCTGGCAACATCTGGATTTCACCCGCGCGGGTTGATAAAGGGAACTTAACTCGCGACGACATCGTGAGCGTTCGTCCAGACGGATCGGTCGAAGGTCGGCATCGACCTTCTTCGGAATTCCCTTTTCACAAGGCGATTTACGATGCTCGCCCTGATGTAAAAGCGATTGTACACGCTCATCCCGTGGCGCTCGTTGCCTTTAGCATCTGTCGTCAAACGCCGGATACGCGTATCTTTCATCAAGCCCATTTCATGTGTGGAAAAATCGGCTTTGCTCCCTATGCCTTGCCCGGAAGTCAAAAGCTTGGAGCGAGTATTGCCGAACAATTTAAAGCCAACTGCGACAGTGTAATTTTAGAGAATCACGGCGTGGTGGTTGGGGGAGACTCACTGTCCCACGCCTTTCAACGCTTCGAAGCGTTCGAGTTTGCCGGCAAGACGATCATCAAAGCCAGCCACCTTGGCAACACGCACTATTTATCCGACGTTCAGCTCGAATTAGCACAAAAGCGCACCGTCTCGATGAAAAGCGACGATCCGCCGCAGGCGACAACGGAGGAGCAAGAACTCCGGCGTCAACTGGTCGATTTTCTCCGCCGCGGTTGTCGCCAACGCTTGTTGATTAGTACCGAGGGGAGCTATTCCGCTCGGCTTGCCAACGACTCCTTTTTGATCACTCCATCTCAAAAAGATCGCGAACGACTTCGCATCGAAGATCTTGTGCTTGTCCAAGGAAATTCGCACGAGACCGGAAAGAGCCCGAGTCGTGCTGTTCATTTGCATCAGGCGATTTACAAGGCTCATCCGAAGGTTCAGGCGATTGTTTTCGCTCATCCAGTCAACGCCACCGCGTTCAGCATCACCGATGCCGCTTTCGACGCCCGAACGATTCCGGAAAGCTATATCTTTCTGAAAGATGTGGCTCGAATCCCCTACGGCGTTCAATATGGGGATGGCCCGAAATCGATCGATGCGTACGTTACCTCCGATTGCCCGGCGGCGATCGTCGAAAATGATGGCGTTGTAGCGGTCGGGACAAGCATCTTGGACGCGTTTGACCGACTTGAGGTTTTGGAATCGACCGCAGAAGCTATCATCAATGCTGGTGCATTGGGTCCAATCGCGCCAATGCCTGATCCTGTCATTCGCGAACTTCGCGAAGCCTTCGGGATTTGATCCAAATCGTCCTTAAAAATCTGTTTTTAGCTCTCCATGCAATACAACACTCACGTCGAACGTCCAGACGTCATTCTTATCGGCAGCGGAATCATGTCTTCCAATTTGGGAGCCATGCTGAAGAAGCTCGATCCGAACATGAAGATCCAGCTTTATGAAGTCTCTGATGAGTTAGCTCAGGAAAGCTCGAACGCTTGGAACAACGCAGGTACCGGACATGCTGGCATCTGCGAATTGAGCTACACCCCATTTCAAAATGAAGATGGTACCGTCGATGTTTCGAATGCCATCAAGATCTTTGAACAGTTTGAGCAGTCCAAACTCTTCTGGGGTTACGCACTTCGGACAGGGATGATCAACCAGCCCCGCGACTTCATCAATCCAGTCCCCCATTTGAGCTTCGTTCAAGGAGCGAAACAAGTCGACTATCTTCGCGCCCGATACGAAGGGATGGCTGCTCATCATTTCTTCCAAGGTATGGAATTTACGACGGATCCTTCAACCGTGGGCGAGTGGGCCCCGTTGCTGATGAAAGGGCGACCAAACATCCCGGTGGCCGCGACCAAAATGGATTGTGGTACCGATGTAAACTTTGGTTCGATCTCACGTAAGTTGATTCATTGGCTATCGCAACAAGCGGGCTGTGGCGTTGCAACCGGGCACCGCGTTGTCGGTCTCAAGCGAACCGGCTCGGGTTGGGATGTGAAAATCAAATCACGCGACGGGAAGAGCATCAACAGCTCAGCCTCCTTTGTCTTTGTCGGCGGAGGCGGTGGAAGCATTCAACTACTTCAGATGTCGAAGATCCAAGAAAGTCGCGGCTTCGGCGGCTTTCCTATCGGTGGACAATGGTTGGTTTGCGATAAGCCAGAAATCGTGAACCAGCATCAAGCCAAAGTTTACGGGCAATCACCTGGCGCCGCCCCCACGATGGCCGTGCCGCATCTCGATACACGCGTCATCGACGGCAAGAGGTCGTTACTCTTTGGTCCCTATGCCGCTTGGACAACCAAGTTCTTGCATCGTCACGGAAGCTTCTTGGATCTTCCAGGCTCGATCAAGATGGACAACATCAGTTCACTGATCAAAGTCGGTCTCTATAACTTGCCACTCGTGCGTTACCTCATTCAGCAGGGGACGCAAAGCATGGCTTCGCGGATGAAGGTCTTGCGAGAGTTTTATCCTGAAGCCAAAGATGAAGATTGGAAGTTGATCGACGCGGGCATCCGAGTTCAAGCGATCAAAAAAGAAGACGGACAAGCTGGTATCGTGCATTACGGTACCGAAGTCGTCACCGACGCCGATCGATCGATTTCTGCCCTGCTTGGTGCGTCACCGGGAGCTTCGGTCTCGGTCCACGTCATGCTTGAAGTCATCCGCAAGTGTTTCTCGAAGTTGCTCGAAAGCGAATCTGGACATCGCGTGATGAAGGAAATGATTCCCAGCTTTGACGAAGATCTTAAGCTAGCCTCAGCGGCTGACCGTTTCCGATCGCTTGATCAACAAGCCGAACACGATTTGTTCGGCTAAAACGAAGATCACTTTTTGCGGTGAAAATACAAGTCGCCGCGGCGATTCTCCTAGTCGTTTGACCGCCCTTAATCGATAATGAGGCTGTTAAGAAGTCCGTTCACGCGATTAAGTGGTCGCTTTATGAAAACTGTCACGTTGATTCTGCAGTCGACGATCATCATCATCGACGTCAATCTTCGGAAAAGCTCATTTTGCTATAAGTGCCCATCCGAAAACCTACTTCCTCCCCATCGCCCCGCGTCGGCATTGGTCTCTACACACCTTCCCCCTCCCGCTTCGGCATTGGTCACTACACACCTTCACCCTCCCGCTTGCGGGAGGGTCGAGCGCAGCGAGGGGAGTGTGAGTGAATGGTTGAGTACACGGGCGAGATTAGTCTGTTGGTGGATTACTCTCTTCAGCATCCCGCTTGGTGCGTTCAACATCCACGCAGCCGAACATGTCTTCAATCGCGACATTCGCCCGATCCTCTCTGAAAACTGTTTCTACTGTCACGGTCAGGATCCTCAAAAGCGTGAAGCGGATTTAAGACTGGATGATCGCGATGCCGCATTGGCAGCTGGAGCATTTGTTCCTGGAGACCTCGATGCAAGTGAAGTCATGCGTCGCATCCTGAGCGACGATCCTGACGAGAGAATGCCGCCCCCCAAGTCGAATCGAGTCCTATCCGACAAGCAAAAAGAAATTCTCAAACAGTGGATTCTGGACGGTGCCAAGTATGCTCCGCACTGGGCATTTGTTTCGCCCGTCCGCCCCAATGAGCCAACCGTTGCGAACAAGCAGTGGGCTAAAAATCCGATCGATCCATTTGTTCTCGCCAAGTTGGAAGCTTCCAAGCTCAATCCGTCCCCCGAAGCGGATCGAACCACACTCATCAAACGTTTGTCGATCGATTTGATTGGCCTCCCGCCGACTTCGGAAGAAGTGTTCGATTTCGTCAACGATCAAGATCCGCAAGCCTATGAAAAACTCGTCGATCGCTTGCTGAACAATAAACACTACGGCGAGCGTATGGCCATGGCATGGTTAGATGCGGCCAGATATGCCGATAGCAATGGCTTCCAGCAAGACGGCGATACATGGCAATGGCAATGGCGTGATTGGTTGATCAAAGCTTTGAATGACGATCTCCCCTTCGATCAATTTACGATCCAACAACTTGCTGGCGATCTCCTCCCCGACGCGACGAACGACCAGAAGATCGCGAGCGGCTTTAATCGCAATCATCTACTCAACGGCGAAGGCGGGGCCATCGCGGAAGAACAACGGTTCGTCAACCTATTTGATCGGATGGATACGACTGCTACCACGTGGCTTGGCTTAACGATGGCCTGCGCCCAATGTCACGATCACAAATACGACCCCATTACACAACGCGATTATTACAGTTTGATGGATGCGTTCAATCGTGTTCCTGAAAGCGGTAAACCCAATCGCATTTCTTCGCGTATTCGCGTTGGCGAACCGTATTTGGAACTCCCTTTGGAAAAAGAGGACAGCGATGAACTCGCCAAACGAAAAAAGGAAGCCAAAGATCTAGAGGCCAAGGCTAAACCATATCTCGATGGTGCCTACGAAGGCTGGTACGTTGGAGTCATCAAAGCTGGAAAACTTCCAGAGGAACGCAATGGGCTAACCAACGAGGTCGTTGTTTTATTGCAAAAGCCAGAAGGAGAGCGTTCGGCTGAGGACAAGAAGAAGATCGATGCCGGCTTGCGTGCTTTCTTTAATCGCGAGATCCGACCAAAGATTGCAGAACGACTTCCGGTTCTTAAAAAGAGCGATGACTATGCGAAAGAGCTCACTGAATACAGCGCTGAAATTGTCCCTCGCGTTATGATCATGAGCGATGCCGAAACCCGCAAGACGGCCATCTTGAACCGAGGTGATTATCTCAACCCGACCGAACCGGTTTCTTTCAACACCCCTTCGTTCCTCCCGTCGATGGATGAGAGCTTGCCCAAGAATCGTTTAGGGTTTGCAAAATGGCTGGTTTCGCCAGACCATCCACTGACGGCCCGGGTGCAGGTCAATCGAATGTGGCAACACTTTTTCGGGCTCGGGTTAGTGAAGACAGCCGAAGACTTGGGAGTCCAAAGCGAGTACCCACTTCATGGATTATTGCTCGACTGGCTCGCTACCGAATTCCCAACACAGGGTTGGAGCATGAAGAAAATGCACCGATTGATCGTGACCAGCGCTACCTATCGACAATCGAGCCGAGTCACTGAAGAACTTACCAAACGCGACCCCGAGAATCGGCTCTTTGCTCGCTCAGCCCGATTTCGAATGCCGTCGATGCTTCTCCGCGACTGGGCCTTAGCGACCTCAGGTTTATTGAATGAACGAGTCGGGGGAAAGCCTGTCTATCCTTATCAACCGGAAGGTGTTTGGGAGTCGTTAGCCATTACAAAAGAACGCGACTTCAATTACCCACAGTCGAAAGGGAGCGATCTCTATCGTCGAAGTATCTACACTTTCTGGCGAAGAACACTCGGGCCGTCGAACATGTTTGACGCTTCTAATCGCCAAACGTGCCGCGTGCGATCTTCGGCGACCAGCACGCCGCTCCATGCGTTAACCACCTTGAATGATATTACCTGGATTGAAGCCGCTCGCGTTTTAGCCGAGCGAACGCTGAAACAAGAAAAGTCTTTGAATGAGCGTATTAGAACCGCGTTCCGACAAGTCGCCATTCGCGAGCCGAAAGAATCGGAACTACAAACGCTCAAGCAAATTTTTGAAAAGCAAGTCGAACTATTCCAATCCGAGCCAGAGAATGCGACGAAATTCGTATCGATTGGCGAGGCAGCACGCGACACATCGCTTGACCCGGTCGAACATGCGGGCTTTACGGCCGTTTGTTTAGCCATCCTGAATTTGGATGAATCGTTAACTCGCGAATAAATCGTACTACCAATCGCCGATAATTTATAATGCACGAATTGCAAAGAGAAAACATCGCTCGCGTGAATCGTCGCCAGCTTTTTGGATCGACCGCCAGCGGCATTGGCTTGGCTGCCCTTTCGTCGCTGATGAACAACTCAGCTTCGGGTTCGGAAAATGGACTGACCGGTTTGCCGCATCATCCACCGAAGGCAAAACGGGTCGTCGTCATGTGGCAAGGTGGCGGCCCTTCACACGTTGACCTCTTTGACGAGAAGCAAACGCTTTTCGATATGGCTGGCCAGGACGTCCCCGACAGCGTCCGTGGAACGACTCGTCTTTCGACCATGTCCAGCAGTTACGCCAAATGGCCCATCGTAGCGCCGATTAAGCCCTATCAGTCGTATGGTAAAACAGGTCTGCGAATGAGCAGCATGTTGCCCAACATTGGTTCACTGGCCGATGACCTGTGCGTTGTGAGAAGCTTGCACACCGAAGCGGTGATTCACGCACCGGGTGTTACGTTGTTCATGACCGGTGCGCAAGTCCCTGGACGACCGAGCATGGGGGCCTGGGTATCGTATGCGTTGGGGAACGAATCGGATGACCTTCCGACTTTCGTCGTGATGACCTCCAGCGATAAAGGGAAGACGTGTGGGCAGCTCTTTTTTGACTACTACTGGGGAACCGGTTTCCTTCCAAGTCGCTATCAAGGGGTCCGATTTCGGAACACGGGTGATCCCGTTCCTTACCTGGCGAATCCAGATGGGATGACTCGCGAAGCCCGGCGTTCGCTGCTCGATGATATTGCGGTCTTGAACAAGCAACATTTGGCTGATTATGGCGACCCTGAAATCGACACGCGGATCGCTCAGTATGAAATGGCCTATCGAATGCAAACCAGTGTTCCGGATCTGGTCGATTTCTCGAATGAATCGCAAGCTACACTCGATCGTTACGGCCCCGATGTTCAAGAGAAAGGGACCTACGCCTACAATTGCTTGATCGCGCGCCGATTGCTTGAACGCGGCGTCCGTTTTGTTCAGTTAATGCACGCTGGTTGGGACCAGCACAACAATCTTTTTACGCAACTGGAAGGGCAATGCAAAGATACCGACGCACCGTCGGCAGCGCTCGTACACGATTTGAAAGAACGTGGATTGTTGGATGATACGCTCGTTGTCTGGGGAGGTGAGTTTGGTAGAACACCCTTTGGCCAAGGCGACCCGACCAAGCCGAAAGGCCGCGATCATTTTGGAAAAGCCTATAGTTGGTGGCTTGCCGGCGGCGGCGTAAAGCCCGGATCAGTCTACGGCGAGACCGACGATTTTGCTTGGAATATTACGCGCGATCCCGTTCACGTGCATGACATGCAAGCCACGATCATGCACCTTTGCGGAATTGACCATACCAAACTCACCTTCCGCTACCAAGGGCGACAGTATCGACTCACCGACGTCCACGGCGAAGTCGTTCGAGGCATCTTGGCGTAACGATTCAAATGCGATTCCATCGCCCCAACTATTTTTTGTCGGGCGGCGGGGACGCATCATTCGATTTTTTGGACTCGGCGGATCGGTTCTTCTCGACAGCTTGAAGCGTCCCTTCAATGAAATCGTTCAAAACTTTTTTCTCATCCATCTGATTACGTAACGCGTTTAATTCCCTTCTCGCTTCAACGACTTCTTGGCTCATTGATTTTAATTCGGCTTGCGAATCAGCCACGCTGAGAAGGGCTGCACGATGACTACGAAGCGTCGCCAATTGCTTTTCAATTACAGCTTGGCGTCGAAAGAGTTGGTCAAGTTTTCTAACTGCATCTGCAGAGGCATCGGCGGTGAGTGACTCGAGGTTCGCCTTCAAAGAGTCCCTCTGGAGTTCCAGTTCCGTTAGTTTTCCTTGCGCTTCAACCAATTGAAGTTTTACTTTATCTTCGAGTGCACTTCCCTTTCCTTCGCCCTCACCTTTTTCTGACAATCGCCGATACAATTCCAGGCAAGTTTTTTGATGAGACTCAACTTTTTGTAGTTCCTGCTTCAAATTTCGCACTTTCTCAGCCGCCGGCTCTTGTTTTGCGAGCGCTTCTTCGGCTGGAATTTCCCATTTCAATTTCTGCAATTCGACAACGCAATTGCGAATCAAGAGATCGGTCGTTTCTAGATCTGTCATCGGAAAGGAAGCATCTTTGTTTGCCGCAGCCTGCAAGTCTTTGCCAATGCTATTTTGCAATTCTGCAATTCTATGTCCCAGGGCGTCAATGTGTTGTGAGAAAGATATGCTCCGGTGTTCGAGAAGATTCAATTCTGACTGGATAATCTGCTTCTGGAACTGCATCATCTTGATTGCCGGTAAAGCTTTTTCACCAGTTTTGAAGAGATCACGAACTTCCGCATCGGGGTTGAGCATTGCGAGATCCATCAGAATCTGCCGTTCCGAACGTTCAAAGGGAGCCGTGGGGTTATCAACTTGTGCTTGCAGCGATTTCGAAACGCACCCCATACCGCCGAGAATGAGTGCCAAGCCCGTTATGCGAAGAAGACGTAATTTTAAAGCTGTCATTGTTTAATATCCTCAATTAAGTGGTAAGTGACTGATAAGCAAAGCCCTTTGTCGCCGTTCTCTCCGCAAAGTGTCGCCGTTCTCTCCGAGAACGAGTCGTGCAGTGCAAGATGTCGCCGTTCTCTCCGAGAAGTGTCGCCGTTCTCTCCGAGAACGAGTCGTGCAGTGCAACATGTCGCCGTTCTCTCCGAGAACGATGCGTGTAATGCAAGATGTCATCGCAAACTAAAACCTTTATCAAATCGCATGTCCGAATCAATCGAATCTCTGAATACCTAAGGTTGTCCGATTTTGCCACGGTTACGTATCGCGCTCGCTTCGTTCTCGGAGAGAACGGCGACATTCGCTATTAACCATGCTCGAGCCTGTTCCGCACGAATTTGTTCAAGTTTAGCCTCGCGAAGTCGTGCTTTGGCTTTTACGATTTTTAATTCCCATTCAAGTGCAAGCGTCTCGGCTTCCATCTGATGTGTGGCTGATTTCAATTCCGCTAAGAGCCTTTCCGCCTCTTGATTCCAATCCGACATCGATTCTGAGTGTTCGGAGGTATCACCTTTTTGCGTCTTGCTTGCGACGATATCGGCATGATTCTCCGATGACGCGATCGATGAATCGGAAGATCGCAATGAGCGAAGCCCTAGCCAGCTGACAATCCCCAATACAGCCAACATCGAAACAACGGCGATAGCATGATATGGACGCTTCGCTCGTACGCTTTGAGTTTGTCGGACGCGCTCGGCCAAGTTAGGGACTACCGGCGGCGATACACCTTGGTTCCAGTCGTTGAGCAGTCCGCTTACCAATGTGTGGTCGTGCAAATCATCCATTTGCGGTCGCCTCCAACAACTTTTTTAGCCGCTGTCGAGCACGGTGCAGTCGAACATTCATCGTTTCCGCCGAGGCAGCCAATTGAGCCGAAATCGACTCGATCGACTGCTGCTCGATATAGAACAAGACGAGTAATTCTCGATCGCTATGCGACAAACGTGACATGGCTTGCTGAGTTGCATCCCATCGCGGGTCATCGGACGTTCGCTCTGGACCATTGGTCTTCGCCGTTTCCAGCTTTCCAAATCGGATGAGATGATTAAACCATCGACGTGAGGCTCGATGTTGATTTCGGCAAACCCGGACGGCAATCTGCGTTAACCAATGCCGGAGCGGCGCTTCTCCGCGGTAGGAGCTTGCATTTTTCCATGCTTTGAGAAGCAATTCTTGCATAAGGTCGTCAACTTCTCCATTCCAAGCCATCAAGTTGCCGATCAATCGATGCAAATGTTCACCGTGTAACCGGATGACCTCCTCCAGCGCGCCCGAGCTCCCCGTCGAAAGTCGATGGGCTAAATCCCGATCGCTTTCCCCGTCATTTTCAACGGCATCGTTGCTCAGGTCTTCAAGGCTGCTGTGAGGAGCGTGCAAAACTGGACTCTGGGAAGCGATGAAGGTTTGAACAGCGCATGGTGAGGATCCAGTATCTGGGAGTCACCCAATACACACAATGACACCGGCCCAAGGTTCAACCTTACAGACGATCGAAGAATTCAGGAGATAATGGAGCAGAAAGGAGAAATGCCCATTTTCTCGAACTGCATTGGCTTGCAGTCGCAATCCAGATACGGTGTTTGATTGCGATTCTTTTCGGCTGGAAGATCATACACTGCAAAAAGCAACAAAACTTCTAGTTCGCTTAGCGAAAAGGACCATGCGTCGAATCGGATTCCTGATGCCTCAAAGACTTGTTTATCTTTGAGGGAAGATTCTCGAATTTTCGATGCTAAGGTATTAAAGGTTTGTTAGTTCGACGGCGGAACAAGTTCTACCATTTGCGGCGAATCCAGGCGTTAGAGTCGAAGCTTGTAAGAGTTGAGAAGCAAACTCTTGCAGTTGAGTCGCTGTTACTAGGAGAGAATAATCGGATTCCCCGTTCAGCGGATCCTTACCGGTTGTTTCCAAATAGCTATTTGCGGTACGCATTACTTCATTAAGAATTTGCCTTACGCTGTGTGAACGCTCTCGAGTCGAATCATTGGCGTTATCGCCAAACTGCAACTGTGTTGTCAAACGACGAAGCAGTTGGCCACGATTGACGATTCCTACGGGTAGTTCTCCACGCGTCACAACAGCGCGACGAATTGGCAATCGCTGGAACATGCCCCATATTTGCGAGAAAGGGGTTTCCTCGGGAAAACTGATGGTTTGTCCAGCGATTGAAGCCACTGAATCCTCCCAATGGCCACCGCGAAGGATATGCGAGACAACCTCTTCATTGGTCAGCAATCCGATCAATTTTCCAGATGACGCCAACACCGGAATAACCTCGCATTGACATTCCAACATCAAACCTGACGCATGCCCAAGAGAAGTGGATTCCGGGATCGTCATCATAATTGCCGACATGACGTCTTTGGCGAGAACGTTCTCAATAAGTGGATTGTGCCTACCAGATTTCTCGGAAGTGGTGAGCGTCTCAGGCGATGCAACGACAACCTGATCTCGACCTCGATTCTTGGCTTCAATACACCCTGCATCTGCCCGCTCGAGAACATCATCAATCGAAATCGAACCTGGTTTAAGCGTCGCTACGCCAATACTCGCCGTAACCGATAAGACGCCGCCACGTGTTTGAATTTTTGCTTCGCGAATTTTGTTGCAAAGTCGACTAGCCCAAACATAGGACTGTTCCTCATCGGTGCCGGGAAGAAGAAAGCAAAACTCTTCACCGCCATAACGAAACGCGATGTCCGTTACGCTTGATGCCTTTTCGAACATGGCACCTATTTCCACAAGCACATCGTCGCCAATCAAATGCCCATGCTTATCATTGATCGACTTAAAGAAATCGATGTCAATCATTCCGACAGATAGGGGCGTGCCATTTCGCTTTGCAATCGCGACTTGTCTTTCAGATTCTCGCTTGAATGCAGCCCGATTGAACAAGCCAGTTAAACTGTCAAGTTGCGAAGTTGCTTGCAAGTGGCGGATCGTTTGTTGATCGGCTTCGCTATTAGCGTGACGTGCGATTGCATAGAGCATGCGCGTTCTTAACGCCATGTAATTATCAATGGGCGTATAGAAAAAGTCGTGATCGCAATACTCAAGCAGCCTTTCGGTCGTCGCGTGATCGTCCGCACGAGTAAGTAAAACGAGAGGATGCGAGGCGAAATGCGACTTCAACTGTGCAATGTCTTGTTCGAGCCGATTTTGCTGATTCGCGACGTCGAACACCACAATATCAAACTCAGCACTTGCTGCAATTCCAAAGGCCTCGGCAACGGTCGCAACAACGACAACATGGTCGGAATAGGAACTGTAATTGACTGGTTGCAGGAAAAGTTCACTCTCTTCATGAATGAGTAAAACACGCAATGAACGATTGACGTCGAGCGTATCAGCACTGCTTTTCGAATTGCAAACGATGGACTTCACTTGGGTTCCTGTCCCATTTTTGATAAATCGAGCATATGCCTAATGGATGTGTAGGAATTAGCGCTCGACCGAGGGCAATCTCTCGAATCCCTTGGCAAACAAAATTGCGCCAAACCGTGAAACGATTTGACTGGCGGGAAACTCTTACCTCCTACGTTGGATATTCGTCAAGCGAAAATTGCTTAGATGGAAACGGTTTTAACAATGTGGGCCCGATATTCGATACAATCGAAAAAACCGTTCGACTGACTGTTGTCGCTCGCATTCTGCGCGAACGACGGACAAGGATGCATGCTGGCCCGACAAAACAGTCGCACCGACGGGAATTCGGTACCGTGTTTCAGGGCATCTCAGTTCTTTTCTACGATTTAGCCGGGATCTCTTTGAAAAATCGCGTCTACGGAGAGCAAGTTACGGACAGGGACTTAGATATCGTCAAAGCTAAACAGCGCTTGGGTAAACTCGTCTGGATTGAATTCTGCTAAATCGGCGAGTTGCTCGCCGAGCCCAACAAGTTTTACTGGTAATCCAAACTCGAGAAGAATGGGGACGATGACTCCCCCCTTGGCGGTACCATCAAGCTTGGCAAGAACGATGCCAGTACAACCCGCGACTTCAGAGAAACCGCGTGCCTGGCTGATCGCATTCTGTCCGGCCGTCGCATCGAGGACCATGTC
>JANOAI010000387.1:0-11449 GCA_031411055.1 Pirellulaceae bacterium
CGAAGGGCGATACCAATACTCTAACTCCTTTAAAATGGCGCCATTATGTCCAAACACGTTCTCGACGTCGGCAATTGCAGCCCGGACCGTGCTTCGCTTAGCCGGTTTTTGAAGAAGCATTTTGAAGTTGAAATTCATCAAGCCGATCAAGCAACCGATGCTTTGAAGATATTGGCGAAATCGGCAATTGATCTAATTTTGGTGAATCGTAAGCTCGATATCGACTACTCCGATGGGATCGAAGTCATTCGGCAAATCAAATCGAATCCAACGTATGCGGCGATCCCTACGATGTTGATAACGAACTACGATGATCATCAGGAAGCCGCGATGGCTATCGGTGCTGAACGAGGCTTCGGCAAGCTGCAGTACAACGAGCCTTCAACGCTTGAGAGTCTGACTCGCATTTTGGCATGATGGAGCCAAGTTTCATTCAGCTTCTCTCGACCGAAGAACAAAGTGATTTTGCGCGGTCTATCGAGTCTCACTCGCCGCGTTCCATTCGCTTGCGACCAGGTATTGCTCCCGATCAGTTACCCTTCGAAACGATCGCTGTCCCCTGGTATCACTTTGGTCGGACGGTTATTGACAATAACACGCGACCGTCACAATTCCTTCAATTTCCAGCCGGGCATTATTACATCCAAGATGCTGGCTCGTTGTTGGCACTTGCCTTGCTGAAGGTTGAACCAGGGGAGTCGGTTTGCGATCTCTGCGCCGCCCCTGGTGGTAAAGCGAGTGGCATTCTGGAGCGATTGGGGAGCGGTGGATTTCTATTGGCCAATGAACCGATACGCGCTCGCGGCGATATTCTTCGGCACCTGTTGTCGCGTGTGGGGAGCTTAAGGTACGCCGTGACACAGTCCGATCCCGATGTATTAGCATCGAAGTTGGCGAGATCGTTTGATGCGTTGCTGGTCGATGCACCGTGCAGCGGACAGACCATGGTGATCTCGGGGAAACGTGATCGCAATGCATTCGATCCGAAGCAAATCGAACACAGCGCCGAACGGCAACGAAGAATCTTGCGAGCGGCTGTTCGATTGCTTCGTCCTGGCGGGAGGCTTGTTTATTCGACCTGCACGTTTGCGATCGAGGAAAATGAATCCCAAATTCGCTGGCTTCAAGAAGAGTTCCCCAACGCGTGGGAACCCATCGAGACACCGGAACTTGCCCAGTGGCATTCACCATTGGAGCCCGGTTGCTATCGCGTTTGGCCGCACCGCGACGCAACCTCGGGAGCTTTCGCCGGCGGGCTGAGACTCGTTGAGGAGCTTCCGGACATCGATGACGAACAAGGAAGGCCCACCAGAGGTATCGATAGAAGCTCCAAAAAAGGAAAATCAAACGATTGGCAAATCGTCGGTGCAGAGAAATCGGGGCTTGGCACTTTCGGGGATTTCCAAGCTGCGATCGTTGCGGTTCATTCCGACGGATTTCGCCGCGGCCTTTCGGAAGATGCCCCCGAGGGACTTCGTCGGGGCATTCCAATGGCTGCCTGGCCTGAGCTTTCGGATTTCCGAGCGAATCGATCCATCCCCCACCATGGGCTCAGTTTGCTCGGAAAACCCTGGTTTGAGCCTCTGGAATCGTTGGAACTAGACGGTTCAAGGGCCAAAACCTACTTGGCTGGCCAATCATTTCCGGTCCAAGATTCAGAAAACCCGCATTCTGCAAGTGGGGGCTGGCGAACGGCTCAATGGCTGGGAAACCGGCTAGGATGGGCAAAACTGGCTGGAAATCGCTACAACAACCATCTTGCGGCGGCTGGATATTGGGCAGGATAGACGAGCAAATTGTCCAATTTCTTGGTAAACTTGAGTACGGTTCATTCGACCTCTTCCCTCTCATTGTAACGTTGGATCCAAAAACCAATGGAATCAATCCTTTCCTTCGAACAACGCCGTTGTCCCATGTCACGAGAAAAAAGCCGCAAGCGGATCACAAAACCGGTACGACGGTTGAAAAATCGGTTAGTAGCCGAATCGCTCGATTTGCGCCAAAATCGGCATGTGACTTGGGTGTGGGCGGTCGGTACGACTCGTCGGTTCGTTGCCAAGGTTGGCATGATTGCGCTTTCTTTATTGATTGTGAGTTCGTTTTCGGTGGCAGCCTCACCGTCCAAGACGTCGACCCTCCCGCCGCAAATCGAAAAGATCGATACAGCTATTGGCCAAGTTTGGAAAGATTACGAGCTCAAGCCGTCGCCAGTCGAAGATGAGATCAAGTGGTGTCGTCGTTTATTCTTGGACGTGATTGGCCGTATTCCAACGCACGAAGAGATCAAGGAATTCGACAAAGACAAATCGCCTGACAAGAAGAAGAACTTGGTGATGCGATTGTTGGAAGATGATCGATATTTAGAAGAGTATGCGAGTAACTGGTCGAATGTTTGGACGAACGTTCTGATTGGACGGAGCGGAGGAACCGAGCGACGATCGCTGATTGATCGCGAAGGCATGCAGAAGTATCTGCGTGATTGTTTTGCCCGTAACATGCCCTATAACACGATGGTGAATGAACTGGTTACAGCAACCGGTTCAACGAAGCCAGGTACACCGAACTTCAATGGCGCTGCAAACTTCTTGATCATGAAGGTTAACGAAGAGAGTGCGGTTCAAGCGACAGCCTCCGTTTCGAAAGTTTTCCTGGGTCTTCAGGTGCAATGCACACAATGTCACAACCATCCATTTAATGAATGGAAGCAGCAAAAGTTTTGGGAGTTCAATGCTTTTTTCCGTCAGACGCGAGCGCTTCGCCGCTATGAGAATGGAACGCGGGATATCGACCACGCGGAACTCGTTGACCAGGATTTTGCTGGAGAAGGTAGTAACCCTGAAGCGGCGGATCTGTATTATCAGATGCGAAACGGGGTCACGAAGGTAGCCTTTCCCGTTTTCATTGATGGTCGCGAAATCTCCAAGAGCGGATACGTCACGCAGGTCAATCGTCGGCAAGAGCTTTCGAAGATGATTCTCGAAAGCGACTATCTCGACAAAATGATTGTGAATCGTACGTGGGCTCACTTTATGGGCTACGGTTTTACTCGACCGATTGACGACCTCGGCCCGCACAATCCTTCGTCGCATCCTGAATTGCTGAAGACGCTCGGCGAAGATTTCCGCAAAGCCTCGTACGATTTGAAGCAGTTGATTTCCTGGATTGTGTTGTCGAAGCCGTACCAACTCTCCTCGAAGATCACTCCCGAAAACCAAGCCGATGACCCCTCGGTCGGTGAACCGCCTCGATTTACCCACTTCTACTCGCGACAAATGCGTGCCGAAGAGCTTTACCAGTCGCTCGTGGTTGCAACCCAAGCAGACCGCCAAGGGACGTTGGAGCAGCAGGAACGACGTCGCAATGAATGGCTTAAGCAATTCGTAGTGGCATTCGGAACGGACGATGGCGGAGAAGCCTCGACCTTCAACGGTTCCATTCCTCAGTCGCTAATGATGTTCAATGGGGAGTTGATGCGCGAGGCCACGAGCGTCAAGCCTGGTGCTTGGCTGCATCGAATTTCTGACGAAAAAGCCGGAATGGCGGAGAAGGTGCATTACCTGTTTATGGCAGGGGTCGGAAGAAAGGCCAGGAACGAAGAGTTAGCAGCCGCCAAGGCGCTTTTCGATGCTCGAAAAGGTGACGCCAGCGCAATGCTGCAAGATATGTGGTGGGCTATTTTGAACAGTAACGAGTTTATTCTCAATCACTAAGAGTTTGAAAATTATGTGGAATCGCTATCAACCAACACCGATCGGAATGGATCGGCGTCATTTCATGTCTCATCTAGCTGGTGCCTCGGCGCTGGTCGGCTCTTCGATGGCGCTTGGCCAGTCGCTAAGCGTCCACGCAGCCGACATGAAGAAGCGAAGCAAGAGTGCCATTCTGCTTTGGATGAGCGGAGGTCCTGCAACCATCGATTTGTGGGATTTGAAACCCGGCACGGCTAACGGGGGCCCGTTCAAGGCAATCTCGACCAGTGGTAGTGCTCAGATTAGCGAACATCTTCCGATGATGGCGAAGCAGATGCACAATATGGCAATTGTTCGGTCGATGTCGACTCGTGAAGCCGACCATGATCGCGGTCGCTACTACATGCATACCGGTTATGTACCCGATCCAAACATTGAACATCCAAGTTACGGCGCGGTTGTTGCACATGAGCTTATGTCGCAACGATCCCAGTTGGATATTCCTCCCTTCGTTTCCGTCGGTGGCCCAAGTGAAGGGCCCGGTTTTTTGGGGATGGCTTGGTCTCCATTTAACGTCTCGACGAACGGCAAGATTCGCAATCTTGAGATGAAAGACAATGATCGTTTGATGGGCAAGATGAAAGCCTTGAGCATGATCGAGAAGGGTTTCATCTCGCAAAAACGAGGACTAGCCGGTGAGGATCATGCCAAGATCCTCGGCAAGACCTATGACTTGTTGACCAGCAAGCAAATGGAAGCCTTTGATGTAGCGGCTGAACCTGACAAGGTAAAAGAGCGTTATGGAAAAGGTTTCGGTGAAGGTTGTTTGCTGGCTCGACGATTGGTTGAGTCAGGGGTTCCATTTGTCGAAGTGGATCTCGGTGGTTGGGACATGCACCGCGGTGTCCATACGACCCTGGCCGACGATAAATTGCCGGTGCTTGATAAAGCGATGAGCGCCTTGATGGAAGATCTCGAACAACGTGGTCTCCTTCAGGATACCGTCGTTATGTGGATGGGCGAATTTGGTCGTACGCCGCGTATCAATGGCGATGCTGGCCGAGATCACTGGGCTCGTTCTTGGAGTACGGTTGTCGGTGGTGGAGGAATCAAAGGCGGCATTGCCGTCGGCGCTACAAGTCCCGAGGGGACCGAAGTTATCACCGAACCGTATTCATCCGAAGACTTAATGGCATCTGTTTGTAAGGCTCTCGGCATTCCATTGGAAACAACTTTCCAATCGCGAAATGGCAGACCTATGAAGATTGCCAACGGAGGAAAGATTATTACCGATTTGTTTGCTTAAAACTTGGGGGTCGCAGTAAAGCGACCGCCAGTTGTGATATGAACGCCACCGACGTGGAAGAAAATTCCAAGCATTCTTTCCCCGAGTGGCCAGACGCCGCAGGATTCATCGCAAAACATCAATTAGGTGTCTGGCGATACCTGCGCGCCATTGGCTGTGAAGCGTCGTTGGCCGATGACTTAACCCAGGAGACGTTTTTTGCCGTCCTGCGGAAACCGATTGAGATTGTAAGCGACGCGGCGAGTGCCGGTTATCTCCGACGAGTTGCTTACCATCTCTTGATTTCGGCGAAGCGGCGTGGAAATCGAACTCTGGTCACCGATCATCCAGAACAGTTTGAAACTGACTGGGTTCGGTGGGCGGGATTCGATCACGGAGATCGGGCGATGGATGCCCTTCAAGAGTGTTTCGCACGCCTAACAAAGCGAGCCCAGCTTTCGCTCAGGATGCGATTCAGCGAGAACGCGAGCCGCGAAGAAATCGCTACCACGTTAGAAATTAGTGAGCACGGAGCCAAGAACTTAATGCAGCGTGCTAAGCAACAGCTTCGCGACTGTTTGGAAGATAAACTTCAATGAACCCCTTAAATGACGAACCATCGGCAATTGACGGTTTACTAGACGAATGGCTTGGCCAAAGTCGGCCATCGGTTGTTACGCCTCAATTGCTTGAAAAAAAGACCTTCTCACCAGAACGAATGGCGGAGCTTGACGCTGCGTTGATTGCCGCGCAAAAGGATATGCTCGCCCGTCGTATACAGCCGCGATCAGCTGCAAGCTATCGAAAGCGTCATCGGCATTACAGCGGTCTTTTTATGCTCGCGACCATGGCTGCAAGCCTACTTGCTATCGCGGGCGGTTGGTTTGCCTACAGCTATCGAGATAAACTCCAACTGATTGACAACCAACCCTTGGCAAAGATGGATTTGCCTCCGTCTACCGATGCAAATTCTCCAAACGAACAGAAAACGGCCGCATTGCAGCCAGCGGCGGAGACCATTGTAAAGTCAACGCAGGTTGCAAAAACGAAGGCTCCAGAAACGGATCCGTCGCGAGAGTCGTTGCCTTCGAATACATTGCCCTTCGAGAAATCGAAAACAAAACCTAAGTTGGCTGAACTGCCAAAGACCGTTGCCAAAGTTCCGAAGCGTTCAGAAACAGAGATCGTGAAGTCTATTGACGATCATCTCCAAGGTTTATGGGCCAAGTATCAAGTCCAACCTTCAGCTCCGGTAAGCGACGCCGAATGGATCGCGCGCGCAACAAAACAGTTATTGAATCGCCAACCGACCGAATCGGAAAGAGAACGCTTTGTCAAAAAGGACAGCCAATCGGCTCGCTCAGAATGGCTAGCGGATACCCTCATCAATTCGGAGATGGCTAGACATTGGGGAAGGCAATTGGCCGCTTTTTATCAAGGCGAACCGATTGGACTCAGTCGTGATTTGGATGAAACACGCCGCGAATTTGTCAAGTGGTGTCAGGGCGAGTTGCTCCAATCCAACAGCCTGAATGCTCTCGCATATAAGGTCGTGGTTTTAGATACGACGCCGTCCGTAACGCCTACTGATTTTTCAGCCAGTCGGTTTTGGTGGCGTAAGATGCGAAGCACAGGCCAGCATGCGGCTGTCGATGTGCTGGAGTCGCGATTGCTCGGTGGCGTTGGTTCGTGCTCGCGCTGCCATGACTCGGGAACAGTAGAGACAGCTCATCAATCAACCTATTGGAATTTGGTAGCCATAGCTCAAGGGGTTAGTATGGCCCAAAGTGCCGATGGATCCATCGGAATGGCCAGTTATCGATCGGTTGAAGAGCCACTTTTTTACGAACGTGAAGATGCGTCGATGGTGGCAGCCGTTCCTGCAATTCCGAACGGAAAGTTTCTGGAAGGGCTGTCCGGTGATTCAGCACAAGTCAGATCGATCGCAAGAAGGAATCTTAAGGAATTTGGGCAATGGTTAGTCACAAGCGATGAGTTTGCTCAAGGACAAGTCGATTTTGCTTGGCAGTTGGTTTTCGGGCAACCTTTGCTCGGTCGATGGCCAGGAACAACGGAAGATGGGCAGGCGGAACGAGAAGCCTTGGCCCGCGCACTCGGCCAGCAGTTGATTGCGCATGATTTTGATCTCTCGACGCTTGTGACTTGGTTGGCAAAGTCGCAAGGCTTTCAACGGAAGTCGGCAGATCTCGATGTCCATTGGTACTTAAGCGCTGGGGACACCGACCTCCGAAATGCAAATCGTCGCACTCAGATGCTGGCGGTTTTCCCGGCAACTCGCGACCAAAACCTCCGAGTGATGAGCCGCGTCGTACAACTTACGGAATCCGTCGTACCAAAAGCCGTGGAAAAAAATGGTGTTTTGGCGAACCCACTTTTACCCACGAATCCAAGCAAAGCCATTGCAAGGCAACCACTCAACAATGCTTCGACTCAGGCCAAGCGGCTAACACCGCAACAAATAGAGTATTTGGCTCGCGTTTATGCCCTTCCAAGCTCGATGGAATCCCAATTGGATCGGATCCTCAAATCAAAGTTGACTTGGCATCAAATGGTAGAGCATGCCTTCTTGATGACCGGGTTCGAACCACCCAATGCGAACGAACTCGCGGCAGCCGATCACATCCTGGACTGGACACGTGACCGTCGCCAAACACTCCACCGTATCCTGGCCGCAAGACTTTAACTGACAACCATAACCGCATTCTTCGACTTTCAAGGTCGTAATCCCAAGACGCTGTTCGTCGGGACATGAATGTATTCGGTTTAGAATCGGTTGGATGAAGTCCAAGATCGTTGTTTTAAGATTGGATGGTGGGCTAGGACTTCATACTCATCATAGTTCGGAAAAACATCGAGCGGAAAAACGGCATCCCTCTGGGGCAACGCGGCAGTCGCTTCGCCTTCGCCACCGATTCGATTGAAGGCATTGATTACGTTCAGGACATCGATTGGGGTAGCTAACCAGTCACCATTCGCGTCATAAAAGAGAGGTGGCGAGAGAGGTGTGTTCGGTAGCAAGCCGATTCCATCGCGTGAAAGGCGATTGATAATAGTCAGAATATCCAACGGCTCAATCGCCCCATTGGCATCGACATCGAATGCATTTCGTGGGTTCTTCCAGATGCTCGGCACGTCGTCGTCGATTACGTGAATTGTGGCTGACGCTTGCGAAAAGCCCGCAGCGCTCACACGTAGAAGGCTCGATTGAACTCAATCAGCAACTGTGTCATTGACAGCGATCACCACGAACGAGGCCGTCGTTTGGTTGGCAGGGATCTGGACAGTCGCAGGAACAGTCGCTTCTGTTGTTCGGCTGCTATCGATAACTGAATTGCGGTTGCTAAATCGACCGACATCCACCGCAATGCCAATCTCACGATAGACGGGATTCATCATCGTTTCCCGGTGACCCGCCTCACTTTTAAAAAGATCGTTGTGGTTTTTTCAACCAAGGCGGGGACGTCGGGGGTACCCGAAGTTCCAGCAACCGCCAAATTTTCTGCAACCTTGAATGTTCCGGAGGGCGAATACTGAGCATCAACGACACGTTGTTCGATGGTAATTCCATTGGCGCCCGTGTGAGAAAAAACCCCATTTGCCAACATCCATCGGTTGTGATTTCGAGCTGCGTCGATCAGCTGCAAATTGAACGCGACAGGAGGTTTGGGAGCCGTGAATATAGTCCCCGGCGGTATCCCCTGATTGATGTCCGAAACGTCCACGTTGCGTGCGACTTAGCCAATAGGGTCGAGCCTTGCGCGGTTGATGAGTTCGAGCATGAACTGCTCTTCTGCGGTTGGATCGGCCCCTGCACGCAAACGACGATTCTCTAGCGTTTCGAACGAAAGCCGTCGCCATCGATTCTGGTCGGCAGTTCTAAACATCGAGTTGAAAAGTCTCAACGATTACAAGTAGGCAACATTTGAACCATAAAATTTACCAATGAGGGCTATGAACTTGCAACAATCTTTTTCCGTTCTCAATCTGCGACGATTGGCAATAAAACGGTCGAGAAAACCTCGAAACCAACGAATTTCAACCATCGGGTTACCAATTCGTGACCAGCAAAACAACTCCCTTTTTCTAAGAAAATCCTTTTTGGATGGGTTTGCAGTCACATCAAACGGCCGCGTTATTTCTCTCTATTTTAAGGCTCAGAACTTGGGCGCGTGATGACTTTTCGGAGTGGATCCGCCTATACTTAAGAAGGCGAATGCTTCGGTGATTTTTGAATACGGCAGAAAGGCCTTTCAGGACATGGTAAGTGCAGCAAGAATTGAAAGACTTCTTCGGCAACGTGACTTGAAGTTCTTTCGGGCAGCCGATGGGGAATCAAGGTGGATTATCCCATTTCAAGAAGGACACCTCTCCCTCATGCTCGACGACGACAAGGAAAATTTGCTTTTCCGAACAAGCGTAATCGTCAATTTAAACGAGATGAGAATTGATCAGAAGGCTGACTGGTGGCAGGCCGCTATGGCTCTCAATGATCGGATTCGAATGGGGCGTTGGGTGGGGCACGAGGCGATCCATTTTGAATTGCCGATCAGCCTTGAAGGAAACGCCAAACTAACGGATGCTCAATTTCAGTACGCTTTGGCGGTGGCTACTGCATCCTTGGCAACCGGTCGAGAGCGACTGGAAGAGATGATGTCGGAATTGCCCTCGACACAAGTGTCCAGCGATCCGCTAGGAATTTTTTCGCAACGCGGTCGAGCTTCGGAAAACAACTGAAACCGAAGTCAATTGCTGCTTGAAAGATCGTGAACGTCAATTCGCTAAGTCGAACTCGGATTTGCAACTTCGAATCTGTTTTTGAAAAGTGTCGATGTTGGGGGTACGCTGGTTGAGGGTTGGATTCATGGCGCTCATGACAGCCAGCCCAAGGTTCCGATCAAGATCTGGACGATACTTGAAAATATCGACAGGAGGCGATGTGTCGTGATGCAGTGCAGCCATACCGGTTGCATCGCCGACCGGCCATGGCAACTCAAATGTCAGAAGGTGGTAGCAGGTGACGCCAAAGGCAAAGACATCGACGCGTTGATCCGTCGCGCGACGTCGAACAATCTCGGGCGCCATGTAGAGGGGAGTTCCGGTGCGATTCCCAGGCTGCATAAACGGCTTGGTCGCGGGAACGGACAATCCGAAGTCAATCAATTTCACGATCGACATATCTTCGGTCGCAATGTAATTGCGAGGACAGATATCGCGGTGAATGTATTCGCACCGATGGACGTAAGCTAGAGCATCAGCCATCTGACGAATCATTCCAAGCCGTTTTCCCTTGACCCTTTCCTCTCTTTTCTCTTGAATGAGCACTTGCAGTCCAGGCCCGTCGACGAATTCCATGACGAGGTATGGCAAACCTCTGTTGGTAATTCCGAATTCATACGTCTTCGCGACATTGGGGTGATTCATGCTAGTGGCGATGACCCCTTCAGACGGTTTGTTGAGCCCTTTGAACCGGTTCTCGAAGAATTCGACCTTGGCGGGATCGCATAGCTTGACCCCGACAATCTGATTGTCTCGTTCTCGGTCTCGCGCCACGTAAAAATTGCTCATGGTCCCCGAAATACTCGATCGCAAACGCTCAAATCGGGCTTCGACATCGACCCCTTTTTTGTCGCTGCCACCACCGAAGATACCCTGTATTTTGTCAAAAAGTCCCATGTCACGCTCACCTACGAGGCTGTCGTATTGCTTACTAGTTCGACTGTACTAAATCCTTATGGAAGGCATAATTTCATTGATAACACGAAGCGTAAGCGAGTGGTTTTCTTGAGGTTTCGATAGTCAAACCACTCGCTTGCACTTCGTGTTAAAGGATTTGGGACAGTCGAACTAGTATAACTTGCGATTCGCACTCGTCGCGACTTGGACTATAGTGCAATCAATCATGAACCATCGAGACACATCCAAGCCTTCGCGTGTTGCAATCATTGGAGGCGGAATAAGCGGGCTGTCAGCCGCCTTTTATCTCCAAAAACAAGCCCCCGAAATTGACTTCGTTCTGTTTGAAGCTTCGGATCGGCTCGGAGGCGTTATTCAAACGCTTCGGGTCGAAAATTCGCTTATCGAGATGGGGGCCGATATGTTCGCAACGCTCGTACCCGATGACGCGATTCAGCTAAGTCGCGATGCTTGCCTAGACTCAATTCTGATTCGTCCCAACACTCAGCATCGACTGGCTCGAGTCGTTTCGAAGGGCCAAGTCTATCCCGTACCCAATGGCTTTTCTTTGATGCAACCGACCAAGTTATGGTCGATTCTCCGGTCCCCCGTATTGTCTTGGGCTGGTCGAATGCGACTGTTAAAGGAATACATGGTCCCGCCGAGACAAGAAACAAGCGACGAAAGTCTCGAGTCGTTTGCGATTCGCCGATTAGGAAAAGAAACCTACGACCGACTGATTGAACCTATTATCGGAGGTATCTTTACAGCCCGAGGCTCC
>JANOAI010000388.1:0-2024 GCA_031411055.1 Pirellulaceae bacterium
CCCTTCGCAAGGCTCTCCACGCCATGAACACAATGCGCGAAGAAGAAGGGGCTGCGATGGGGCGTGAATTGCTGAGCAATATCGATGAGCTGACGCGCCGCGCAAAAATTGTTGAAGAACACGCCCCCGCCGTAATCGAAGATTATCGCGTTCGCTTGCATACCAAAGTTGAGAAGGCGCTTCAGAGTTTGGGAGCATCACTTCAACCAGCCGACATCTTGCGTGAAGTTCAGATCTTCGCCGACAAGTGCGATATTCGGGAAGAAATTGTTCGGTTGGATAGCCATTGCAAACTTTTTCGCGATGCGTGTGCGGCCAAAGAAAGCCAAGGTCGTAAGCTAGATTTTCTCGTCCAAGAATTGAATCGCGAAGTGAACACGATCGGTTCAAAGGCCAACGATGCGACGATCACTGAAAATGTCGTTACGATGAAGACGATTGTGGAGCAGCTTCGCGAGCTGGTGCAGAACGTCGAATGAACACCGCCACGCCAAAACGAGGTCGTCTGATCATCATTTCCGGACCTTCCGGCTCGGGAAAGTCGACCGTCGTACGAACCTTGCTTCAGTCGACCTCGCTCCCACTAGAACTGAGCGTTTCGGCGACGACGCGAGCTCCTCGAGCCGGCGAAGTCGACGGCAAGGACTATCACTTCCTGACTAAGGAAGAGTTCGCTGAACGCCGAAAGCGGGGCGAATTTCTCGAATTCAAGGAGGTTTTTGGCCGCGGAGACTGGTACGGCACGCTAAATGCTGTCGTCAGCTCTGGCTTAGAACGGGGGAAGTGGTTAATCTTGGAGATCGACGTGCAAGGCGCTTTGAGCATTCTCGACCGGGATTCCAGGCCGATTACGATTTTTGTCCATCCTGGATCGATGGAGGAATTAGAGGCTCGGCTTCGGGCGCGTGGGACCGAAACAGAACAAGCCATCGAACGACGTTTGGAAGTCGCTCGAGAAGAAATGTCCAATCGTGACCGATATCAACATCAGGTCATCAATCGTGAACTCGGCCAAGCTGTGGCTGAGATCGAAGAAATACTAAAACAGCACAACGGAGAAATATCGGATGCTAGAAGAACTTAAAGAAGAAGCCATCGTTAATAAAGTTGGTGGTCGTTTCAAGTTGTCAACGCTTATTCAAAAGCGGTTGGTTCAGTTGAATCGCGGTGGACGTCGTTTGGTTGATATTGATACCAAGGACAACATGGAAGTCGTTATCCAAGAAATTCTTCAGGATAAGATTTATCTAACGACCAGCAGCGAAATCAAGCTTATCGGCGAAGGCCAGGACTTGGGCGATTTGCTCGACTTGGATACGAACGATCTATGATCTCGGGACGAGTCGTCGTCGCCGTTGGAGGTGGTATTGCCGCTTACAAATCGGCGACTCTCGTTAGTCGTCTTGTCCAAAAAGGGCTCGATGTTTACGTCGTGATGACGGAAGCGGCTCAACAGTTCGTTGGGCCCGCGACATTCACGGCGCTTTGCAATCGAGCTCCCGTTACGAATCCTTTCGATCCTCGCTTTCCGCTGGGACCGCACATTGAACTCGCCGATCAGTGTAAGCTCATGATCGTTGCTCCAGCCACCGCACGTGTCTTGGCCAGTTGTGCCAATGGTTTAGCTGACGATCTTTTATCGACGCTCTACTTGAGTATGGAGTGCCCCGTTCTGATGGCCCCAGCCATGAGTAGTCCGATGTGGGCTAAGCCAGCCGTGATGCGCAATGTCGCCCAGCTTACGGACGATGGCATTCATTGGGTTGGTCCGGAAGAAGGCTGGTTGAGTTGTCGCAAAGTTGGCACGGGCCGAATGGCCGAAGCTGACGACATCTTAAAAGCGGCCCTTGAATTGGTTGGCGAAAAGTAGCACTGAGCGGACCAGGACCTTTGCTCTTAGAGATCGTTCCATTTGCTTGGCTTCCTTGCGTTCTTTTTCTTTCTTGACAACGTTGTCCAGAAATTTCTGACTGAGAGGCTCGTTTCGAAGTTGTGCATTTTCTGCAGGGCCGAAGGCCCGGCAC
>JANOAI010000389.1:0-3954 GCA_031411055.1 Pirellulaceae bacterium
TTCCGGCAATTGACTCCTGACCCCATAACCCGAACATTTGATTTTGACGCTCCACTAGAATATAAGGATGGAAAACCCCAATCCCTTTGCTTCCCCGTCTACGCCCTTGGATAAACCGGGACATGACTTCGTTTCGGAAGCAGCGCAGCCGAGTGCTTCTATGGGTGGATGGCTTGGCGTGACCGCGGTCAATTTGCCAGTCCCACTAGTTCTTGCTTCAAGCATTGCTGTCGGAAATGCTCGATTGGGGATGGCTTTAGCTGCGATTCCATTTGTTGCAGTCGGCTTCTGGATATGCCAACTTGGTCAATTTCGAGCCAAACCTTTTTTTATTGGAGCAGGCCTCGTCGCAGTTTCGCAATGCCTCCCTCTTCTTCAGATCATGGCGGGACTCGTCGCATTGACCGTTGCCGAATCGGTTGAGAAAGCGATCTTTACGAATTCATCGCCCGGCAGCTTTCAAGAAGGGGAACTGACGACGGTTATTGGTGGATTCGTGGCGACGATCATGACAGGGGGGCAACTGATGCTGGTATCTGCTCTGCTCGGATACTCAATCCGATTTCTAACCCCGGAACGCTGGTGGCAAGAGGCCTAAGTAGTACTTCGACGTTCGCGAATGTAATTTGCCAAATCGCTGATCGTTTCAAGGTCCATGAAATCATCTTCAACACGGACTGAGAAACGCTTTTCCAATTCAAACGTCAATTCGGCCATTCCGACCGAATCGACTCCGACCAGCGCCAAGCTATCCGTTGGACGAGGATTTCCTCCGACGTTTTTTCGCAGATAATCAATGATCGTCTCTTCGATGACATCCATTGTCAGCGCAAACTCTGCAAGCGAAACTCAGTTGCACGTCAACAGCCCGACGGTCGACCTGAATTCGCAACTTCTAAAGATAGCTTAACGCCGTTCGGCGATTTTGGCCAGTCAACAAATTACGTCTTAATCAGCCAACCTGGCGTTTCATTGTCAGCACCGACCCGGCAAAATCACGAAGACCCTGGACGCGAGTATCCTTTTTCTCTGGATGGATTCGCGGAGAGCTGGATTTGGTTTCCGTGGTGAGCTCCGAACGCATGATTTTGACGTCTCGAGGCGCTTCGATACCGATGGAAACGCGATTTCCCTCGATCTTCGAAATCACCAACGTGATATCCTCGCCAATCACCAAACGTTCGCCTTCTTTGCGACTCAAAACTAACATGATCGTACCTCCGTGACCTTTCGTTTACGCCGCTCCATGGCGGCACCTAGCTAAGTGAACAAATGAATAGTATCGAAAAAGACAGTCAAGTCAAATGCAAAATTGGGGCCGTCTTGAGGAGTTTTTGTTTTATTCTCCGTCTTCGACAAGGCTGAGGATCAGATGTTCGCTCTTAAATTGCTCGATCTTGGATAAGAGTTGCAGAAATCGTTGAAATTCCTCAAGTCTTAGGCATTTGCGGTCGGCATTTTAAAACATGATTGCTAGCCTTTGATGAAGAAGAGAAGAAGTTTTTACCTGCGGTTTTGTAAATTCATCGCTTCAACCATCGAGCTTTTTGACGCAATCTGCGAAATCAATTCTTACTACGATCTCCTAGTGTTGCCGGTTTGACTGGTAAATGTCTTTTGGATGCCCTATTTATCCGACTGACCCTGGACACGTCTGGTCACGGCCTCCAAAATTTTTACGTTTTGCAAGTCTTCAAGAAATAAAGCCGCTTTGGAAACATTACGAGAAGCCACCAAACTACACCTCGCCGGTGATCTTGCTGGAGCCGAAAAGCTTTACCTTTCCATTCTTGAAAAGGAGTCCAGCAATCCGGAAGCCTTGCGACTATTTGGTGTATTGAGATACCAGCAAGGCAATATCAACGGCGGGCTAGCCTTGATGCAACGAGCCGCGACCGATTTTCCACAAAATGCCGAAGCTTTTCGAGTGTTGGGCAAGGCATTTCTCGACCAAGGCGACCATCCCAACGCTACGCATTGCTTTGAAAGAGCGATCCAATTTCACCCCACTGACCTTGGCTTTCAGTTTGCTTTGGTCCAGTTGTATGCCCTCGAGAACAAGCACGAGGCCGTCTGTCGTCACTGCGAAGCGGTCTTGAATATCGATCCCACGCTTGTGGAAGCGTACAACTATCTCGGGCTCGCTCTCAAAGCTCTGGGCGATTCAGACTCATCTCTGAAAGCTTTTGCCCGATCGGTCGAAATTCAGCCGGTGTATGTCGATGGCTTGGTGAACAGTGCCAATATTCTGCAACAACAGGGGCGACTGGAAGAAGCAATCACACTTTATCGTCGAGCCATTTTACTCCGGCCAGAAGGTCCCTCGTCCTATAACAATCTCGGTTGCGTTCTAGATGCCCAAGGAAAAACGGAAGAGGCAATTCAAGCATACTGGGAAGCGATTCGATTAGATCCGAATTTCGCCAACGCGTTTTTCAATTTAGGAAACGCCTATGACAAAAAGAAACAGTATGTGCTTGCATCGGACGCTTATCGAAAGTCCCTTCAACTCAATCCATCGTCGCGTGCCGCAACGATAGCGTTGACGCAACGGTTACAGCACTTATGCGACTGGTCTGAATTATATGAACTGGCTCGTCGTATTCAGGAGATGGTCGTTTCTGACCAACCCTGGCCACTCACCGATCTGGTCACTCCCTTCTCTTTTGCTTGCTTGCCAACCGCCACCACATCCTCCGAACAGTTGCGTGTTGCTACGAAATGGGGATCCCAGTTCGTGCGGCCTGTTACGCCATTGAACCAACTAGCGATCGAACGCCGTAACGAACTGCTCTATTTTCCATCGCCGTCAAAACGCATTCGTATTGGATACATGTCTGGCGATTTCTTCAATCATGCAACCGCATGGTTAATCGCGGAAATGCTGGAGCAGCATGATCGCGAACATTTCGATGTGTTCGGCTATTCCATTGGTCGGCGAGATGGAAGTCTCATCGGAACGCGGGTTACTCAAGCCTTCGACACGTTTCGCGATCTGAACCGAATGTCGCACCAAGAAGCTGCCGAACAAATCGCGTCCGATGACATCGATATTTTGGTCGACTTGAAAGGTTATACCGAACAAGCTCGAACTCAGATTTTGGCGTATCGTCCAGCTCCCATCCAAGTCAACTATCTTGGCTATCCCGGATCGATGGGGGTCGAATTTATCGACTACATTTTTGTTGACGAGTACGTGGTGCCTCGCGATCGTCAAGCATCTTACAGTGAGAAGATTGTCCATTTGCCCGGCTGCTATCAGGTAAACGATTCGACCGATGGCCCAGTTCTACCGCTTCCTTCGCGTCGCGATTGGGGCTTGCCCGAAGACGCGTTAGTCTGTTGCTCCTTCAATAGTCCCTACAAATACCACCCCGAGATGTTTTCGGTTTGGATGCGATTGCTCCAGGCGAATCCGCATGCGGTACTATGGCTTCTTGAAAATGGTCCCGAGATCTCGCAGCGATTGCGAAAGTTCGCTGAAAGCTACGGCGTTGCTGGCGAGCGACTCATTTTCACCGAAAGCATTATTCATAATGAACATCTCGCTCGAATGTCGTTAGCTGATTTGTTTTTGGATTCTTATCCTGTCAATGCTCACACGACCGCTAGCGACGCACTACGTGTCAACGTACCGGTTCTCACACTCAGCGGGGAGGCTTTTGTATCGCGGGTTGCAGGGAGTCTACTAACGACGCTAGGACTCCCTGAACTTATCGCGACCAGCTTGGCTGAATATGAATCCAAAGGGATGCAATTACTGGGAGAACCGAGCCGCCTCGCCGCGCTACGCGAAAAGCTTCGCACCCATTTGCTCGAGAGCAGTGTATTTGACGGCAAGGCCTTCGCTCGAAAAATGGAAGTTGCCTACCATCAACTTTGGCAAGTCCATCGGGCCAAGCAAGCCGCAGAATCGCAAGCTCAACATCAGCTCGGCCATTCGCTTTTTAAAGA
>JANOAI010000390.1:0-19532 GCA_031411055.1 Pirellulaceae bacterium
CGGCGTAGCCTGAGACGAGCAATTCTCCGACTGGGAGCGACATCCCGCTTTGCGTTGAAGCGAGCAAACCTTGGTCAGTTCTCCAAACTTTGGGCTGCAACGGCTTCGAAAGCGTTTGCCAGGTCGTCCATTGGAAACCGAGAAATGATTGGGCGGATTCACTTGCTACGTCTGATTGCGTCAGGCCCAAGGAAGGAAGAATCCACAATGAGCCACCATCGTTTACAAAATCCTCCAGCCGCGATTTCACTTCGGCGACGGGGAGTGGTGCTTGCCAGATGACCATCGATTCGTTGGCGAAATTTCCTTCGTCCATTTCATCGATCGAGATCACTTTTACATCGGACCCCTTGTTCGCGTCTTGCGAGATACCGGCCGCGATTTGAAAGGCAGCGACGGTGGCCGGATCTTCGCACACGATCAATGTGCGTCGTGCCGTAGCCGGTGCGAAGCCGAAGAAGGCTTCGTTGTTGGCAAGGTTATCATCAGCGGGAAGTTTTGCTTCCCCCCAACCGATGTAGTCCGAGTTTGCGTCGAGCGACAAACGATAATCCTTGAGTTCGCCAATACCCTGTACGAGCTCGACCTCAATTTCAAAGCGACCATTGCCGACATTGATTTCAATGGGAGTTACTTCGGAACTGTTATTGGGAACAAGTGAACTCACTCGCAAGCTTAGGATCAAGTCCTTACTTCCGTTGGTTTCCTCGATGCGCGAACTGACGACATGAATCGCTCGATCGGTCGACGATATTTCGGGGTATGCAAGGGTCAGAAATCGAACTCGGCTAGGTAGCTTGCGAAATTCTTCGCTGAGCGCGGACCAAGGGCCACTCTGCGATTGCCAGTCGTTTTCACGCATGTCTGAGCAGATCCAAACATCGGCTTCGGCCGTTGGATTGTTTTGAAGATAGCTCAGGGCGGATCGGCAGACGGCAGGCCAATCGGCTGAGGCGCTGGCCGTCGCATTGATGGATGCGTTGGTTAACTCCCGAAGTGAACTAAACTCTCGCGGCTGATCGGGGCGTACGCTATCGATCAACACCCAGCGTTGTGATCGTCGAAACTGCAAAGCGTCTTGCAATTGGCGAATCCCCGTTTCCAACTTGGTTTCGCCTGATTTTTCGGCCTTCTGTAACATGCTCGGAGATCGGTCAAGCAAGACAAGCGTTGTCTCGACGTAGCCACCTGCCATGCGACCAATGAGCCCAGATGCGAGAGGCCGGCTGACCGCAAAGACAAGTCCGGCGACGGCCAACGTTCGCATGGCAAGAATGAGCCATTGCCGAAGCTTCGCCATCCCGCGATGCATCGATTTAGCTTGGAGCAAGAACATCATGGCGGCCCACGGAACCGTTTGGTACCGCCATTGATTTACGAGATGAATCAGAATGGGGAGCAGGATGAGTGGCAATGCCAAGAGCAGCCAGGGCTGGAGAAACGTCATCGACCGCTCCGTCGGTTGGCTCGTTCGATTAGGAATCGAGAGAGGACGTCGGCGTATGGTTCGTCGATCGAGATGCGCAGATAGTCGGTACTCGTCTCACGCATGAGCTTCTGCATCGCATCGAGATACTCGGCCATGGCTTTTTGATAGCGGTCCACAATTTCGGTTGGTTCAACGAAAAGTGCCGGTCCGCCTTCCATATCCAGAAAACGAGTGGGACGCTGAAAGGGTAAATTCAGTTCCTCTGGTGCCAGCAAATGAAAAACACCGACATCGTGTTGTCGGAATCGAAGATGTTCGAAACAACCTCTTAGAATGGTTGGGTCGATAAATAAATCGGAGATCACCAAGAAAAGGGCGCGACGGGAAATTGTTTCGGCTAGCTGATGGAGTATTTCAGGGAGTTGGGTAGCGTTGGCTGCTTGAGCTTCATCGAGCGCGTCAAAAATGTGCGACAGATGTGCAGCGTTGCGTCGAGCTGGAATTTCCTTGATCAATTTATCCGACGCCAAAGCTAAACCGACGGCATCGCCTTGTTCGACGGCAAGATAAGCCAACGTTCCGGCGAGGGAGCGGGCGTAGGCTAGTTTCGATTTTTGGTTCTTCGTGGTCGAAGTCGTAGCATTGCTTATCAGCGCAGCTGAGTTTTCTTTTTCCAATGTTGGAGCGACCGACGAAATCTGTTTCTGCGATGTTTCAAAGGCCATGGAGCCGCTGGTATCGACAACGAAGACACAACGCAGGTTGGTGTCCGCTTCGAATTCCTTGACGTAAAATCGATCGGAGCGTCCGACTGCGCGCCAGTCAAGCCGTCGCGGATCGTCACCGGGAACGTATTTCCGGTACTCGGCGAACTCGACGCTCGATCCGCGGTGCGGACTGGTATGCCGGCCGGAGACGCTCCCTTGCATGGGACGCCGCGACAAAAAGGGGATCGGAGTGAGACGTGCGATTACCGACGAATCGAGGAAGTCTCGCGTTTTGCCCAAGCCATCAGTTCTCATCGAGCGATTCTTGAATGAGTCGCGAAACAATCGTGCGAGCTGAAATGCGTTCTGCTTGAGCCGCGAAGGTCGTAATGATGCGATGGGTCAATACGGCGGGAGCGACGTGCTGAACGTCCTCCAATCGCACCATATAACTTCCAAGCAAGGCGGCTCGTGATTTAGCACCGAGAATCAGGTTTTGGACCGCTCGTGGACCGGCACCCCAGGAAACGAGTGGTTTTAACCACGCGGGGGCTGTTTCTCCATTCGGTCGCGTTTTCCGAACTACGCGAGCGGCGAATCGATAGATATGGTCGGGAACGGGGACGCGACGTACAAGTTCTTGGTGAGCAATGATCTCTTGGGCCGACATTAATGGCTGAAGATTCACCGTCTCATTGCCCGTAGTCAGACGCGCGATTTGAATTTCTTCTTCCTCACTTGGATAGTCTAATTCAATCAAAGACATGAAACGATCCAGTTGAGCTTCGGGAAGTGGATACGTTCCTTCTTGTTCGACGGGGTTTTGTGTTGCCAAAACCATAAAGGGAGATTCCAGTTGGAAGCTATTGCCAATGACGGTGATACGCTGCTCCTGCATTGCTTCGAGCAAAGCGGCTTGCGTTTTGGGTGGTGCGCGGTTGATTTCGTCCGCTAAAATGATATTGGCAAAAAGTGGACCATGCATGAATTGAAACTCGCGACGACCACCAGCCGTTTCTTGGAGGATATCGGTTCCGGTGATATCCATCGGCATAAGATCGGGGGTGAACTGAATACGCGAAAATTTGAGCGAGAGTGTTTCCGAGAGTTTGCTGACGAGCAATGTTTTGGCGAGCCCCGGCACTCCCATCAAAAGCGCGTGCCGGCGCGCGAAAAGGCAAATTGCGAGGTGTTCGATGACGGCATGTTGCCCAACGATTACCCGGCCAAGTTCGCGCGTGAGTTGCTGATACGCATCGCGTAACCGATCGATGGCTTGAACATCGTTGTCACTCAATGAAGATGCTTTGTCGGTAGTTACTTGCATATAGAAACGCTGTTTAGTTTGAAATAAGTGATAGGCAGGAAGCTCGCGGCTTGGAAGTCAAATCGGAAAAAGTCTATGGGGAACAAGTGCTTCGTCACAGCCAATTTTAGGGTAAGACGGACTTCCAATCTGTCGACAAACGTTGGTACCGACGGACTGGAAGTCCGTCGTACAGGTTCAGCTCAACCCCCATTTTAAGAGGTCGTGCATCTTACGCCTTACCTCGCCCACGTCTTCGTGGGAGAGGTCGGGCTCTCAGGCCCGGGAGAGGACCGCATTTTCGGTGGCGCAGGAGAAGCCCTCTCCCGGCCGCTACCGCAACCGACCTCTCCCGCAAGCGGTAGAGGTTGCAAAGACCAAGTAAATTCATTCGTTCTAAGCTGCACGACCTCCAAAGGTGTGAAGAAGGACTAGTTATTATTCGATACAGCCAAACGACCTTTGGTGAACGCGTCAGCCATAGCGCGTGGAACGCTCGCTTCTGCCAGGACGAGGTTGGCGCGATTTTCGGCTACTTTTGCTTTCATCTCTTGTTCGGTCGCGATGGCTTCTGCCCGACGGCGTTCGGCTTGTGCTCGAGCCATGCGTGTATCGGCTTCAGCCTGATCGGTTCTTAGTCTCGCTCCAATGTTCTGGCCAACTTCAATGAAGGCAATATCAATCGAAACGATCGTAAAGGCGGTCTGGTTGTCGAGTCCACGCTGGATGACTTTCCGCGTGATCAAGTTGGGGTTTTCAAGTACGACAAGATGGTTTTCCGAGGAACCGATGGAACTGACAATGCTTTCACCAACTCGGGCGATGACCGTTTCTTCGGTAGCGCCACCGATCAATTGTTCGAGGTTAGTTCGAACGGTCACGCGGGCCATCACTTTGAGTTCCACCCCATCTTTGGCGATCGCCGACAAAGTTCGACTGCCGCTGTAACGCGGGTCTGGACAATCGATAACCTTCGGGTGAACACTCGTTTTCACCGCGTCCATCACATCGCGTCCGGCCAAGTCGATGGCGGCTCCTTTATCAAAGTCGAGATCGATTCCGGCACGGTGTGCGGCGATCAAAGCGTTGATTACGTTCAAAACATTTCCACCGGCGAGGTAATGCGATTCAAGTCGCTGGGTGGTTATTCCGGTTTGACCGCGAATGTTGAGTCCCGACTGAGCGGCCATGATTTTTGCGTTCACAATGGTTTGGGCTCGCACTTGGCAGAAGTACATGCGGATAAGGCTGAGCATGCTCACGTCTGCGCCGGACATGACCGCTTGGAACCATACGGAACCGAAGCTGTAAAAGACGACCGCGATGATCAGAGCCAGGATCACAAGCATGCCGACGATCAAAATCGGCCAAAGCTGATTGAGGGAAATAGTCTGGCCGTCCAGGTTGAGTTGCCCGAGAAGTGTGATCGACGCAAATATCGATGTCATGTTTGCTCCAAAGGTGTCAATAGGTTTTGCTCATGCCAGCCGCTCGTGCCCAAAACAATACACAGGGTGATGTTTCCAACGAAAAATACAACGGCAGCCGATCGAGCGTAATTCGACTTTACTTGGGAAGGTCGCCCCTATTATAACCAATTTACGATTACACGTCGGACCAATCGCCCTGACGTTCGAGCTGTTCTTTGAGGGCATTTCTCGCTCGGCTAAGGCGGGACCGGACCGTTCCGATGGAAATGTTAAGGGTCGCCGCGATGTCGTCGTAGGCCATATCCTCCATTTCCCGGAGGTTTAGAATAATGCGATGGTCGTCTGAAAGTCGGGCTAGGGCATCGCGAACGTGCTGGATGTTCTCCGACTGAAGCATCCGGTGGTCGGGAGTTTCGATCCTAGCTGTCGGTTCAGAGCCGCCTGCTTCCCGAGCTTGATCAAGCGACGTTCCGGTTTTTCGGCGACGTCGACGCGAAAGGGCATTGTTGAAAGCAATTCGATAGAGCCAAGTAAAAAATTGGCTGTTTTGCTGAAAAGTGTCAAGCTTTACATACGCTTGAATGAACGATTCCTGGATAACATCTTCGGCCTCTTCGGTGTCGCTAATGACACTCAGAACGCAGTTCATGAGGCGATTCTGATAGCGTTCGACCAAGACGCCAAATGACGAACTATCACCATCGAGTGCCGATTTGATGAGTAGTGCTTCGTCGTTCACGCTGGCTGTAGAAGAGGATAACGGTGAGAAGAACGCTCACCACGGAGCCTTGTTCTACATCAATCGTGAACGATTGCTAGCTCGCTGTCAAACATCGCAGCCGTTTGAGAGTCCGGCGGAAAGTGATCTCGGACGAGGTTTGCCAAGGCAACATCGTTCTCGACCTTCAGTTTTAGCAAGACCCGCTGTCGATGTCGGGCAACCGATTGAAACGAAGTCCCAAAGTTGCAAGCGATTTCTTTCATGCTCTGACCAGACACCAAAGCTCGTACGACGGCTTCTTCGCGATCGGTCAGGCAGGCAAGCTTTTGCGAGAGTTTTTCTCGATCTACCCAGTACTGCTGCCGGTTTTGACACTCCTCCAGATTGCGAGAAACGCAATTCCAAAGATCGTCCAGCGTGATCGGTTTGAGGAAGAAATCCGCAACGCCAGTTCGGAAGGCGCTCGAACACGTTGGAATATCCCCATGCGATGCGGCAACGATGACAGGAATGATCCAGCCTTCTTGCTTCAGCATGGGACAGAGCGAAAGTCCCGACCAATCGGGTCCTTCCAAATCAGTCAGGATACAACCTACGGAAACGCGAGGGGCCTGACGGATGAGTTGTTCGGGAGAGGAAAACGCCGAAAAACTAAAACCACGGGATACGAAGAGGTCACGACAAGATGTAATAAAGTCGCGATCCGCATCCACTAGGTAAACCGAGGGGATTAAGACCATTCAATAGACTCCGGGGACGAAAAGGTTCGCTTTGCCCGGAGAAAAGTCGTTCGATCGAATGACCCCTATCTAGGTCGATCCGATCATCGATTTTTCCCCTTCGGGGATTAGTGCAAAGCTTAGGGAAAACCCTGAGTGATCGATTCAGTTTCGCTAAAAAATAATCCTTTGTCAAAAAAAATCACGCCTAGCGGGCGGTCCGTACCTGAGGAACAAGGTTTTGGTAAACTAATGACGATCGTTTACCCCTTTTATACGCGTCAACTTTGTAACGCCTCCAAAAAAATTATGCCCCACAATCGCACATTTGAGAATGTTATCCAGACAGTCGCCAATACGCCTATGATCCGTATCAATCGCTTGATTCCCTCGGGGCAGGCGACGGTTTTTGCAAAATGCGAGTTCTTCAACCCGCTCAATAGTGTGAAAGACCGGATCGGCATGGCGATGGTCGAAGATGCTGAAAAGTCAGGAAAACTCACGAAAGAGACGCATATTATTGAGCCGACGAGCGGCAACACGGGCATTGCGTTAGCCTTCGTCTGTGCGGCCAAAGGTTACCGTCTTACGTTGACGATGCCTGAGTCGATGTCGGTGGAACGACGGGCATTGCTTCGAGCTCTCGGGGCGAATCTCGTACTCACTCCAGCCGCCGAAGGGATGCGCGGGGCCATCAACCGGGCCTCGGAAATGGTATCGCTCGATAAATCGGGTTGGATGCCGCAACAATTTGAGAATCCGTCCAATCCAGCCGTGCACGAACGGACCACCGGTCCCGAGATTTGGGCAGATACCGCTGGACAGATTGATGCGATCGTCGCTGGGGTTGGAACGGGTGGAACCATTACCGGCGTGGCTCGGTATATCAAGAAATTGAACCCCAATTTCAAAGCGATCGCGGTTGAACCGAAGCATTCGCCGGTGATTAGTGGTGGTCAGCCAGGTAAGCATCGCATTCAGGGGATTGGAGCTGGCTTTGTCCCGAAGAATCTCGACACCTCGCTTGTCGATGATGTGATTCAAGTCGACGATGAGACGGCTTTTGAGTGGGGGAGGCGTCTGGCAAAAGAAGAAGGAATCATGGCTGGAATCAGCAGCGGAGCCAATATGTGGGCAGCTGCCCAAGTCGCTGCCCGACCAGAGTTTGCGGGGAAGCGGATTGTTACCATCATGTGCAGTTTGGGAGAGCGCTATCTTTCGACTCCACTTTTTGGTGAGCTTGGCACTTAGTTGACGCGGCTAGTTGAATTCAACGCGGGCAACAGGATCGGAAACGATTGCAGCTAACGTTTGTAAAGTGTTCGATTGAGTGAATACGAATATCCGACATAAGAACGACCGCTTCCGACAAAAGTTCGAAAACCAGGACTTCCTTGCCAAGCCGTGGTACGTCGTTGGATTGTTGGCATGTCTGCTTTGCATTGCCGGTTGCCGTGGATGCAAAGCGTTTGATCCGATCGACAATGCGGACAAGAAAAAGAAAGAAAAAGAAAAGGTTACCGAACGTTTTGAGGTGGGACCTCTTCAGACGTTGCCAAGTTCAAGCAATAGCAATGAGCTGTTTCTCAAACCTGGGCACTGGTGTGACCTGCGTCAACAGGTTCGAGCCAATTTATCCGATGAGGGCTTGATCATTAGTTGTTCGGGCGTCGAAGGGAAAGCACCGTTCCGCCCACTTTCCATCTTAGGGCTACAAATGCCGTTCGAATTTGATCGTTCGGCCTCGTTGGCTCGCGGCCAAGGAAAGCAACTTGGATACGAACTCTTTCTTCCCCCGTCCGTTGCCGACTTCGAGGAAGACTTCGTCAAAAGCAAGGCGGCGGTCCGCGTTTCGTTTTTCCCGCGAACGTTTGGGGCAACGCTACGCGAAGAAACCTATCCCATCCACGTGATGGACAATTACCAAAATTTTCTCATCGTTCTATCCCAGTCGGCAGATCGGTACCAATTTCTATCGGGGCTTTCGTGCATGACTTGGCCTTCACTGGATCGAAGTGAAGAAGAACGAATTAGTCCGTTTCGCGTTATGAGCATCGTGGAATCCGAAGCCCAATCAAGCGTACCTAGTCGTTTTGCGACCATGATGTCCGTCAGCCACCTTTTTTGGAATGATTGCAGTGGATCCGCTATTTCGGAAACTCAACAGCAAGCCGTTTTAGATTGGCTGCATTTTGGTGGACAGATCGTAATTAATGGCCCTGAAGCTCAGGCTGGGCTCAAGGATAGTTTTCTTGCACCCTATCTTCCCTTGAAGTCGTTGCGACCAGCTACCTTGACGGAAAAGAATTGGGAAACGTTTAGCCAAGAGTGGTCTATTGCTCGATTCGGTGAACGTGACATTCGACAAATTGCTCTCCCCAGAAATCGTGAAATACCGGCGGTGGATGGCGTACTTGCAGAAAGTGCATCTTGGGTTGAAGGCTGCGAGCAGTTTGTAGCCGAACGATCGGTGGCCAATGGACGTGTCGTGATGACTACGTTTCCCATCGGCGAGGAGGCAATGATTCGTTGGCCAAGCTACGGCAGCTTTGTCAATTCGGCGCTACTACGGCGACCTCATCGGGAATGGTTTCGCGGTTCAGGCGTCTATGCCGGAACCGAAGCCTCAGGCGATTTGAGATTCGCAGCATCCTTCCGAGGGCAGGAGATGAATCCGGTCGTTCAGAACCGGGTTCGTGTGCTTGGACGCGATCTTGGCAAGCTGTCATCAGCTCTCGCCAGTTCAGCCTCATTGAAAGTCGAATCGGATTCTTCGCTTAAACGAAACAAGGGGGCCAACCGAAATCTTCGGCCCCTGAGCGACAGTTCAAATTTACAGTTTCGAAGCGATGTCGGTCAACTTGACAATCAAGCCTTGATCGCCAAAGCTGCGATCGGTGGATTGCAATTGGAGTCGGGGATAAATGTTCCACGAGTGAGCACGATTCTCAAACTGCTTCTTGGATATTTCATCGTTCTGGTCCCGGTCAACTGGCTTGTATTTCGGCTTGTAGGTCGCGTCGAGTTTGCGTGGTTGGCAGCGCCTGTGATTGCTGTAATTGGAGCCGTAGTGGTTGCGAAAACCGTTCAGCTTGATGTTGGCTTCTCGCGTTCGCAAAACCTCTTCAACGTAGTCGAGATTCATTCAGGTTACCAACGAGGGCACGTTTCAAGCTATTTGTCGCTGTACACTTCCTTATCGACCAACTACTCCGTCCGTTATCCGGATACCTCAGGCATTTTATTGCCCTTTATTTCCAATCGTTCGTCCGAGTCGATTAAAACGGATAGTGCAAAATTGCGATACGAGTACGCTGCTCAAACTGGGGCTGGATTGGCGAGTTACCCAGTTCGATCGAATTCGACATCATTTATTCGCGGCGAATCGATGTGCGATCTCGGCGGGATGTTTTCTGTCGACTGGAATAGCGAAAGCGCGGGCTCGGTTCGTTTTCGAAACGATTCGCTGTTGGAGTTGAAAGATGCCGTTTTGATTGGGAAAACGGAAGCGGGAATTCTCTTGACCGGAAGCATGGATCGGCTTCTCGCCAACTCGAATAGTGAAATCGATCTCAAGGCCGCGAATTGGCTGAACGAGCCTCAGCAGAAACCGCTGGGGCCCGAGGTTACGTCCGTTCGAGACTTTAACGAATCGGAGCCGCAACGTCTAAGAGACTTGGAGGAACAAGCTGCTGGGCTTCCCAACCAGCCCACGGTCGTCGCGATGGTGGCAAGTCAAATTGTTCAGCGCCACCCATTACAACCGGGAGAGCTGATGGTTTTGGGGTGGAATCAAGATGATCTTTCGGGATTGGCCGTGTCTCCAAAGGCGAGCCAAATCAATGCAAAATCGTTGATGGTCATCCGCAGGCAAAAGCCGCATTCCCATGCGGCTTCCGCTGACCAGCACTTGCCCCCCAAGAACACGGTTGAATCGCTTACAGAGGCTACTGCCCCCAATCCTTAAGCGAGTGCATTTTCATTTTTCATATAGCCGGTCGGGAAACGGGCGATTCACGTAGACGAGTCGCTCCAAGACTCGTGAAATCCTCGACAAAGTCGAGGTGTCAGTCTCCGAGAGACTGACCTACGTGCGGAAGGCCAGCATTGTTACCTGCCACCGTTTTCCAAGCCTACGTCGCTCTTGAAAATGCTTTAGTTCGGGATTCCGAAGGAAATTTTTTGCCATCAATGCCCGTTCGAAAACGGACGGAATTCGCAACAATTTAACGATTATAGCGATTGATTGGCTATTGGATTTACCTAATATGCAAGCTGTACGGTTTAAGTTGCCTTAAGAGCGCGAAACCTCGACAATTGTTCCAACGGCGCCACTTTACGGTTTCATTCCGGTAAATCACACTGAGTGGACCTCGCCTGGAAATCCGAATGGTTTGGCGAGGCTGGGTTTGCGTATCAAACCGACAAACCCGCCACTAATCAACTTGGAAGAGCGCTTCATGTATTTTCACAGTATCGGCTTTTATCAAATCGCGGCTTTGTTTGGGGCATTTCTTCTAAGCCTCGCAATGACTCCGATTTGCCGCAAGCTAGCAATTCGATTAAATCTTGTCGATCATCCCGATGCGTTTCGGAAACTACACCGAGAACCGATAGCGTTGTGTGGTGGCCCAACAATTCTGCTTTGCAGCTTTGTTGCTGCTTGCCTTGTTCCGTTCTTTGTCGAAGGTATCCGCGAACGGTTCGTGGCCGATCCCTGGCCGTTGGTAGGATTGGTGGTCGGAGCCGTAGCGATCGTCGGACTGGGCGTGCTAGACGATTTCTATACGCTGCGAGGACGACAGAAGCTTCTAGGGCAGATCGCGATTGCATGTTGGATGGTTTGGACTGGCTACCGGATGAACGTCATTGACTTCTTCGGATTTGAAATCAGTACTGTCTTCCTGGTCATTCCAATTTCCATTCTCTGGATGTTGTTAACGACAAATTCGCTGAATCTGATTGACGGTGCCGATGGCTTGTGCTCAAGCGTGGGTTGGATTGCCAGTACTGGGATCGCTGCCATGGCAACGCTCCAAGGGCACACTCTGGAGGGTTCGATAGCGGCGGGGTTGGCGGGTGCGATTCTCGGATTCTTGGTCTATAACTTCCCGCCGGCAAAAGTATATCTTGGTGATGGTGGTTCGATGTTGATCGGACTCGTCCTTGGCGCTCTGGCATTGCGAACGTCGCTGAAAGGGGCAACTGCGATTTCACTCCTTGGGCCTGTCGCGATTTTTGCGATTCCCTTTTTTGATTCAGGGATGGCCATCCTTCGACGCAAGCTTACCGGACGCAGTATTTTTAGCACGGACCGTGGCCATATTCATCACAGTCTGCTTCGTTGGGGAGTTAGCCATCGAGGACTTCTTTTGCTGATTAACTTTGCGTGCGCAGTAACTGCGAGTGGGGCGCTCATTGGATACATGTTCAAAAGCGAGCTGATCGCCCTCCTCTCAACCCTGATGGTACTGGGATGTTTAGTAGCAAGTCGAGCATTTGGATATACAGAACTCAAATTGCTGACGAATCGCGTCTATCACTTTTGTGAATCGTTTGTCCCTCAACGAGAGTCTCGCACCTCGGTCGACGGGCTACGGATCCAAGGACGACAAAACATGATTCGCCTTCAAGGAAATCGAAGTTGGGAAACGATTTGGAATGCTTTCCTTGAGTTTGCTGACAAGCATGATCTAGCCAAAATTTCACTTGACCTGAATGTACCGTGGCTTCATGAAGGATTTCATGCGAATTGGAATCGTACCCGCACTCCAGACGACTCCCATCTTTGGCGAGTTCAACTCCCCGTGTTTGCTGACGATCGTTCGCTTGGACGAATTTCAATTGTTGGGCATATGGCCAACATCGACTCTGTTAGCGTTCTTAACGAGCTAGTCGAAATGTTGGAAGGACTCCAGTCTGCCATCCTCGTTTTGGCTGCTGAAAGTGTTGAAGCTGGCGCTTCCTCGAAAGCACCCTTTTTGTCGCCAGCGGTTATCAACTCTTCAGGTAATCGTCCTGGTCAAACGATGATTAGCCTTTGAGGCGGATCCGTTCCATTTTCTGCCGCCATTGATTCTTTAATTTACTGTATGTTTGCGAACTGTGGGGATGCTACGCACTGATGACTACGAATTCACCAACGAAAGCGCCGAAGTCTCCGATTCGGATTTGCTGTATCGGAGCCGGCTACGTGGGTGGACCGACGATGGCCATGATTGCCAAGCAATGTCCGGATATTGACGTGCATGTGGTCGATCTGAATGAGAGTCGAATTCGCCAGTGGAATTCGGATTCGTTGCCGATCTATGAGCCAGGACTCGACGAAGTGGTTCGCGAGGCTCGCGGTCGCAATCTCCATTTTTCAACAGATGTTGATCGGGCCATTCGCGACGCGAACATCATCTTTATTGCCGTCAATACGCCGACAAAGTCTTTTGGCATTGGGGCAGGTCGGGCTGCCAATCTTGAATTCATTGAGAAGTGTGCTCGCCAAATCGCGAACTGTTCGCATGGCCATAAGATCGTCGTAGAAAAATCGACGTTGCCTGTTCGCACGGCTGAAGCCGTCAAGCGAATTTTGGAATGCGCTGGAAACGGCTCGACTTTTGACGTCCTGAGCAACCCGGAGTTTCTGGCGGAAGGAACCGCGATTCAAGATTTGCTGAATCCGGATCGCGTTCTGATTGGTGGCGAATCGGCCGAAGCCGTGAATATCCTCGCCGAGGTTTACGGTCGTTGGATTCCGAAGGAACGAATTTTAACAACCAATCTTTGGAGCAGTGAACTTTCGAAGCTGACCGCCAATGCTTTTCTCGCCCAACGTGTGTCATCCATTAACGCTATTTCGGCTCTTTGCGAAGTTACTGGTGCCGATGTTGACGAAGTTGCGAGGGCGATCGGGACAGATTCTCGCATCGGTTCAAAATTCCTCCGAGCCTCGGTCGGTTTTGGTGGTTCCTGTTTTCAGAAAGATATTCTGAACTTAGTTTACTTGTGCGAGCACTTTGGTCTTCGGGAAGTCGCGGCGTATTGGGAGCAAGTCGTGCTCATGAACGACCATCAAAAGCGTCGTTTTTCGGAGCGAATTGTTCGAACCATGTTCAACACCGTTTCGGACAAGCAAATTGCTATCTTTGGCTTTGCATTCAAGAAAGACACGAACGATGTTCGCGAGTCGGCTGCGATTCATGTTTGTCGAGACTTGTTGAATGAACGAGCTCGGTTAGTCATATACGATCCACGCGTTTCGGAACAAGAGATTCGAGGCGAGTTACGGCTTGCGGTGGCCGATATTCATGGTGTCGTGTCCGACAAGTACCTCGCCTTGATTGACAAGAATGTCCGGGTAGCAAAGAACTGCTACGAAGCCGCACAAGGGGCACATGCGATTGCCGTGTTGACGGAATGGGATGAATTCAAGCAGCTTGACTTTGAACGCGTTTTCTTAGGCATGCACCGCCCTGCCTTCGTTTTCGACGGACGCAACATTCTCGATCGAGCGAAATTGAAGTTGCTTGGCTTTGACATTCACGGCATCGGCAAACCATCGCGGAGGTCTGACGCTTAGTCGACCGCGAGCCGTACTCGCTGTCAAAAATTGAGCGGCTTGCTAGTTGTTGGAGTTTACAATTCTGCTCAACCAGTCGAACTAGGCATTACTCTCGACGTCGGAATCGCTGTCGTCCGCCTCCTCCGTATTTTGATAATTGATGACCGATATGGCTCGTTTGAGTGTTTCGACCATCGTCTTGGTCGGCGGCTCGTGAGAGGTAAACAAACGATATTGATAAGCCGCTTGGCGAATGAACATTTGTAAGCCTGAAATTACTTGACAACCCGCCGCTAGCGCAGACTTGAGGAGCAGCGTTCGCTCGGGATTGTAAACCGTATCGAAGACGATCTGGTCGTCGCGCAACTTGCTTCCATCGAAGGGTGTCTCGTCAACATCCGGGAACATTCCAATCGGCGTTCCGTTTACGATGATCGTCGATTTAATGTCGTAACGCGATTCCCACGGTATCGCTTTTGCGCCGATAGCTGCCGCCAGCTTTTCGCTCCGTTCGTGCGTTCGCGACGAGATCATGACGCTCGCTCCGCGCCGGACGAGTCCGTAGCCGATCGCTCGCGACACCCCTCCAGCCCCTAAAAGCAAAGTCCCGACCCCTTTGAATGGATCGGGGCCAGGCTTCAACTTGGCAATTCCTTCCGCCAAACAATCCATGGCCGCACGATAGTCGGTGTTGTAACCGACCGTTGCTTCAGGGGTAAAGATGACCGTATTCACAGCTCCAATTTCCTTGGCTGCGGAATCGGCCTGTTGGAGAAATTCGAGGATCGACTCTTTGTGTGGAATCGTCACACTGAGTCCACCTATGCCGTATTCAGCACACCAAGCGAGGAAATTCTGCAGGTCGAAGTGGGGGACTCGAAATGGGAGATAGCGTGCGTTCATCGACTGGGAGGCGAATGCTGAGTTGTGAATGAGCGGCGAGTAGCTGTGAGCCACTGGATCGGCAACGACCCCAAAGATTTTGGTATCCTTATCAATCGATTCGACGCGATAAAGATTGAGCATTTGATCAAACGAGAGTTGGCCAGGAGCCACGCGCCGCTCTGGACTGTAAACACAATAGGAAAACGGTGCACCGTATCGGGCGGCGAGTATTCGCGTAACCGTTCCGATATCACCCATACTGATCCCAATGGTTGGAATCTTGGCATTCTCCATGAGTCGAAGCATCCGCCTTACATCGGAGAAGGTGTTGGCTATCGCGGCGATTTTGACGATATCGGCGTCGAGCGTCGAAAGTCGATAGTGAATCGCATCGAGATCCTCCGGTGTCTGTTGAAAGTCGTGTAGACTTACGATTCGCTTCGTTTTCCCGTATCGAGGTATCTTGGCCGCGACGTCGTCTTCAAGATCGATGTACTCAACGCCCATCGCAATGGCGGATCGGAGCATCATGAGTCGCTCCTCTTCGCTTCGATCCCAACGTCCACCGTCGGCTTTACGACGGCATGTAACGACCACCGGCGTCGGGCGATTTTTAAGCAATCGAGGCAAATCGATGCTCCGACCGATATAGTCTAAGCGGATTTCGACGAGCTTTGCTCCGGCTTCAGCCAAACGTTCGTGTTCCGAGATCGTGTGCTTATGCCGCGTTCGTGCAATGGTGACGCAAATCATGGATGAAACTTCTGAAAAGGAATACTTATTTCGTGGGGCCGTTCCAACTTAGGAAACGTTTCAGCAGAGTGGGGCCTGGTTCGGTCAAAAAACTCTCCGGATGAAATTGCCATCCTTCAATTGCAAGCGATCGATGGCGAACTCCCATAATCTGCCGATTGCCTGCATCGTCGTCGACCCATGCCGAAACTTCCAAGCAACTTGGAAGCGAACTGGGCTCAATAACCAGTGAATGGTATCGGGTCGCAACAAATGGATTCTCTAGCCCTTCAAACATGCCTCGATTGTCATGTGAAATTCGATCGGTTTTCCCGTGCATCAACTTGGGGGCCCGAACAATTGCACCGCCAAAGGCTTGACCAATCGACTGATGGCCCAAGCAAACCCCTAAAATAGGAAGGGAAGCTTGAAGCTCCTTTAAGATCGGCAAGCAGATCCCGGCTTCGTTCGGCGTGCAGGGGCCAGGCGACAAGATCAGCCGATCCGGCTTAAGCTGTCGAATCCCTTCAACGGTGATTTGGTCATTCCGAATTACTTTGACGTCGAGCGACGGATTGATTTCTCCCAACCGCTGGACGATGTTGAACGTAAAGGAATCGTAGTTGTCGATAACCAAAATCATTAGAAAAACCTACTTCCAGTCTTCGCCTGGGTCGTACAATGACTCAACCTCCATGCGGAACTTGGTCGAATTTGATACGCCGACCTCATTTTCAGTTTCAAAAAACCACTATCCTAACCCAGAGCTGTGAGACTCCGAAGTGCTCCCCTATCATAAATAGCCCCGACTTGCGTCAGAACCGGCATTTTCAGACTTTTTCGTACAACCACTCCACAACATCGCGTCAACTGGCCCGAGCTTTGCATAAAGTAATTCTCCATCGGTTTTAATGGTCGAACGGTTTTCGGTCTGTCAAACTAGTGGAGCGTCAAATCAAATGTTCGGGTTATGGGGTCAGGAGTCAATTGCCGGAACGGCCCTTCGGTTGCTTTGCATAATTGACTCCTGACCCCATAACCCAACCCTAAATCTAAAACTTGACGCTCCCCTAGTGATTCTCGTCTCATTTTCTTTTTAATCGGAAACTCGTCCATGCGGTCTGCCACGACATCCGCAAAACTGCCTGTGCAGGGTCGAGTACGTGAATCGGAATCACGCGAGATTAATTCGAAAAAAGTCATAGGCACTGGACTAGAACCGCATCGTCTCCCAGAGCAGAGAAAACGATCACGGTTCACCCGTTGGCAACGCTTTTTTGATCGATTTCCCCAACTTTCGGCATCTCTTTCGAGTGCCGTGATTCACGCAGTTCTTCTGATCGCCCTCGCGTTCTTTATCATCGTGGATTCGAGGATCGGCAGTCCCGGGCTTGTGGTCGTGTCAAATCAGACCGATATCGATTCCATCGAAGAGTTGAATTCCTTTGATATTCTCAAAGCCACGACCGACGTTCCGACGACCGAAGCGACCGAGAGCATCCAGCAGCCATCGATGTCGGCTGGTTTAATCGCTCAGTCACAATCGCAAGAACCTTCGCCGCCCACGGAGTTCGTTACGCTAGCCGCGTTGGCTCCCGTGACGGTCCAACTGGGGTCGGAATCGGTGGAGCAAACTCGATCGGCGCTCGCGCCACTCCCGTCGATGTTTTCGCAAAGCTCGCTCGAGGGACGCTCGGCCGAGAATCGAAACAAATTTGCTCTCACCCGTGGGGGGACGCGGGCGAGCGAAGAAGCGGTCGAAGCGGCGCTTGTTTGGCTTGCTGCACACCAGTATCCCGATGGGAGTTGGAGCATGGGACTGATGGATCCCAAAGGCCCATGCAGCGGCAAGTGCACCCATGGCACGGTTGAATCGCTTGATGAGAAACGCTTTGCCGCCACAGGACTCGCCCTCCTTACTTTTCTCGGCGCAGGCTACTCCCATCAAGAAGGCAAGTATAAAGATCAGGTCTATCGCGGGTTAGCCTTTCTAACCGGCGCCATGAAGTTGGATGGCCCCGATCCACGCGACCCACGTTTCCCTGGACAGCTTTCAAGTATTTTGGCCAAGCATCCCATGTATGAACATGGCATCGCATCGCTAGCGCTTTGTGAGGCCTACCAGATGACAAAGGATAAAATTCTTGAAAAATACGCGCAACGAGCAATTTTTTACATCGAACAAGCTCAGAACTACGATGGCTCGTGGGGCTATCAACGTCGCGAATCAGGAGACCTGTCTATTGTTGGTTGGCAAGTCATGGCGTTGAAGAGTGCAAATGCTTCGGACTTGTCGGTCGACCCCCTGCGTATTCGTCGCGTTACGCGATTTCTCGATTCCAAACAGACTCAGGGTGGGACGCGGTATCTCTATCGTGGCCCGGTTGCCACCCCCTCGATGACCGCCATTGGGATTCTAATGAGGTTGTACACTGGCTATTCGCGCACGACGCCTGCCTTGTTAGCTGGTGCCAACTACATCGCCAGCAAAGGGCCCTCGACGAACGATGTTTACTTCAACTACTACGGCACGCAATCTCTCTATCAAATGGAGTCTCCGCTGTGGCCAAAATGGAATGTACAGCTACGAGAGTATCTGATTCGCGAACAAAGCAAGAATGGCCATGAAGCTGGTAGTTGGTATTTTCAAGATGACGACCCTCCTGGCTTTAATAGAACGGGCGGTCGCCTTTACACGACGACCATGTCGGCCATGACCCTTGAAGTTTACTATCGTTACATGCCTGTCTACCATAACCCCAACGAACATCCATTCAAGCTTTGAAGTTATTACCCAGTGCACCACGTCGCGCCGTCGTGACTTTCAGTGTGCCACGACGCTCCGCCGTCGTGACTTTCCTTGTGATAACCGGAACCGCAACGGCGGAGCGTCGTTTCACACTCGCGTCCGTTACAGAAAAGGCCCCTCTACAGCGAAGCGAGCGAACTTTCGCGGCTATGCAAACCGGAGCACAAACGCCTCGACGGCCATCCGAGCTCGATTTTCTTGTGAATGGGAACCCTTGAGCTCGAGGTCCATTTGGCGAAGCCAGGGAAGCAACTGCTTGGCACGGACTCGACCGATGCGTCGCAACTTTTGTTCGGCGTCGTTGATGACATATCGATAAAAGCCAGCTTGCTCTAAAGCCTCTGCAATGGCTGGCTTCTTGCCAAACCGTTCAGCCTGTTCGATGCAGTGAGCCGCCATTCCATAGCGTCGAAAATACCACGACAACTGCGCGAAGATTCCAATCGCATTCTGTCCACTCGCAAATAATCGATCGAGTTGCTCCATGGCAATGGCTATCTTGCCATCGGCAATTTGATCGGCAACCTCCCAGACTGTTTTGGTACGCCAGCCGCCCACCAATTCATGAACAATCGCATCGGAGACCTTGCCACCCTCGCCTGCAAACAAGGCCAGCTTGGCTAACTCGGTATCCAACAAGCCAAAGACGAAACCGATTCGCTCAAGCATGACGTTCGCTTGGGGTACGCTCAATTGAACCGAATGCTGACGCTTCCCCCACGACAAAATCCAAGTTTGAATTGCTTTCTCGTCGACCGTGTCTTTGCTCCGAGCCTTGATCGGTGGCGAACAACGAATGACGGTTCCATGTTCGAGGATCAACTTGTAAAGCTTGGTGTTGGCTGGAAAGCTATCGAGCTCCAAAATAAGCGTTGCATCGTCACCAGTTGTCTCAGCCCAACGCTCCAACTGTGGGCGATGCTTGGTAAGAAAGCTGTCTGCCGAATTTACAATGGTGAGCCGGTTCCCAGCGTCATCGAAAAGCGAGCGGCTTGCGAGATCATCATGCACATCTCGCCAACCCGCGTCGTCACCATTCCGCGCCCGCACCGCCCCTTCATCGACGCCCGAATTTTGGACAATCTTATCGATCGCGCGATGACGTAAAAACCAATCGTTTCCGAAGATGGCAAACGTCCCCGATTTGGTCTTCGGTAACTGGCCTTCCATCAAGTCAAAAACGTGTAAAACTTCAGGCATGAAAAAGGAGGAAAATAGAGTGCAAAGAGTCGAGGTCCGGTT
>JANOAI010000391.1:0-5409 GCA_031411055.1 Pirellulaceae bacterium
TCGAAAAATCGATTCCTGCCTTTTCGCAAGACAAAACGAAAATGAGTTGGTGGAACGATGTGGCCGTGATTTGTCGAGGCGTGCGTCTCACCGTCGAAGGCCAGCAGTTCTATAAAGAACTAGAAATCGACCAAGCGAGAAAACTGCTTAAGCTGGCTTCCGAAAGAGCTCAAGAGCTTTCAAACCACGCAAAGGATAGTTCCTATCAACCGACATGGTCTAAACAAGCGGGCCGTATTATCGCCGGTCATCGATCGAATCTCGACGATTCCGTACAACCTTTTTGTGTTACCATCCCCGAAAGTGTCGCCGCCGATTTTACAAAATCGCGTCGACTCGACATCTGGTTGCATGGTCGCGATGAGACAGTAAGCGAAGTTACCTTTCTTTATCGACGACTTACTCAAGACAGCCCGTATTTGCCGGACGACACCATTGTTCTTCAACCCTGGGGACGTTACTCGAATGCCTTTCGATTCGCCGGAGAAGTCGATGTCTTTGAAGCGTTAGCCGAGGTTCAACGGCGCTACAATATCGATCCCGATCGAATTGTCCTACGCGGCTTCTCGATGGGAGGAGCCGGTTGTTGGCACTTGGCGGTTCATCATGCCGATCGCTTTTGTGCATCGAACCCCGGCGCGGGTTTCTGCGAAACGCAACGTTTCTTGAGTGGTTTTCAAGGCGAGACTCTGAATCCGTCGCCTGTTCAACGAGCCCTTTGGAATCTTCATGATTGCCCGCCGGTAGTATTGAACCTCACAAATCTACCAACGGTCGCCTACAGTGGTGGTCAAGATAAGCAAAAGGAAGCAACTGACATTATGGTTGCGGCAGCCAAGGAAGTAGGACTTGAGATTCCATACATCATCCATCCAGAATCCGCCCACGCGATCCACCCTGATTCAAAAAAGGAGATCGAAGCCAAGATTGCCGAGTATGTTAAAGTCGGTCGCAGCACGATTCCAAAACATGTTTCGTGGAGCACTTTTAGCCTTCACAACTCGAAAGCCTATTGGCTTCAGCTTTCCCGGCTTGAGAAGCACTGGAAGCTCGGCAAAATCGACGCTCAATTCAACGACGATTTTTCGAAACTGTCCATCCATTCGGAAAACATAGCTGAACTCGAAATCAGGCTCCCCTCCAATCAAATCATTTCTCCGCACTTAAAGTCGGTCAAAGTAACGATCAATGATGGTACGAATGGGGAACTCCCAATTGCTCCTGATCGATCAATAACGGGATTTCTATTTCGTTCTGGAAACGATTGGCAAATTCAAGAAGTACCGGAAAAGAGCCCTCGCACGTACATTCATACCAAAACAAGACACTTGCACGGCCCGATCGATGATGCCTTTTTGAGTCGCTTCATCATCGTCAAACCATCCGGGAAATCAACGTGGCCCGAAGTCGATGACTGGTGTGAACGCGAGATGCTCCACACGATCGAGCATTGGCGGCGTCAGTTTCGCGGCGATGCGATCGTGAAACTGGATTCCGAGATTACAGAACGTGATGAAGCGGAATGCAATTTAGTTTGCTTTGGCACTCCTCAGAGTAATCGCTATATCAAAAGCTGCTTGGAGCCCTTGCCGATAACATGGAGCGAAACAAAACTCTCGATTGGCGACAAATCATTCGAATCGTCCAACGCCATTCCAGCACTTATTCACCCCAATCCGCATTCTTTAGAGCGTTATATCGTATTGAATAGTGGTTTTACCTTTCGCGAGTACGACTATCTCAATAATGCTCGACAAACACCCAAGCTGGCTGACTGGGCGATCTTCGATGTTACGAGTCCAATGACCACACGCGCCGCCGGGACGATACTTGCCGAGGGATTTTTTGATGAAGATTGGAAGCCATAACCATGCCACTGATTGATACACATGCACACTTAGCCGACGAAGTTTTTGCTGAAACCATCCAGGAAGTTCTCGCGCGTGCCGATCAGGCGGGTTTAAGCAAGATTCTATGCGTGGGAACGACGGCGAAATCGAGTCAACAATCGATGGAAATTGCGCAGCGATTTCCGAAAGTCTATGCCAGCGTCGGCATTCATCCGAACTACGCTCATCAAGCGAGTGAACAAGACTGGCTAAGAGTTCAGTCGTTGGCGACACAACACAAAGTGGTGGCTTTAGGCGAAACAGGCTTGGACCGCTACTGGGATGACTGTCCTTGGGAGAATCAGCTGGAGAACTTCCACCGTCATTGGAAACTTAGCCAAACAACCCATCTCCCCGTGATCGTCCACTCCCGTGACTGCGATGACGAAATGGTTGAACAATTGAAAATTGCCTCTCAATCGAGTCCGCTTCTTGGGGTGATGCACGCATTCTCTGGAAGCTGGAAAATGGCTGAAGCTTGCTTGAAGCTAGGACTCTACATCAGCTTTGCGGGCATGGTAACTTACAAGAAGTCGGTCGAACTGCGTTCGGTGGCGGATCGAATTCCGCTCGATCGGATCTTAATCGAAACCGATTCTCCCTATCTTTCCCCCGAACCCAAACGTTCGGCCCGGCCCAATGAACCAGCCTTCGTTGCTCACACTGCCGATTTTCTCGCAAAGAGTCGTGGGCTACCTCTCAAGGAATTCGCCGAGATTACATCGGCCAACGCCTGCAAACTATTCCAATTCGACGATTCCGTTCCCACCCCATGAGCCGAAGCTGCGAGCTCGCTCTACACACCCAACAACACTGCAATTGAAAACTATATGGAATAGGGGCCTCATTCACAGCTAGCCTACAACCTCCGCGGTTTCGTTGTGATAGAATCCTCCGGCGGATTGACCCTGCATTGTCGTAGAGTCAAATGATGGTTTATTCAGAATTCGAACAGTAAAAGGAGAATACTATGGAATGGGCGCTCATGGGTATCGGCGGCATCTTCGGGCTAGTCGCATTTGTCTGTTGCATCATGGTTATCGTTAAGATGTTCCAAAACAATCTAACCGGTTTAGGAATCGGTTCGATTGTTGGGATCTTCGTGTGCGGCATTGGCTATATCCTCACCCTAGTTTTTGGATGGAAAAACAAGGACGCCTGGGGTCTCGAAAAGGTTATGCCCATCTACACCGTCAGCCTAATCCTTTGCTTCATTCTCTACGGTGCGGGCTATGCTATTCTGATTCCGAAACTCGCAAACCAAGTTCAACAAGAAATGGAACGGCAAAAAGCGAACATGCCGAATAATTTTGGAATCGATCCATCCGTTCAAGTAGCTCCACAACCGTAGTTCGGTGGCTGGATTCGTCCACCTCTTCCAGTCTGGGAGAGGCTTTCGGCTAGAGTTCTCAAAGAAGGGTCGATCGAGGGCAAGTCTTGATTCGTAATCAGTTTTTTTCCTGATCAATGTCGCTCAGATCTGGCAGTGCGACAAACTCGGGCTCGACCAGCTTCGTGATAACCCCGGCTTCGTAGCCGCGTCGGAGTAGCAAACGGACCGCTTCGCGTCCGCGATCACCAAAGTCGAGCGTCCAATCATTGACGTACATTCCAACGAAGCGATCGGCTTTCGATCGTTCGAGTCCACGACCCCAGGAGAGGGCGTAGTCGAGAGCGGAATTGCGATGATCGAGGCCGTGCTTGATGCTTTGGTAAAGCAGACGATTCACGTCGCGAATGGTCGCTTCGCCAAGGTCCTTGCGAATTCCATTACAGCCAAGAGGGAGCGGTAGGCCAGTTTCCTGCATCCACCATTGACCAAGGTCGACTACAAGTTTCAGTTGCTGATCGGCATACGTGAGCTGCCCTTCGTGGATGACTAAACCCGCATCGATCTTTTTCCCTTCGAACTCGCCTGACTGAACAATGTCAAGCATTTGATCGAACGGGGCCACAACCGCTTCGAATTCTGGGAGCCAGAGGCGGGCTGAGAGATAGGCGGTTGTGAGCGTGCCTGGCACGGCAATGACTTTGCCTTTCAAATCGTCACGAGACAATGGTTCACGGGCCACGATCATCGGTCCGTAGTTATCGCCCATGCTTGCCCCGCACGAGCAAATCATGTACTTGTCGCTCAAGTAGGCATAGGCATGAAGACTCAATGCCGTCAGTTCAAGTTCACCGGTAAAGGCACGGCGATTGAGTGTTTCAATATCGACCAGTTCATGCACAAAACGATAGCCCTCGGTTCCAAAACAGTCTTTGGCAAGGCCGTAAAACATGAAAGCATCGTCGGCGTCCGGGCTATGTCCAACGCGGATTGTTTGAATGGAAGCGGTAGTCATTTCGAATCAAAACCTGATTTAGGATGGGAGCCAAACACGGGCTGCCAGGCGTTAGAAAGAGACCGGTGACGGAGGATTATATTAACTATGGATAGTTGCGGTGCAGGGGAGACGATAAACTATATTTTCCTCCACCAACTTAAAACGTCTCAAAAATCAAGATTTAGGAGTATTCCCCATGACTTTTGCCCGCCGAACCTCACTTTTCAGCTCTACAGTTTTTGCAAGCTGCTTTGCGGTTCTCGCCGCCCAAACAACACTTCAAGCGGAGGACCAACCCTCGAGTAAGCTCGAGTTGGCTGGCGGAAAACTCTTGATGATTGCTCCAGCCAATTGGGAAAAGATTCAGCCTAAGTCAGGAATCGTTCAGCACGAATTCCGAGCCCCCAAAGAGGCCAAGGAGGACGCGGCTCGAATTACAATCATGCAAGCCTCCGGAGGTATCGATGCAAACATCGACCGCTGGATCGGACAATTTGAAGGAGTCGAGAAAAAGGACGCCAAGATCGAAAAGAAGGAAGTGGCCGGTTCCAAGATTCACATCGTCGACATTTCGGGGACCTTCAAGGATTCGATGGGTGGTGGGCCGTTCGCACCGGGTCCGGTAAAGAAGCGAGAGAACTACCGCATGCTGGGTGTGATCATCGAGACCAAGGACGCTGGCACGACGTTTATCAAGATGACCGGTGAACAACCGATCGTCGAGCAACTTGCCGAAGGCTTCAAGAAATCACTGGATGACCTCAAGGCAAACTAGAGCATTTCTTAAGTAAGGATTGCGTTTCTCCAACGCGATTGTAGCCGAGCTGCGCGAGCAGCCGGGTGTATTGCCGCGTGGCAAAGGCTTGTCCGGCCAGGCAAATCTGACCGACGAATGCGCAGGGCTGCTCGCACAGCTCCGCTTACCGACTCGAATTTACTCGCTGCATCTATTCAAGAATTGCTCTAGGGCAAGTACACAACGCGTTCGGGTGATCTTGGTTTATCAATATCGTTGGTCTCTAATCTTCGTTCGAGGGAGCAATAAGGCTAGAGCATTTTCAAGAACGACATTGGCTTGGGAAACGGTGGGAGGTACCAAGGCTGCTGACCTTCCGCACGTAGGTCAGTCTCTCCGAGACTGACACCTCGACTTTGTCGAGGATTTCACGAGTCTCGGAGAGACTCGTCTACGT
>JANOAI010000392.1:0-8080 GCA_031411055.1 Pirellulaceae bacterium
GATCGGGAATTACCGACCTTGCAATGCGTCATGCGCTTGAGCTTGTCGAGCTATGGGGCGAGCTACTCCCGCTCGCCGACGGCTTGGATACCAAGATTCTGACGGGCGGATTTCCGCTTGGTGAAGATCAACGTCCTCGCCTCATGATTGCTCGGGCCATTGTAGGCACACCGCGTTTGGTCCTCATCGATTGGGCGCTCGACATGCTTCCAAGTCCTTTGCGCTACCGAATTTGGAATCGATTGCGTGAGAAGGAACATCCCTGGACGCTAATAGTCAGCACACACGATCAAAAGATAATTGAACAAGCCGACAAAAGTTTTCGGCTCGGAGAGGAGCACTGATTGATGAACCAGACAATTCCTCCCGTAGCAACCGAAAAGACAGCTTCAGGCGCCACCACGAGCAAGGCACGTCGGATGGTCCCGAATGAGATCACGGGTGCTGCCTTTCCAGCCCTGTATCTCGTCCGCTCTTCATGGCTCGTTCGCTGGTTAGCAAGAGCGACGACTACCGGACTCATTCTCGGTATGATCGCGCTGATCTTTGTTCCATGGCAGCAGTCTTCGCGAGGTCAAGGACGTGTCGTGGCACGTGATCCGCAGCAACGCCCTCAAGCCATGGGAGCGACGTACGACGGTATTATCAAATGGATCAAAGATGGACTTCAGGAAGGAGCAAAGGTGCAAGAGGGAGAGGTGCTGATCAAGTTAGCCCCCATTGCACCCGACGAAGTCGAACGCATTCGCAATCAATTGGCCGCCGCCAAGCTCGGCAAACTGACGGCGGATAGCCAGGTTGAGAATTCCAAAATAAACATTGAGCTTCAACAGTCGGCTGGCATGTCGGCAATTCTGGCCGTCGAAGCCGATGTCGAAGCTGCACGCAACAAATGGAAACAAGAACTAGCCAGTGTCGAATCGGCAAAGGCCTCGTATAAGCCTGCCAAAAAAGAGTACGATGCGGCGAGACTTTTGCTCCCTAAAGGACTTCGTTCTGGACAAGACGTCGCCGATGCATTCGCCAAAGAGCAAGCCTATGAACAAAAGATCATCGAAGCGGAGCGCAAGGCCGATGAGCAATTTGAAACGCTGAATAGCAAGGAAAAATCGCTCGAGAGCAAACGCCAAGAGTATGAAGTAAAAAACAACGAGATGCGCAACAAACTTCAGGCGGACCTCGGCAAGCAAGCGGCATATGAAAAAGAACTACAAGAGATCGAGCTCAAGTTGAGTGCCTTAGAACGACTGGACATCACTTCGCCGAGAACGGGGGTGATTCAAGCTTTGCAAATTAACACTGGAGCCAACGTCAAGAAGGGCGACTTGCTTTTCACCGTCGTTCCCGAATCTTCGGAACTGGCGGTGGAACTGACCATTGCAGGGAATGATAGTCCGCTCGTTCATGTTGGCGATGAAGTCCGGCTGCAATTCCAGGGTTGGCCAGCAATTCAATGGGTCGGTTGGCCAAGTGTGGCCGTCGGTACTTTTGGTGGTCGCGTGAATAGCATCAATCCAAGTGATGATGGAAAAGGAGACTTTGTCGTCTTTGTTACTCCCGACTTGGAAGAAGGATCCCAAGTTAATTGGCCGGATAACCGATATCTTCGACAAGGAGTAAGAGCCAATGGATGGGTTCTGCTGAAGACAGTCCCGCTCGGTTACGAACTATGGCGACAGTTGAACGGATTTCCACCGATTATCGATCAGCCCGACAAGGGCGGATCGGACAAGAAGTCCGACGAGCCGAAGAAGCCCAAGCTTCCCAAAAGCTAGCATTCGCGACGGCGATCCTGATCGCGGTCATGTTTTTACAGCCAGCTGCTTTAGCCCAAAGCGAAAAGGCTTACTTCGTTGCCGCAGAAGAAGTGAAAGAATCGCAGTCGGAATCGGTTACGCCCGTGGCCGAGGACAAGAACCCGGCCGTTCATGCGATGATCATGAAAACGGACGTCTGGAATTCGCATTTGTCCCAAGTCCCCAGCTATTTGCCGGAAGCTCAGTTCCAATTCGCAAGTGAAACTCTCCAACTATCCGACGTAATCGCTTCGCTGTATCGTTCCTTTCCAGTGATCGAACAAGCGCGACTTCAGGCTGGCGTGACGGCTGGTCAAGCGGTCTCGGCCTGGGGCGCTTACGATACGAAGATCGAAGGCTATACGCTCAACCAACCACTTGGCTTCTACGAAACCTACAGGCATGGCCTTGGGGCCGCACGTCAAACGTGGTGGGGAGGTTATCTCGGGGCTGGCTATCGAATCGGGCGAGGCAATTTTGAACCGTGGTACAAAGAGCGGGAAACGAACGATGGAGGCGAGTTCAAACTTTCCCTTAACCAGCCACTACTTCAGGGGCGAGCGATCGATGCTCAACGCGTAGAAGTGTTCCAAGCGAACCTGCGACGAATGGCCGTTACGCCAGAAGTCCAAGCCAACATTTTGTTGTATTCACTTGAAGCGGCGGAAGCTTACTGGTATTGGCAAAGTGTGGGTGCCATTTTGAAGGCACAGTATCGACTTCTTGGATTGGCGGATGTTCGCCGTAAACAGCTTGAAGAATTGTTGGCCGCCGAACAGGGAAAACAGATCGATCTCATCTTGAACGATCAGTTGATCGCAGATCGTCGTGGAAAAGTCATTGAAACGGAACAGAAACTTTGGCAAGCCGCGGCCAAGCTTTCTCTCTATCTGCGCGACGAGGCTGGCCAACCGTTAATCCCGCCTGTCGCTTGGCTACCCGCCGAATTTTCTGCCATTCTTGAACTACCACTTGGTACTTACGAAGAGGACGTTGCCAATGCTCTGTCGCGTCGTCCTGAACTCCAACTGATCGATCTTGAGATTCAGCAGAATCGATGGACTTCGCAGTTAGCGCATAATCAATTGCTTCCCAACCTCGATTTTACGATCCAAGGCTCACAGGATACGGGAGCCCCCGCCTCCTCGCTTCGAGACAAGAGTCAGTTCGAACTTGAAGCGGGCGTCGTTGGAAACGTTCCGATTCAACGTCGAAAAGCCCGCGGCAAGATCCAGGAAACCAATAGTAAAATCGCTCAACTGGAACAGAAACGCCGGTACCAACAAGACAAGATTTCGATCGAACTGCAGAATGCTCATACGGCCTTGTTGACCACGGCCCAAGGGATTCAACAAGCTCGTGAAGCGCTCCTGTCATCCCGCGAAGCGCTCAAAGGATATCGTTTTGAGTTCGAGCTTGGGCAACGGGAACTCCTTTCTTTGAATCTCATCGAACCGAAAGTAACCGAATACGAGATCAAGCTTATTGAACAAGAGCAACAGTGGTACGCCGCGCTCGCTCGGAAACAAGCGGCGCTTGGTCTCGATCCGCTTGAACAGGCCTTATCGCTTGAGTCGATCAAGCCGCGATGAATCGTGGACTGAGTAGCCCGTCCTACTCAGTTATTGAATTCGAATCCGTAGACGAGACCAGGGACAGACGACATACCTGCCGAGTCGAATTGTCGCCTATGGTTACTTCGAAGCCTTCGAACGGTTTCGGATAATAGTCTTTCCAATCGACAGGGGCAAGTTTTAAGAGTGTCCCCACAAACGACGTGATCCAGCCGCTGTGGCTAATCAGGATGGCACGACTCTGGTTCGTCGCTTTCAAATCTTCCAACCATCTTTGACCGCGAATGATGACTTCGTTGGTCGTCTCGCCTCCACCGGGACGATACGTATCCGGTCGAAACAGCATGTCGTGAGCTTGTTCAAGTTCGACGGGTGGTATCGAAGACCAAGCGATTCCCTGCCACGAACCGTAGTATCGTTCGCGAAGAAGCCGCGATTCTTGAATCGGAATGTCACTCGAAGAGTTGCTACGCGATCGAAGCAACTGATTGCGTATCGCTTGTCCAGGTAACTGGGCACGTTGAAGGTCGCTGGTCCAGATTGCGTCAGCTTGCCAAGCGTCGATCATCTCTGCGCAGTTGTCGACGTAGGTTTCCCATCCCGATTTCAGCGGAACATCAACGCTTCCGTAGCAGATACCTTTAAACGCATCATCGACAACAGGATGTCGGAGGATCCAGAGTTTAAATTCGCGGGTGCGGCTCATCGGTGGAGTCTTTTGACCACGGACAGAATACGTTTCGCGGCAATCTCGACCTCTTCCATAGTGGTCTCGAACGACAGACTCAATCGGATAGCTCCACGGACAATCGCATCCGCTTGTTGCATCGCTTGAAGAACGTGGGATGGTGTTCCCGAGCCACTGGCACATGCCGAGCCAGTGCTGCAAGCGATCCCTTCGCGATCTAATGCCATTTGGAGTGGCTGGCGGTCAATCCCGGGAAAAGCAAGTGAAATCGTGTGCGGCAATCGGCGAGCATCATGACCGAGGATGGTGGGAGGAATTTCGGAAGCCAGTAGCAGGCACTCGAACTGAGACCGAAGCGCCAACATGTGTTGCGAACGCAGCCTCATTTCATCGGTGCTGAGTTGCATCGCTTTTGCGAAACCAATCGCGAGCGGGACCGATTCGGTACCCGGTCGATCGCCAAGCTGTTGGAAACCGCCATGCAACTGGGGCTGGAGTTTCACATCGTGCTTGGTAATGAGTGCCCCAATCCCGACGGGCCCGTGAATTTTATGGGCTGTGATCGTCATCGCATCCGCACCGAGTTGTTCAAAATGAAGCGGCATTTTTCCAGCCACCTGCACCGCATCGGTATGAAATAGAATTTTGGATGTTTGGCAGTCGTGGGCGATTTCTTCGATCGGTTGGATGACCCCCGTTTCATTGTTCGCCATCATTACGGAAACCATCGCGATCGGTGGGCCGATTTTGGCCCGATGATCGGAAATCCATTTTCGCCATACGTCGAGCTGAATTTCGCCATTGGGCGAAACCGGTAGGTAGCGAACCGAGCGTGAGGATTCAGTGCGAAGGCTCGGGTACTTTTCGGCAGCTCCGAGGATACTTGGGTGCTCGATCGTCGAAACGACAAGGTCACCGGAACGATTGGCGAGCATGCCAAACAATGCCAAGTTGTTCGATTCGGTGCCGCCGCTTGTCAGAATAATGCGATCGGCATCCATCCCCGATTGGCGACAGCCCAAAGCAGAACCGATCTGGGATGTGGCTTCTTCGATCGCCTGACGAGCTCGACGACCTTCCGCGTGTTGGCTTGCGGGATTCGCGAAGCGCGCGTCGTAGGCCGTCGACATAGCGGCGGCAACCCGAGAATCGATTCGTGTCGTCGCGTTGTTATCGAGGTAGATTATCGAGTGCGATCGGCTCTTGCTTTCGTCAACCGTCATTTCGGATCGCCAACCAAACTCGATTCGAGTTGATCTAGTTGTCCTGCATGGCCTAGGGTTTTTCCCCACCGCACGACGGCTAGGGCTTCGGTGTCACGCTTCTCGCTTCGAAGTCGGTTTGCTTGATCGATCGCCGCCTGAATGGACACTTTCTCGACTGCGGCCTGAATCGCTTTTTCGGTGTTGCTGATTCGTGCCAGCTCAAGTAATTCAGGAATTGCAAAATAGGCTCGATGAATTGCCAGTTGCTGAACCGCGGGCCAAAGAAGGGCAGCTAATGGAGGATTGTCGGAGGACCATTCCTTCCATTCGTGGCCGGGAATTTGATTCTGATCGCCGATTGCGTCGATGAGGATCGCAGCTTCCCCTTGGGAATCAAAGGTTGCAAAACCTTTTCGAAAACTCACCACGTCCCAGCGGTCGGTACCACTGGTAACGGTCGAATTGGAGAGATGTTTCGAAATCTCGATCGGACAGACCAAAGAACTGGGTTGGTTGTCAGTCTTAATTTTAGTGACGTAGCGGAATGCTCGGATGTTGAAGCTATAGGGCGAAAACTCGCGTCCTTCGATCGTAATGGAGGCTCTCCAGTAGGTTCCCACGAAGTAAATGCAGAGCAATACACCGATCGCGCCAAAAATGGTGAGAGCAATTCGAGGGCTTTTGGTTTTGGTCGAGCTGACGACTTCCATCGTTTTAGTATAGTTTTTCTTAGAGCATTTGATTAGGTTACCGCGCCTGAAGACGCAGGAAAGACGCAGGAAAAATGTCGAATGCGAGTTTGCAAGGCTCGGGATTCAACCATGAAAGTGGTGTTTTAAAACTCAGAGTGGCAACTACATTCCACCCCCAATAGCCAAAAATTTCGATGAAAAACCTGTCGATTCCGCCGACTAACGGGCAATGCCATCTACTTTTGTAGCGGAACAGCGCAAGCTGTCCGGTGTATTTCGTATTTTGCTTGGTTATACGGCCAACCAAGAACCGGGCGGCTCGCGCCGCACCGCTAAAGTAGATGGCATTGGGCTAACGGGACGCAGAGCATGCCTGCTACCTTTTTAGAACGCCTTCTAAGAATTCCGGACGAAAAAGTCGACGATTTCCCTTAGATTAAAAGCTCGGATGGAGGACCCCAAAATTGAAATTTTCAACAGCGCCTTTGAGTCCGAATGCCAAAAATTCTGCTTTTCGGTCGGATCGACAACTAAATGATCGAAATCCCGGCCGTTGTTTCACGAGCGGTGCCATGATCCAACGATTTTGGCAGTTCGTAGGAACAGACGCCGAACCTTCACGGGCCTCCGCAACTGTGCCTGCCGTCGTCGCCAGCGAGCCAAGCACTAAAACGGATGCCATGGACTTGGATAGTGCTCGGCGACGTCTTGAAGCCATATTACTTGTCTCACGCGAACCAATCTCTTCTCGAAAACTGGCTCAGTTGGCCGACTTGGCGGATGCGACTCAGGCGCGTACACTGGCTCGACAGCTGAACGAACGCTACGATTCGGAAAGCCATGCCTTTCGAATTGAAGAGGTGGCGGGGGGGTTTATGATGCTCACCCGCCCTCAATTCGCTCGATGGTTGCGTAAAATCGACGGCTTGCGGGCGGGAGAATACCAGCCGCAAAGTGCGTTGGAAACACTGGCGATTGTCGCCTATCGACAACCGGTTCCGCGAGCAAATATCGAAGCGGTTCGGGGGGTTGGTTGCGATGATGTCCTGCGACAATTGATGCAACGTGATTTGGTAAGAATTTGTGGCCGAAGTGAAGAACTGGGACGACCCTACCTTTACGGAACCACTAAACGTTTTTTACAACTATTTGGGTTGAAGTCGTTGGAGCGACTGCCGCGTTCGGATTGGATTCGCCAAGCCGAAATGCAGTTTGCTGAATCCGCGAAAGAAGAAGTTCCACCTAGTGTTGCAGACGCAACAAACCGTTAAACTATTTTTTCCCAGTTTTTAGTCGGCCCGAAGTAGGCAAAGTGACAAAGGAGTTTGCAGTGAAGATGACGCTTACCTCAGCTCGTTGGTTGGAGACAATGTCGCAATCGATCGATGAGCGTTTTTCTCGATTTGCGTCGACGACGATTCTCGCCGCGCGAGATGAAGACGAAGATGACTTCGACGACGACGAAGATGATGACGACGAAGATGATGATGATGATGATGACCTCGATGACGATGGCGACGACGATGATCTCGACGACGAGGATGAAGAGGACGACGATCTCGATGATGACGAGGAATGGGAAGAAGTCGACGATGACGACGACGACGAAGAGGAAGATCTCGACGAAGACGAAGACGAAGACGAAGCTCTAGACGACGAAGAGGAAGAGGACGAAGAGTGGGACGACGAAGAGGGCGAAGACGACTGGGATGACGAAGACGAAGATGACGAAGATGAAGATGAGGACGAAGAGGAAGAGTGGGACTAATCCTATTTGCCATCCAAGATTTCGTACCCGGTAAAGCGGTTTCGTGCTGAGCGAGCCGCTTTATGCGTTTACCCATTTATCTGGATAATCAATCGACCACGCGAGTGGATCCAATCGTCTCCGAATCCATGCGGCGGGTCGAAGACGAAAATTATGCCAATCCCGGTAGTACTACACACCTGGCAGGCCGTAGGGTCGCGGAAGAAGTTTCTCGATCGCTATCCATGATCGCTAAGGAATTGGGATGCGATCCACTCGAACTCGTAATTACGAGCGGTGCAACGGAATCCAATAATCTTGCTCTGTTTGGCTTCTGTCTTCACTCCCGACAAAAACGTCGCTTGATCGTAAGTGCAG
>JANOAI010000393.1:0-13271 GCA_031411055.1 Pirellulaceae bacterium
GGAGGGTGAAAGTAGATGGCCTTGGGCTAGCGCCGCTCCGCCCGGGATTACACGAAAAGCGAGCCCCTTTTCTGCCGAGTTCAAAGAAATTGAGCGACCTCTCCGGCTTGAAATTCGGCTGGAATGGGGCTGCAATTCTTATGGGCAATTGATTACTCCACCAGTATCGGCAGCATCCAGTACACTTGCGGCCAGGCGAAGGGGCCTAATCCGAGGGTTGCGATGCGCGATCCCGTGGACACTTGCGAAAGGCTTTAGTACAGGAAGCGAGCATGATCCGGTACCGAGAATTTTGCCATGTGTTAACTTAATTCGAAGTAGAAGCCGATCTATTATATTTCATCAGCTGGCATCGCCCGTTAGCCAACCTACCAAACTCTCCAATAGCAAGATCCACCTGCATGTACTACTCCCAAGCGAACCAAGATAAGTGGGTCTGTGAAAGCTTCCATTTCAAGCGAGACGGCTACTTTGTCGAAATTGGTGCTTACGATGGGATTCAAACGAGCAACACCTACTACATGGAAAAAGAGCTTGGCTGGACAGGCATCTGCATCGAAGCCAACCCGTGGGTCTTTCAACAACTCGCCGCCAATCGTCGATCGACAAATTTGAACGTAGCCGTTAGCAACTACGCGGGAACGTGTCATTTTCAGGGGGATAGTATCGTGCCCGCTGGTAACGGTATCGAAGTTCCATGCTATCCGTTGAATCAATTGCTCGAAGCTTGTCAGACCCCTTCAGTAATCGATTATCTGTCCATCGATATCGAGGGACACGAATTTACGGTTCTTGAAGCCTTCGACTTTGCTCGTTGGAAAATTCTCACGATGACAGTTGAACACAATCTCTATTGCAACGGACCCTACAACAAAAATCGCTTATTCGAATTGTTGTCTTCCAAAGGCTTCGTTCGCGCGGTAGAAGACGCACCTTGTTTAGATCCCAATCCGCAATGGTTTAATCAACCGTACGAAGACTGGTACGTTCACGGATCCCTCGTAAAACCCAGTTGAATCGATCGAAGTCAGCAAACACGTGGGGTGTTGTTGACCTCAAGGCATTGCAACTTAGGCTCGCCCTAGAATGTGGGAGATTGCTTGTTCGTATTTAGCGATGAGTTTGTCTTGATGATGCGAAGCGTAGAGAGATTCAAGTGGCTCAATTCCATTTCGAATGATTTGAGCGAAAGTGTTTTGTGTCACCAAGATTGACGGCGTCACATGGGCGACGTGCCGAAACATGCTCGACGTGGAAATACAGATCGGCTTGCGCACACTGAGTGCATAGTCGATCGTTGATGATAGGCTCCGCGGTTTGTCATACGAAGCGTATAGAAAAACGTTAAGATCGTTTTCATGGAGCCAATCGAGCATTTGTTGTTGCTCGATAAATTCGTGATTGACCTCGAGCTGGATGTTCGGATTCAAAGAAGCGATGACATGCTTTGCCTTTTCAACTTCGGCTCGCGCTTGTACCCCTTCTGGATCGCCAAATTCGGCAAATGGGATATTGAGTCGTAAAACAGCTTGATCGAACTGAGTACAGACGTGGTAAGCAATCATCGGGAAATTTTTGTCGGCAAAACCAAAGCCGAAGCTGCCTATTTTCGGGATGGGGTTCGTATTCGAGGCTAGCGGCGGCGAGAAATCAAAAAGCGGCCGCGGTGAAACAAAATAATTGTTTGCCGGATCGTCCGTTTTCGTCGAGTCAATATCGATGATTCCGTTTGGTGAGAAGCTTAAGCCCACTTCATGAAAAATTGCAATGTGCGGGATCGCTCGCCATGGAGCCAAATACCCATCGGTCACCCAGGGGAGCACAATTGGGTAATAGTTGTAAAGCACCGCATCTGGTCGATGTTGTTCAAGGAGGCTCGATTGATCGTTGGCGTCGCTAACTTCTCCCCAAATTGCACGAATTCGAGTCGATCGCTTCAGGATCGAGAAGACTCTTTTTCCGTAGTCTGAAACGCCGCACCGAGTTGCTCGGCGCGTAATAAATAGCACATTCACGAATCCGCGACGCCTAAAAGTTGGAACAAGCTGAGTTAGAACCCTAATTCTAGTCGATTTAGGTCGGCAAAGCGGCCTCCAGACTCCAGGCCAATCTTGAAGTGAGGCCTGATCATCTGTAGATTGCAGGCAATCTATCGTCGAAAATGGCGAAAAAGGCCCGGTCCTTGACGCCCAGTCTGCCCTCTCGCACGTCGCCTTGCATCACTATGCCACAATCTTGTACCAAAATTGAAAAATGCCGACTCTGTGGCAATCCTAACCTCAGTTCGATTTTGAACCTGGGTGAACAAGCCCTCACCGGGGTATTCCCTCGCGATGCGAAAGGAAACGTTAGTTCTGGTCCGCTGGAGCTCGTTCGTTGCAACATCGTCGATGCGACCCAGCATTGTGGTCTTGTTCAACTTCGTCAATCGTTTGACCTGAACGAAATGTACGGGGAAAATTATGGCTATCGATCGTCGCTCAACCGAGCCATGGTTGACCATCTTCGCGATAAAGTCGCAATGCTGACTCGGCTGGTTAAGCCCAGTTCCGATTCACTTGTCATCGATATCGGAAGTAACGACGGTACGCTTCTTTCATTCTACCATGCGGGTGGTCCTACCTTAGTCGGGATTGATCCAACCTCCGGCAAGTTTCGTGCTTACTATCGCCAAGATATCCATGTTATCACCGACTTCTTTACTTCGGCTGCGGTCAAGAAAAGCTTTGGTGAACGCAAAGCCGACATCATTACGTCCATCGCCATGTTTTATGACCTAGAAGATCCACTCGCATTCGTAAAGCAGATTGCCGATGTCCTATCGCCAAATGGTGTTTGGCATTTCGAGCAAAGCTATCTCCCGTCCATGCTCGCGACGACCTCCTACGACACAATATGCCATGAACATCTGGAGTACTATGCGTTGCGCCAGATCGAATGGGCCCTCTCGCGTGCGGGTTTGAAGATTATTGATGTCCAACTTAACGATGTAAACGGTGGGAGCTTCGCAATCACCGCCTCGCATGTTGGTGCAACGCATCAACCCTCTGTAAGCGTCGCCGAGACGAAAGCCAAAGAGGCAAAGCTCGGACTCGAAACGAATGAACCGTATCATTTGTTTGCAGAACGAGTCGTACACCATCGGTCGGAGTTGCTCGAACTACTTTCGAAACTGCGACAGGAAAATGCAACTGTGCTTGGGTATGGTGCATCTACCAAGGGCAACGTCATTCTTCAGTACTGTGGACTTGGACCGAAAGACTTGCCGGCCATTGCGGAAGTCAACTCCGACAAGTTTGGGTGTTTTACACCTGGTTCTCTCATTCCGATTATTTCGGAAGTCGAAGCCCATGCACGGAAGCCCGACTACCTCCTCGTTCTGCCGTGGCATTTCCGTGACAACTTGATACATCGCGAAGATGAATATCTTCGATCCGGCGGGAAGATGATTTTTCCTATGCCGAAGATCGAGGTCGTATCGAAATGAAGCGAGCCCTGATTGTCGGCTGCCACGGCCAAGACGGACGACTTCTGCTGGAGCAGTTGAAAGCAAAGGACTATGCCGTCTTGGGCATTGGACGGAGTAGCTGCGTTACTCATGGAGACTTGGCCAAAGAAATCTTTTGCGAACATGCATTGGATGTGGTCAACATTCTTGATCAGTCGAAAGTTCTAGACGTATTTCGAATTTTCAAACCTGATGAGGTCTATTATTTAGCGGCTTTTCATCATTCCGCCGACACAAGACTAGCGCAGACAATCGATATCTTCACGAGGAGCTATGATGTGCACGTTCGTGGTTTGCTTTGCTTTCTCGAAGCGATGTTAGCTCAGCGTCCGGAAAGCCGGCTTTTCTACGCCGCTTCGTCGCACACTTTTGGAACTGTTGAATCCGAACGGATCACCGAATCAACTCCACTCAATCCGATTTGTGTCTATGGAATTACGAAAGCAGCGGGCGTTCAGTGCTGTCGTCTGTACCGAAAACAGCACGGAGTCTTCGCCTCAGCCGGCTTTCTTTTCAACCATGAATCGATTTACCGTCGGTCCGATTTTTTGTCTCAAAAGATTGTTCGTGCCGCCGTAGCCATTAAGCGTGGCCTCGAATCAGAACTCAAGCTTGGCGATCTCTCGGCGGTCGTGGACTGGGGATTCGCAGGGGACTACACGCGAGCCATGCAAAAGATTCTATCGATTGAAGAGCCGAATGATTTCATCATCGCATCTGGGATTCCGAGAACGGTGAGAGATTTTGCCGAAGCAAGCTTCAAAGCTGTTGGCTTGGACTATCGAAAATATGTTCACGAGACGCCGATGCCTGGATTAAGACGACGTGCGCCATTGATTGGAGACGCCGCCTTCCTACAGTCGTCTACAGGATGGGAGCCTTCGGTTAGTTTTCATCGAATGATTGGTGAAATGGTCCGACATGAAGCCAATCGATATGGACTCGTCCTTTCACTAGCTAATTAGCGATTAGGAATCGATCGCGATGTATAAGTTGTTTTTCTGGGTCAATTGGCACGCTGGCGATCTCGTTCTTACTCGACCGCTTGTCCGACAGGTGCTCAATACGCACGATGTGCAGATCGCCTACGGATGCTGGAAAAACCAAGCTTACATCGTCGAAGATCTACCTATTAAGGTTATTGTCGACCCTCGTGATGATCCGAAAATCGCCACGGATAATCGCGAGATACTCTTGCATCTTTGCCCCGAGGGCTACCTGCCAATCCATCTATGGGTTGGTCTCGATACACCACGGCTTAGCCATAATTGGGAATCGATCGTTGAGCTCTACAATCGCCAAGTTGAATCACACGGATTTAAATCTCTTCAGATTCAAAGTCGTTACGTACCGATGGTTGATTTCGCACCCGTCGAGGTTGAAATTGCTCGTCCAAGCATATTCGTCGAGAATGGCGCAACGCGTTCCAAACACTCGGATTATCGATTTGACATTGAAACTCTTGCAAAACGCTTTCCACTTTTCAATTTTTACTGTACCGCGGATCCGCAGTCTAACCAAAGTAATGTCTATGATTGCTCGATGCACAACCTTCGAATTTTGTCGAGTATTAGCAATCGATGCGTGGCCATCATGGGGAAAGGAAGCGGTCCTTTCTGTTCGACGCTAACCGAAAGCAATCGCTTCAAACCCAGAGCAATACTTCGCTACCATCCGCTGAACGTTGTACACGATATTTGGGATTATCCAGGGAATCCAATGCAATATCTGGAGACCGACGAAGATGTAGAACAGTTCTTGAGGTATGTTGAGCGTCGCGAAGTCATTCAGTTAGAATCAAACAGCGAATCGTCATCACGAGCCTTCAGCGTCCCGCTTGTTTTTCAAGAAAGCGAAGCAGCCCGGATGCATTTCGTAGTTGATCAATTCCTTCGAAACCCATCCGATCCAGAATACATTTCTGAGTTGATCCGGATTCGTAACCAGTTAGTCGAGATATGGCTAAGCATGCCTTGCGAGCACCTCGAGTATGCATATCGCGGGGCGTGGGGCAAACTTACATCTCGGTTTCTCAAACTCGGGACTTGGGAGATCGAGGCCAAGAGGCAACATCCGATTGCAGACAACCAAGAACTCGATTCCGGAGAATACACGAGCCAGTTTCTTTGTTCGATGATCGCAACCATGTTAACGAGTCTTCCTCGCGACTTCCCCTATAAAGTCAATTTTCGATTTGTGCCAGATTGGCTTCGAAAGGATCTATATCGATATCTTCGACAGGACGTCGGTCTGTTTAAAAAGCCAAACGCTTCGCTGCATCATTTCGAACAACGGGAATGGGCGGTCCGAAGTCTTGCCGATTGTCTTGCTCAAGAGGCAACCAATCCGTATTGCAAAGAGTTATCAATTGCGGCCATGAACATGGATCTGCGGCCGCGAAACATTGCGGTCGATCAAAACCCACGTCTTGTTCAAGAAGCCTATAGTAGCATCATCAAATCCGCTTTGAGAGCGAGTGATTTTAAAGTAGACCACACCTTTTCACCCTTTAATTCGAGCAGAAAAGCGAGGGTCGGAGTCCTGCTATACGATCTCGCATTGTCCGCGGATTCCTATTTCAATCTACCACTAATTGAATTCCTTGATGAAGCGTTTGATCTTCGAGTTTATGTTTTCTCTCAACAGACAAGTCCTCTCACGGACTACTGTTTGAAACGCGGTATGCGACTCGCACGCCTTTCCGAAAGTCTTCAAGCCCAGGTTGACGTCCTTCGAGAAGAAGACCTGGACGTGCTCGTGTTTACTAACGACTTCGCAATCGATCAACGCTTTTCGCCTCTTGCAACGACTCGCGTTGCCCGGTATCAGTTAATCGCCAACTCTCCCTTCACGAGCGGCACACGATCGATGGACGGGATCCTTTGTGGTGAACACGATTGTCAACAAGGAGATGCGTTCACCGAAGAAGTCAATGTGATCACTGGGTCTGGATCGTGTTTTTCAATTGCGGATTTGTCTCCATTGCCGATTGCCGCAACCGGTCGACAACAACTCACCATTCCGATAGAAGCGACCGTATTCGGAACGATGGCATGTGCTTTAGATTGCACCATGGAAATGGTCGAAACTTGGTGCAAAATTCTAGTTGAAGTTCCAAACTCAGTTTTGTTTATGCTTCCGTTTAGCCCCACTCGCTGTAACCATTATGAAAAACGAGAGTTTGTAGATTTTGTGGGTTCGGTGTTTCAATTACATGGCTTGCAGCCAAGTCGATTGATCGTATTGGCGACTGAGCCGTACCCAACTTATGACGAACTGCCGAATTACTTCTGCCACGTTGATGTATTTCTGGATGCGTACCCTGTTTCGTCTCGCAACGATACGATCATGTCTCTTCGGTTGGGAATACCTGTCATCACACGCCAAGGCGTTTATCCCCACACGCGCGTGGCTGCCAATCTCCTCAGGGAATTGTCGCCCGATCTCAGCCCCTACTTGGTCGCGAATACAGAATTAGAGCACATCCAACTGGCCGCCCAACTAGGGCGGTCTGCTGAGCAACGAATTGCTTTTGCAAACTATATTCGCCAAACGCTTCCAAGCTCGTCGCTATTCAATTCTCGACTATTCGGTCAACGTTTTTCTCAGAGACTACGTCAGATTCTTGACCAGCTTAAGTAGTCCGATAGATCGGATCTTAAGGCCTGTTCAAAAATCATATTGGCCCAGGAAACCAGGGTCTATTTCGAGGCAACGGTTTCCCTTCGTTGAAGCTATGTATAGGCATGAAATCGGTCTAGAGCATCTCACACCTTGAAATGAGGGGTGAGCTGAACCTGTACGACGGACTTCCTGTTCGGCGGTGCCAAGGTTTGTCGACGGACTGGAAGTCCGTCGTACACTAAAACTTAGCTGTGACGAAGCACTAGTTCGACTGTCCCAAATCCTTTAACACGAAGCGCAAGCGAGTGGTTTTCTTGCGGTTTCGATAGTCCAACCACTCGCTTGCGCTTCGTGTTATCAATGAGATTTTGCCTTCCGTAAGGATTTGGGACAGCCGAACTAGCGATGTTTCGAGGCTTTCGCCGAACAGACTTCTTCATAAACTTTGATCGTTCGATTGATCGACTCCTCCCAAGAGTATTCTTGAAGAATGAGATTCTTGAGCTTCTCTCGCCGTTCGCGATCACGCGGATAGTTTTCGTAGGCTCGAAGTACCGAATTACGAATGGAATCAGCGTCGACCGGATCACAGTAGTACGCATATTCGCGGAAATACTCGATCTCGTAGCCGGTGCAGCTCGCTACCACGTTGCAATTTGCAAGGGCCGCTTCGACCGTTACCATGCCGCATGTTTCCATGAAGCTTGGGAGAACATGAACACGGGCCGCCGCATAGGCGGATCTCAGTTCAGACATTTCTAGATACGGAATAAACAAGGCATTCGGTCCGGCAATCTGCTTGCAAAGCTCAACGTATTCTGGGACGAGCATATTGCCGACAAGTACCAGCGGAATATCCACGTTTTTCATCGCATGTAGAAGCATCAGCTGATTTTTCGAGCTATCAAACCGACCAACCGCCAGTACAAAATCACGCAAACCATACTTGGCAACGAACGCTTCTGGATCCGGATCTAAGAAGTCAAGATTCGCGCCGTACCGAACGACTTGAAATGGTTTCTGAGTCACCGTAAGTGTTTTAGAAATCTGCGACATCTCCAGGTAGGATGCGGGCATCAAGTAATCGACGGCCTCGAGCAAAGCACGTGATCGCTGAATGGTGCCGATATCTGTTGTTTCTTGTGAATAAATGATCGTTCCGCCGTCTGGTAACGCGATCTGCAATTGTCGGTCGCGAAGCAAATCAAGCAATCGCGTCATTTCCTCAGCCGGTCGCGGCTCTGAGAAAATGGCTTGGATTCCATTTCGAGCCCAATGAAAGAATCCAAATTGATGGAAAATCGGAGTCGAAACTACAGGGATCCCCTGCTGCTTCAAGGTAAGGCATTGCTGTAGGAGATTGTGAGGATTGGTATTGAACAAATGTGCGCAGTCATATCCCGATCCATCGGGCAGTTCGTCGAATGATTCCCCAACCTCGAATCCGCGTGCCTTCAAAAGCTCACCCGTTTTACGGAGCACGACGGTATCGCCCCCTTTGTATTGCAGACAGGCCGGATGATTGACAAGCAGGATTCTCATGCGCGGAATTTCAGGATTTTTAGAAAGAATAAGGCTCAGTAAATCGTGGCTGGAAACGATTATCGCAAAAAAGTCTCTACAACCATTTCTCTCTTTCGTCAGCTTCCAGCAAACGAAAAGAATTATCCCGAGGTATGGGATCGAACATTACAGGATGATAGATTCTCGTTTCGGTGTCGACGGCGATCCGATAATGAGGCTGGAAGTGCATAACACATTTATTTTTCCAGACCGCCGCTCGCATCGCATCGTAGGAGGTTACGATCATCCCGCCACACGTATCGAGATCAATAAATCGGTCCCCGTTCCATCCACCGGGTACACAATAAGGAAAGGGAGTACACTCGAAATTAGCCCCATTCTTCCGAAAGCCATTTGTGTCGTAGAAGAACTCGATGAATTGATGCATAAGCATTGGAGCAATGACGTCATACTTATCTAAGTGCTTCTTCACCCGCTGAAAATGCCAGTTGCTCCAGAAAAGATCCGATTCAACTGCGACGCAAATTTCGGAGGGTTCCAACGCAGCGATCGCCCGATTCCAGCAGTGTTCTAATTGCGCCCATCGCTCCGGAACATCGACGCTCGGCCAAAACGGCCCCCCAATTTCGTGTTTGATAAGCGTAATTTCACCCGGTAGCTCTTTGTCTTCCTTGACGCGTAACAATCGCTCGTACGTTCCATCAACACTATTTCCCTCGACCCAGATCGCACGAGGGTTTTTGGCATGTCGAAAAACCGTACTGAGCTGATCAAGATATCTTTCGATATAGAGAGTGGAATCGCGAAGGATGGACAATATTGTGATGTCATACATTGGCGATATCCCAATAAAAAGTTTGTCGATTTAGCCGCGACTTCAGCCGGACCATAAAAAAACCGACAGGTGGTTGGCCACAGCTTCCTAACTATGACTGAGCGACAATATATCGTGAATAGTCGACTGGCGATGAGTAATGCAAGTCTCGCGAAAAAGGGATCGTTGCTAGCTGTTCCCATGGCACATCCAAAATCGAGTTGTACGACAACGTTACGGGCAGACCATATTTCATCTTGAATCTCGCCCAGTTTTCAAATACGCGCATCCATCGTCGCTCGAGCTTCTGTTTCTTTTCTGGTTCTGGCAAATAGGTAAAATTGACGTTTTGGTCATGGTAAGCATAAGCGCCTTGGACGATCAGGAGTGGAAAACCGGCGATTTGTGCCCGCAGGCCAAAATCTTGATCACCAAAGTATCCGTAGAAAATCGGATCGAAGGTACCAATCTTGTCGATTATTTCTCGAACAATAAGGAAAGCATCACCTATTAATTGAGAAAGAGGGTAGGTGCTATTCGCATACCTGCTTGCCATCATGGAAGCCTCGTCAAAAATATCGTTTAGCGTTCGGATTTCCTTACCCGACTTAAGATTGTGGTCGGGCAACGAGTTGTCGATAAAGTTCGAACTTCCTCTCCAAATTGCGGCTGGATTCGTCGACGCATTTTGGAGGAGACTCATGACGTAATGCGGCGTAATATAAATATCGTTCGACAAAAAGAAGACATATTTGCCAGTAGCATGTGACAATATGGCATTAACGCTCCCCGTGTACTCGAGGTTTTCTGTGAAATAGAAGACTGTCGTTCGGGGATGTCGCTTCTGATACTCGCAGAATAATTCTCGAGTGGCCCCGTCGTCTGGTGAGCGGTCATCGATCAATAAAAGCTCGAATGGGCCTTTTACGCTGCGAAAAATTGCTTCAAGGCACGTTTTCGAAGCTTGGACGTTTCCGTGTGCAGCAACGGCGATCGTTACACTTTCATCAACCAGTGCTATTTTGGGATTTTCCGTTGTCATCTGCAAAGAAAGTTCCGTCCTCGATAAATTTACGATTCAAAAATCGCGCCACAACCAGTCTACGCTAACTGCCCCATTTTTCGATATAGAGATCGTATTGTTCGTACCATTGGTTCGTGTAGATGCTTCCGCCGCTTTGATGTGTCATGCTAATCGGCCAGGTACCAACGCGCAGCCCATTTTGGTTCGCCGTTCGGCAAAAGTCGAGGTCGTAGAAGTGGAAGTTGAAGCGACTATCAAACAATACGTTTTGCGCGATGAGCCGCGATTTGCGAACGGCCAAAAATACCCCATCCAACAACTGACAATCTGCGGGAGAAACACCAAACGAGGATATCGTCCCAAACGGGCTTTCACCGTGGGCAATCGCCCCGCTCAAATTCTCCCGACTGTCAACGATCACCCTGGCTTCTGTAGTCGACACGATCAGAGACCAAATCGGTTGATTGGGAGTTCGGCGTCGGTTTCCAGCCACTCCGATGATGTCGTAATGCTGAAGGCCCTCAAGGACGCGATCGACTACAAAGTAATCATCCAGCCACACGTCGTCGTGAACAAAAATCAAGACTTCTGGGCTGTCGACCGCGGTCAAACGTTGATTGTACATCATCGGTAGCCCATTGCGATTTTCAAAGGCGATCGACGCAGTCACCCGACTGTCGAAGGCCAATCGCTGTAGCGATTTTCCCAACGCAGTCTGATCTAGGAAATCAGCTTGTGTTCGTTGCGTACAACTTATGAACTCGACCATGAACGACACTTTTTCAGCTTTGTCGATTCGACCATCAACACTCAATCCAATGCGACTTCAAAACTCGTAGCGTGCGGCAAAATCACAGCCTCAGCTATTTTATCGCACTTCGACAGAAGGGTTGTTTCATAAAGAAACGTCGACTGGCCCGGCAATCTCGATTTTAGGAGGTTCCCTGTAGTAAGTATCTGGATTACGCAACCTTTCCCGCCTGACAAGCATCTGGTTTAAGACAGCAATTCTTCCATCGAAGTATAGGGCACGACTCCCATTTCGAGATTGTTTCGCTATCAGAATGCAATCAGACGCGCCCGCGGTCCGGAGAAGCGGCCAGCTTGGGCTAGCGAATACGCTCTTAGCTTGAGTCTTTAGGGATCCTTGCGGAAGTGCCCGTATCGCATTTCCAGTGCAATACGATGCTAGATTTCGACTCGGTCCTGAAAGCGATAGCCAACGCCTCGAACCGTCTCGATAAAATTTCCGTGATCGCCGAGTTTCTTTCGCAAGGCTCGAATGTGAACATCAATCGTTCGGTCGAGAACGACGGTATCTTCACCCAGTGCCATATCGATCAAGTCTTTCCGTTCGTAGGCTCGCCCCGGTTCACGCATCAAAGTTTCGAGCAATCGAAATTCGGAGGGAGTCAGGTCCAACGACGAATCGTTCAGGGTCGCCTGATGGCGAATACGATCAATCACAAGTCCACGAGAAGCCAACGTGGCCGATCCATCGTACTCACTCTGTAGCCGGCGTCGCATGGCCTTGATTCGCTCCAGCAAAACCTTCACGCTGAATGGTTTGACAACGTAGTCGTCGGCGCCGACCGAAAAGCCAAGAAGCTGATCCGCTTCCTCGGATTTCGCTGTCAGCATAACAATGACGCTCTGGCTGGTTTCCGGGTGGTTTCGCAATCGTCGACAGACTTCAATGCCATCGATGATCGGAAGCATCACATCCAACAAAATCATGTCGGGAGGTTGGTGAACAGCGGCATTGTATCCCGCCTGACCATCGTAGGCTGGCGTAACGATATAGCCGTGTTGTGTTAAATTGTAACAGATGATATCAGAAAGCGATCGATCATCTTCAATTACGAGAACACGTGAGTTAAGCATTTGGATTCTTTGACGGTACGCTAAACTTGTGGCGAATAATCTCGCCATCGATCATATAGATGACTTCTTCCGCAATGTTTTCTGCCAGATCTGCGATCTGTTCGATATGCCTCGCCGCTGAAAAAACCAAAAAAGCTGCCTCGGCAAGGCTGGGGTCTTCTTGGATCAACCCGACCAACTCTGCGATGATCGTTCGATTCTGTTCGTCGACACTCAATTCCATTTTCATCACTTCGAAGGCCCGCTTCGTATCCGATTTGACGAACGCATCCAGTGCGAATCGCAACATTTGACGGGCACTTTCCGCCATGCCGGTTAATTCATCTGGCATCGGGAAAAAAGGAAACGGGTAAAGACTATCAGCCCGTTCGGCAATGTTGCAGCCGAGGTCGGCAATACGTTCTAAGTCGACATTAATCTTCAGAATGGTCGTGATGCGACGTAGATCGCCCGCCACCGGTTGGTGCAATGCAAGGAGCTTCAGGCATTCTTCTTCAATGTGGACCTCATTGCGATCCACAACGTCGTCCTCTTGCAAAACTTCACTTACGAGTTCTTGACGTCGATCGCAGAGAGCCTGAACAGCTCTATTCAGAAGATGCTCGACCCGACCGGCGTGGATCAATATTTCTCGATGGAGCTTTTCCAAATCACGGCTTAGATGGAGTGACATGGATTATCCAAACTTCCCGGTGACATAGTCTTCCGTTTGCTTATTTTTGGGATTGGTGAAGATATCCTGAGTTGGACCGCTTTCCACCAGTGCACCATTATAAAAGAAAGCGGTCTGGTCGGAACAACGCGACGCCTGCTGCATATTATGCGTCACGATCTCAATTGTGTACTGTTTGCATAACTCATAAATCAAGTCTTCGATTTTGATGGTCGAATCA
>JANOAI010000394.1:0-5274 GCA_031411055.1 Pirellulaceae bacterium
CATTCTTATGGGAGAGGGGTCGGGGGTGAGGGCTGAAATCTGGTGATGCATACAACCTAGTTCTACACTGGGAAACCGCGGAATTCCTTGTCTAGAAACGAGTATTGGATGCGATTCCCACAGCCCCCTCATCCCCGACCCTTCTTCCCCGATGACGGGGGCGAAGGGAAAAAAGTTCGTAGGAAAATTGCCTTGCGCAATACGCCTAAGGGCAATAGATTCCGACATTTTCATCAAACCACCCCGTCCCTCTCACTTGCAAAGTCTAGAGAGAAAAGAGATCTTCGAAGCGAAAGCCATCATCGTTTCTCCTGTTTCTTTTGCATCTTGGCTTTCTTGCCTTCTGTCTCCAACGAAACCGGCTTCACGCGTCTCTTGAGCATCTCATCTAAACTCGATCGTAACCGATCCCGTAGACTTGCGTACTGGGGCTGTTCGACAACGTTGTTTCGTTCGATTCGAAACTCCCCCTCCTGGTTTACACTCTCGCTCGACGTGTAATCGTAAAGCTCCTCCGCTTTCAACTCCTTGCTCTTCCAATCGAGCCAGCGAGTGAAGCGATGCTTGTCTGTGCGGATCGAATAGCCCATGACTTCGGGATTGCCCGCTGCGAATGGCCGCGAGAACTGGCTCAAGACGCTTTCGTGAACTCTTGCCGCAGGATCGTTGAGAATAGGCACAATGCTTTGCCCATCGAGGTCTTTAGACGTCGATAGAATTGCTAACGAGGCAATGGTCGGATAGAGATCGACATATTCGACAAGCGATTCGGTGGCGACACCGGGCTGCACAAGTCCTGGCGTACGAATCATCAACGGCACGCGTCTGTCGAGTTCGAAGTTGGTACCCTTGCACCAGTGATCGGCTTCTCCCAACCAGTAGCCATGATCACCGAGCAGAACAACAATAGTGTTGAAGTCTAACTGGAGTTGCTGCAAAGCATCGAGCAATTTTCCAACCTGCGCATCGGTATAGCTGATGCAAGCGTAGAAGCCATGCCGCATTTGCCGAGCTTGTTCGAGCGACAATCGCTCGTCCTTTGGCATGTCCTTATATCCAGCCAGCTCAAGGTGATCCGAATTCGTGACGCGCTGCTCTAGTTCGAACTAGAGCACGTTTGCGAATCACTGCGTCAAAACGCCCACGCCGATCAACCGCAATCGAAAGACAACTCCGATTGGCAAAGCGCACGCAATTACTGCCTCAAGATAGGTTCGTGAGACTACGAGTATCTTCGATATGCTTGATCATTCGCTTTGACGCTAGTTCGGCATCACCGCGTATGATCGATGCCAGGATACCTTTGTGGGCTTTGTGAGCAGAATCAAGTCGACCCACCAAACCGTTGAAAGCGCGATAAATTGCCTGAAACGTTCGTTCGCAACTTCGCTCCATCATGCTTATCAAGTCTGAATTGCCATGAGCGCGTAAGAGTCCTAGATGAAACTCCACATCCCATTTGACAAACTCCAGGGAATCACCACTCTCAACGCATTTGTGTTGGTGCGACAAGTTCGCCTCTAAGGATTGTCGAAGGTTATTCGATAAATTCCCTGCCAGCCGACCAGCAACCTGAGGCTCAATCATCAGTCGAGCTTCCAATGTATCCGCAATATCTTTCGTGGTGAGTTGCTTCACCATGATTCCTTGCTGTGGTACGACCGTGAGATAGTTTTCCTGTCTCAATCGGTTGATGGCATCCCGCACTGGGGCCTTGCCGAGATGCAGCTGTTCCGCAATCGAACGCTCGGATAAAAGCATGCCGCTGGTAAGTCGCCCGACGAGAATGTCTCGCTTAATCTGGTCGTAGGCCTGATCCTTGAGGAACTTTCGGTTTCGTAAAGCAGCTGGCGGCTGGGCAGTCATTGCGGTTTTTCGATCCTAATCGCGGAAAGCAAACGGTGTCTTGGCTCAATTAAAGCATCTAAGCAGAAAAATACATCACGCAGCCATTGCACACTAGTGACAGGTTAGCTAACATGTCACGAAATGGCAATGCTTCCACGATGGCTTTTGGCTTCTTTGCGGTGGGACGTTTGCGAGATGGAGATACGCTGGCTGGGATGGTCTGGAGTATGTCCCCTTGCCGGACACCGTTGGATCCCTCGGCTGGAAGAAGGAGATTTTATCGATAGCCTAGTGTTTCGTTTCAATTCAGATTTAGGGTACGACGGACTTCTAGTCCGTCGACTGAAGTTGCGGCCGACGGACTGGAAGTCCGTCGTACAGGTTTTTCTCAACCCTGATTTTGATTGGAGAGAAGCTCGAGGGCGGGTTTTCAAACGGTAGCAGTCCGCTCCGCTTGCCGACTGCCCTTCGTGTTCATTCAATTCACCAGACCATCCATTAGGAAATCAATTCGCAAATGAAAATTGGATTTATCGGACTCGGCATCATGGGCAAGCCCATGTGCAAGAATCTGCTCAAGGCGGGGCACGAGCTTGTCATCTTCAGTCGAACCGCTGCAACGGTCGCAGAGTTTGTCGTTGCCGGAGCGACGTCCGCGTCTTCGCCGAAAGAGGTTGCATCCGAAGTCGAGCTTGTCATTACGATGCTCCCGAATTCCCCTGAGGTCAAGCAGGTTGTCCTCGGCCCGAATGGTGTGATCGAAGGAGCAAGACCCGGTTGCATCGTTGCAGATATGAGTTCGATCGCACCGTTGGCAAGCAAAGAGATTGCTGCCGAACTCTCGGCGAAAGGGATCGAGATGCTCGACGCTCCTGTCAGCGGTGGACAACCCAAGGCGATTGAAGGCACGCTCTCGGTCATGGTCGGTGGCAAGCAAGAAATTTTTGATCGATGCGTGCCGATTTTCAAAGCGATGGCCGCGTCGGTCGTAAGAGTCGGCGAAATCGGTGCGGGCAACGTTACGAAACTGGCCAACCAAGTCGTAGTAGCGCTGAACATCGCAGCCGTATCCGAGGCGATGGTGCTGGCAGCCAAAGCTGGAGTCGAGCCGGAGCTCGTATATCAAGCCATTCGTGGAGGACTGGCGGGGAGTACCGTCATGGATGCGAAGGCTCCGCTGATGCTCGATCGGAAGTTTAATCCAGGATTTCGGATTAACCTGCACATCAAGGATCTAGCCAACGCGCTGGATACTTCGCATGAAGTCGGCGCGCCGCTCCCTTTGACTGCATCCGTGATGCAAATCATGCAGGCTTTAAAGATCGATGACTTCGGCGATTCCGATCACGGGGCGATTGTTCGCTACTTCGAAAAGCAGGCGAAGGTTGAACTCAAGCGAGCCTCAGCAGGCTGAGTGGTATAATGGGTAAGAACAAGAAACTGACGGTCCTCCCTGAACGCTACAAAACAAGTCGCGTCGCAAAAGAAATCCCGCTGGCTTGTCCAACGGTTTTTTCGGCTTTTAGCTACACCAGATACTTATGCAGTCCCGTCTCTCGCCGGTTAGATTTTCCGAAGGCAAATCCAACCGGCGAGAGAGTTTTGCGGGCAGCCCTTTTGTTAGTGGAAAACACAAAGTTCCGCACGGTAAATCGGCGGTCTTCTGCTTGCATTCTCAATACTTCGTTTATTAACTTTTTACCGGCGACCATGATGATCCTACGGCTTGCATTCCTTGTTTTGTTGTTTGCTGCGCCCGCGGTGGCTGGGAACCTCGATCTGTTAAACGACCCGGCGACGGGCGGACCGGGGAAATTTGCTGAGGCAGAGATTCGTCGTGAAGCCGCAGCGAAAGGGCTGGCTTTGGTCAAAGACGCGAATGCGACTCGCATTGCGATCAAGGTCGAGAAGGGCGACAAAGCCGCGGCACAGAGTTACAGCATTCGTGTAAAGAATGACAACAATCGTCGCGTCATCACAGTGCGAGGTGCCGATGAAGTCGGCGCGATGTATGGCGGCTTGGATATTGCGGAAGCGATTCGACTCGGCACGCTTGACTCTCTGGCGGACTCCGACAACAAACCGCATATCGCGAGGCGCGGTATCAAGTTCAACATTCCGCTCGACTTGCGAACTCCCAGCTACACAGACTGCTCTGACGCGGCTCAAGCAAATATTCCGGAAGTCTGGGAGCGAGATTTCTGGATCGACTATCTCGATGCCATGGCTCGCAATCGCTACAACGTCCTCTCGCTTTGGAGTCTCCATCCTTTTCCCTCAATGGTGAAGGTGCCTGAGTACCCCGAGGTTGCTTTGGACGACGTCTGGCGTACGCGAGTTAAGCTCGATGATCAATTCAGCATGGCGGGGAACGATATGGTGCGACCTGCGATGCTCGCCGACCATGAAGTCGTGAAGCGGATCAAGATTGATGAGAAGATCGAGTTCTGGCGTTGGGTCATGCAGCAGGCTGCCGATCGCGGGATCACACTTTACGTCTTCACCTGGAACGTATTCACGTTCGGTGCCGATGGTAAACATGGCATCACCAACGACATGGGGAACGACATTACGAAAAAATATTTCCGGGCAACCGTTCGTGAAATGGTGAAGACGTACCCGCTGTTGGGCGGTATGGGGATCACCGCGGGCGAAGGGATGCCCCATGACATGGACTCCAAAGTCAAAGAAGCTTGGTTGTGGGACACCTACGGCGAAGGCGTGCGTGATGCCTTGAAGGAAGATCCTAAACGCAAGTTCAACATGATTCATCGTTTCCACTGGACTGCACAAAGCGAGATCCTTGATGCCTTCAACGACTATCCGGGGACCTTTGATTTCAGTTTCAAGTATTCCGTGGCACACATGTATTCGATTACCAAGCCTCCCTTTATCCAACCCTTGCTTGAGAACATCGCCCCCGGAATGCGGACCTGGCTCACCGTGCGAAACGATGACATCTATACGTTCCGCTTTGGCGATCCGGCTTATGCCCGCGAGTACATTTTGAACATGCCATCAGCGGACAAGTTTGCGGGCTTTTACATGGGGCCGGATGGATACTGCTGGGGACGCGATTTCCTCGAACGTAACCCGGCGATAGGCAAACGCCCTTTGGTCATGGAGAAACAATGGTATTCGTTTATGCTTTGGGGACGGCTGGCTTTTGATCCCTCCTTGCCAGACTCCCACTTCGAACGCGTCCTTGCGGAACGCCATCCGAAGGCTTCTTCAACACAGTTATTCGATGCGCTTCAAAGTGCCTCGCAAGTCATGCCGCTGATCACTCGCTTCTTCTGGGGTGATATTGACATCAAGTGGTATCCCGAAGCCTGCTGGTGCCATCCCAATCACAAAGGAAGCAAGGGCTTCTACACCGTCCAGAAGTTCATGGAAGGCAACTCGATGCCGGGCTCCGAGGTGCTT
>JANOAI010000395.1:0-18350 GCA_031411055.1 Pirellulaceae bacterium
GGCGCTGTCCAGTTAGCTGTGAAGAAGCACTAGTCCGACTGTCCCAAATTCTTCCGGAAGGCTTAATCGCATTGATAACACGAAGCGCAAGCGAGTGGTTTGGGTATCGAAACCTCAAGGAAACCACTCGCTTGCGCTTCGTGTTAAATGATTTAGGACAGTCGAAGTAGACCAAGCCAACACTCGAAACAAACTTTTCACAATATCGAATACTTTCCCCACCTCTCGCCTAAAAGGAGAAGAACCCCATGCTCAATCGCAAAATGAAACTCAACCAGAAAACACGTCGTGGCTTTACACTCATCGAAGTCCTGTTGGTTCTCGCGATTTTGGTTGTCGTCGCAGGAGCCGTGGTGATTAACTTTGGCGCCGTCGGGGATAAAGCCAATAAGAGTTTTGCGAAATCGGAACTATCTCGACTGTCCGGCTTCGTGAAGACTTATCAATTGCTTGTCGGGTCCCTTCCTTCATCGCTTGACGCATTGTCAACACAACCTTCCGATCTCGCTGATCCTTCGAAGTGGAGTGCCGTACTCGATAAGCCTGTTGGCCCCGACCCCTGGGGCCGTCCTTACGAATACAAAGTTACTGGTTCGACGTTCGAAATTCGTTCGTTGGGACCTGATGGTCAATCTAACACGGAAGACGACATCACGTCGTAACGATGTATGAATCGCCGTGGTTTTACACTCATCGAATTGCTCCTTGTTCTGTCGATTATTGCCGTAACCGTTTCCGTTGCAATTCCGACTTACGACGGGATGATCACCAGTCGGCGAATTTTCTACGCGGTCGATAAACTTCAATTAGAGCTTCAAAGGACCCGTGTCGAAGCCATTCGCACCGGCCAAGCGCAAACGTTCCGTTGCCATCTTGGCACTTCCGAGTATGTCGTTCAACCTTGGCTGAAGGCGAGTGATGAAGTCGAAGCCTCGGTCGGGGCCACGATCGTTACTCAGCTCGGACAAGCCATCGAAACGGAAGCAGTCGGCAACATGGTCGGCGGCTCGATGCCTGACCCGACGGAAGGCCAACTCCTTTTGGAAGAAGGGATCGTCTTTGCAGACGCTCAGATGCAGAACGATACGCGTTCAATGTCCGAGCAAAGTGTTACGGACACCATGGTCGCAGCGGCCACCGGTTGGTCACAGCCGATCATGTTCTATCCTGACGGGTCTGCATCCACCGCCCATTTGGTCATTCAGAACGAGCGTGGACGTCGTTTTGCAGTTCAGCTTCGCGGGCTGATCGGTGAAGTCAAAGTCGTTGAAATGCCGTCCGTGGTGGGAGGCTAAAATGAATCGATCGTCCTCGCGTTTCGGTCTTTCGCTGTTGGAAGTTCTCCTTGCCTTGTCGATTCTTGGAATCGCGACTGGCATTTTGGCGAGCATCATGCATCAGGCATCCGACAACGGATTGAAAGCTCGTCGGATGACGCAAGCACAAATGATCTGTGAAGGGAAAATGGCCGAAGCGATCTCGGGTGCCATTCCACTCCAACCAACTCAGTGGACCCCGTCGACTTCCGCCGATGGATCGACTTGGTATTACGCACTCGAACTTGTCCCGGCTGAAATTCCAAACATGGTGGGGATTGGTATTAACGTCACCGACGAAATTGGAATGAGTGAATCTTCCCGGCCACTATCGCGATTGGTTCAATGGATTATCGATCCGAATTTGGGTCTTGATACCAAACCCGCCACCGACCCGAATGCGACCAGCACGTCTGCCGCTGGCACAGGTTCCTCGAGCTCAACCGGAGCCGCCAAGTGAACAGCCAGGCATTGCGATCGTTTAAGCCAACCAAAGCAAAAAGGAATGCTCCTATTGGTCATCGTGGACTTGTTCGTACTCGCTTGCCAAAGCCCTATCGACCCGCTATCACCCTCCTCGAAATCATTCTAGCCCTTAGCTTAACGGTGTTGGCAACGATATTGATTGGCGGCCTCATTCAAATCTATCAAGGGCAGCTTGAAGTCGCGAAGGACAACATCCGGCAAACGCGAGTTGCACGGGCCATTCTTACCATGATGGCGGACGATATTCGTAGCGTCTTGCGTGATTATCAAAACGACGACGCAAAAACACTGGAGGCGTTTCTAACGGCTTCTGCAGCCGGTAGTGCAGGACAATCCGCGGGCGGCGCCGCTGGCGGGTTAGGGACGACTGGTGGAACAACTGGACAAGGTTCGGCAGCTGGACAAACCCTGACCGGACAGACCTCTTCGACTAGCACAACTTCTGGTTCGGGGGGCGCAAGCGGAGCTTCGAGCGGAAGTGCGACTGGAACAGGAACGGCAAGTACTGGAGCGGCATCGGCCGGGATGACCGATGCGACGGCGGCTCCTACGGTCGCGCCACCGCCAGGCTTAATCGGAACCGATTCTGTTATCGAAATCGACGTTTCGCGACCACCACGGCCAGATGAGTATATTGGCGAAACCAAAAGCCTGTTCGATCCTCGAATTGTCGATATTCCGAGTGACTCAAAAAAGGTCTCTTACTTTGTTCAAGCACCACAACTTTACGGCATTCAAGATCAGCTAAACCAAATTGCTGGAGCCGATCCCCTTAAGAATACCGGTTTGGTACGACGGTCGCTTGACCGAGCCGTTACCCGTTGGGCCAACGAACAAGCGCAAACGCAACAGCTACAAACCACTGGTCAAATTATTGCACCGGAAATTATTGCGTTATCCTTTTCATACTTTGATGGCCTGCAGTGGGTAACTTCTTGGGATAGTAGTTCACAAGGGCTTCCATGGGCTGTGCAAATCACGATCGCTATGCAGCACTCGCGCTATGCCCGTGAAGCCCCCATCACTCCCGGCACACCACTCGCAACTTTGATTACCCTACCCAAGACCGAAACCGGTCTGGAAACGTACAGCACACTTGTTGTCATTCCCGGGGTTCAACTCCTGAAGACACCAGCCGAACAATCGACCACCACCGAAGGTACCGACACCGCCGCCAGCAGTTTAGGATTGGGATCATGAACCGATGCTCGCAGGAAAGAAGAATAGGACAAATTGGTCGTATGAGTCATAAAGGACCTATTCGTTGGAGTGCAGCCTTTAGATATCTTCTGGCATATGCGTTACCTCGCCCACGTCTTCGTGGGAGAGGTCGGGCTCTCCGGCCCGGGAGAGGGCCGTACTTTCCCTGCGGTGAAGAACACCCTCTCCCGGCCGCTACCGCGTCCGACCTCTCCCGCAAGCGGGAGAGGTTACCAATGCCCAGCAATGTCCGGCCTGCGCATTTCCTCGACCATTTACGCGTGGGAGTATTCGGGTCCTCGACTCCAAAACACCTAGACGCTGTCCCGGTACGACCTATTCCCTTTCGCAATCGACTTTCGACCAATCGCCCCGCCTTCCTATTGTTACTTGTCCTGCTTGTCGTAAGCGGTATCTCTCTCACATCGCTATCGCTTTCGGAATCGATGTTGATGAACTTCGAAGAGACTTTGCTCATCAACCGAACGACGCAAGCACGTTGTGCTGCCGATTCAGGCATCAACGCAGCTCGTTTGATGTTGGCCAACAATAAGGCTACGCGATCGGAAATGGGCGGCATATGGAACAACGCGACCTATTTTCAAGCGATTAACATTGTTGCTGATTCCGATCCGAAAGAGCTTTGCCATTTTTCAATCGTTGCGCCGGACTTAGATGCCCAAGGCAGTTTCACGAGCGCTCGTTTCGGCTTGCAAAATGAATCAGCCAAACTCAATTTGAATGCTCTGGTTATCATCGATCGTTTGATGAATAGCGCTGGCGCCGCCAGTGCAGCTTTGGGACAAGGAGCAGCCGGACTTTCTGCTTTGGGGATTCCCAGCGGACTTGCCGATGCGACGGCGTCAGCAACGTCAAGCGGTGGTCCCGGCGGAACCGGCCAGAAACTCCTCTTGGGTTTGCCAAGCATGACCCCCGAAATTGCGGATGCAATTTTGGATTACATCGACGAAGATGACGAACCGCGAGCGTACGGTGCCGAGAGCGAATACTACTCGCAACTTCCAACTCCTTATTCTGCTGCCAACGGCCCCATCTATTCGGTCGACGAATTGCTTCTGGTGCGTGGCGTCACTCCGCAGCTGTTATTTGGGTTTGATCAGAACCGAAACGGAGTTCTCGAAAATTTTGAACTGGCTGGCACTTCCATTCAAACGCTTCAGGCAACGTCGACAACGGTAACGATGGATGATGGAACGATTCTTAACACGGCCATTCCGATGTTGGGATGGTCTCAATACTTCACCCTCTACAGTCGCGAAAAGAATGTCGATTCGACCGGCGCACCGCGCATCAACATCAATAGCAAAGACCTGACACAGCTTGATGCCGATCTGGATGCTGCACTTGGCAACGCCGATTGGGCATCGTTCATCGTAGCCTATCGCGCAAACGGTCCTGGCAACGCCAGCGGCGGACAACAAGGTGGAGGCGGCATCGGAGGTGGAGGCGGCATCGGAGGTGGTGGTGGCCAAGGAGGCGGTGGAGGTGGCCAAGGTGGAGGTGGCCAAGGTGGAGGTCGTGGCCAGGGTGGAGGACGAGGTAACGGCGATGGCGGTCAAGGGGGTCCGGGAGGAGGGCGAGGCAATGGTGGCAATGGTGGCGGTGGTGGAGACGGTGATAGTCGTCCTGGGGGTGGCGGTAACGTTCGCCCTGGCGGAGGAGGTCGTGCCACGTTTGTATTCGATTTCCCGGTGAATCCACCTACCCGTTGGGACGAAATACTTCGAACGATTGCGGACGATATCCAATTTTCAAATCTGAACGTATTTGCGCAGCGAGGCGGTCTTGGCGGACGTCCTACCAATGGTAACAACGGTGGCGGTCAAGTCGGTGGCGGTCAAGGCGGCGGCGGTCAAGGTGGTGGTGGTCAAGGTGGCGCGAGGCAAGGCGGCGGCGGTCAAGGTGGCGCTGGGCAAGGTGGTGGTGGTCAAGGTGGACCTGGTGGTGGTAAAGGCGGACCTGCTGGAGGAAAGGGTGGACCCGATGGTGGTAAAGGCGGTCCAGGAGGAGGCAAGGGTGGACCCGATGGTGGCAAAGGTGGACCCGATGGAGGTAAAGGCGGACCTGGTGGTGGAAAGGGTGGACCCGATGGTGGTAAAGGCGGACCTGGCGGAGGGAGAGGAGGTCCCGGCGGGGGTGGTGGTCAAGGCGGAGGCGGAGGCGGCGGAGGCACTGGGGGCGCAACGAATACAAGAACAGCGGACTGGAAAGAAGGCGCAATCGAAGTCGACTTGGCTGGTCAGGCGAAAGCTCAATTTTCGCAAATCCTTGACCTAATCGGGGCCACAATTGCTGTTCAAAAGAACAACGAAACAGTCATTTATCGCTCCCCATTTCAAGCCGATCCGGCGGCGATGGCCCTCTATTTGCCCGTCATTATGGACAAATTGACGACCGTCGACGGGCCGGTGATTCCTGGCCGAATCAACATTAACGAGGCTCCTCGGGAGGTGATTGCGGGGATTCCAGGGATGACGACGGAGCTGGTCGATATCCTGATGGAGGCTCGGGCGGAACAATCTGAAACCGAAAATCGGAAATATGAAACATGGCCGATGGTCGAGGGTTTGATCACACTAGAACAAATGAAGTCCCTCCTACCACTCGTAACCGCTGGCGGCGATGTCTACAAGGCTCAGTCGATCGGCTACTACGAACAAGGAGCGGCCTTTGCCCGCGTTGAAGCGATCATCGATTCGGCAGAAGCCGTTCCGACGGTTGTGGCCTATCGTCGAATGGATCATCTCGGTCGCGGTTTTTCGAACGCCGTTCTTGGCCAGCGCGCCACCGGACTGCCACTGACTGGAAAATAAGGTAATCAATGACACGCGTTTTAGCCGTTGAATGGGATCATCGTGAAGTCCGACTCGTGTCGGGTAGCGTCGGAAGTTCCGTTAGCATCGATCATGCTCTATCCCATTTCATTCCGTCGAGCTCCCCCGATGCGACTGTCGAGCTTTCGATCGTTGCGCCGATTATCCGCGATCTTGCTTCGAAAGCAGGACACACCTCCGGCGACATTATAGTTGCGGTTAGTCGTGGCCAAATCGAACTTCGTAGCTTCATGGTTCCGAAGGCCGATCGAAACGAACTTCCGGATATGGTTCGCTTTACTGCCATTCGGCATTTTGCCAATGTCGGTGACACGTGGCCAATCGACTTTGTGACGATTCCCAAATCGAATTCGGCTGAGAGCGGCGAAGAAATCGACGGCCAAGAAATCACCGCCGCCACCATCAACCCGTCGCTCATCTCACAATTAAAACGCGTTTGCAGCGACGCCGGCTTTAATTTAAAGCAACTTGGGATACGCCCGATGGCTTCGGGAACGTTGGGATCCGAATCCTCGAAGTCGCCGATCTCGAAGGACGCGACCGTTCTCTTGGTCGATGTGTTGGCCGATGAAGCGGAAATGGTTGTCTTGGAACAAGGCAACGTGAGCTTCATGCGAACGGTCCGCTTGGCTGTAAGTGAAGATCAGCCCCTTGGCGTTCTCAGTGTCGGTGAAATCCGCCGCACGCTCATCGCCGCCATGAATGCTCGTCCAGGGCTTCAAGTGCAACGCTTGGTCCTTTGGGGACGCAACACCAATGCCGCGAACGCCATCGCGGAGTGGGAATCAAGTCTCAACATGCCGGTTGAGGTGATCGATCCATTCAGCCTCGTAGAGACCAGAAAGTCAATCGAGTTCTCAACCGACAACGGCAAGTTTGCTCCGTTGATTGGGATGCTACATCAATACCGCGCGACGTCTAAGTCGACCCCGTCGAATACAACGATTGATTTGTTGCATCCTCGTCAACGCCAAGAAAAACAGAAGCCCATTCGTCAATACGCCCTGGCTGCCATCGCCGCTTCACTGGTGATCGGTGGCGGATACTGGTGGTACACCACTACACATCGCAAGCTCGATGCTGAAATCGCGAAACTCACGCAAGACGTAAAATTGATGGAACCAAACGTAAAGCTGTCGCAACAGAACACTGTCAATTGGCAGAAGGTAGAAAAGTATCTCAAAGGTGATATTCAGTGGCTAGACGAATTGGCTTATCTCTCTGAGCGAGCACTACCACCTGAGCAGATGATCATCCGAGACACGACTATTTCGCTGATACCTATGTCGAATCAAGGAAAAATTTCCTCGAAGGTCGATATCATTGATCAGAACTTTGTTCCACAACTCGAAGAGAAATTGCGAGATGAACTCCATCAAGTCGGTTCCAAGGAGATTCGGCCTGGTAACGACCGCAACAACATCTACGGCTGGACAGTCGACCCCGAGATCCTGATTCAGCCAACGAAAGTAGCTGACCCCATGACTTTGCCGCCTCCCAAACGGAAAGAGGTCGAGCCAGAAATCAAGGAAGTGGAATCCACAAAAGAAGCTTCCACCGAGGAAGTCAAGCCAGATCCAAAGCAACCGGATGAATCAGAAAACAAGTCGCCTGATATGAAACCGGACAAGCCATCCCCGCCAGCCGATTCGAAGGAAAAAGATACCTTGCCAACTCAGGCTCCACTCGCCGGAACGGTGGGAGAATAACATGACACCTCGCGAAAGAATACTTGCACTTGGAGTCGGCGCAGCCCTGGTTGTGGCTGTCGGTAGCTATACCTTCAATTCGGTTCGCAAGGGTTTTCAGCTAAAGCAGGATCGGATCGATCAACTTAAGACGCAGGTCGTCAGTCAAGATTCGGCCATCACCGATGGATTATTGAATCGGAAGAAGATTGAACTGGTTTCGTCGAGATCGCTTCCGTCTGATAGCCAACGCGCGCAAGCCGATTATACAGAATGGCTCATTGACTTGGTCAAGTCATCCGATTTGAATTCGCCCAAGTGGAGCTTTAATCCACGTGATATCTCGGAAAAAGGTGTTTATCGGAAATACGGTTTTTCCGTATCGGGCTCTGGCACCATCGAAACTCTCAACAAGCTCCTCTTTAACTTTTATGAGAAAGACTATCTTCATCGAATCATCTCGATGAAGATTACTCCCGTTTTAAACACTCCATACCAGCTCAATATTTCGTTGACCGGGGAAGTACTCGCATTGGACGCCGCGTCATCCAAGCAAGCCTCTCCGGATTGGATTTCCCCTCGTATTACGAAATCGATGGAGGAATATCGTAAAGCTCTCACGCAACGAAATATATTCTCACCAGCCAACCATATTCCTGATTGGCCGGAGAAGGCGACCGCTCAAGCAACCAAAGGGGTCCCATTCATCTATAGCCCAACCGCCAAAGACGAAGATTCTGGTCAGACATTGCGTTTTGAGCTCATGAGCGAAGCACCGAAGGGGATGCAATTTTCCAAAGAGGGTGACAAGTTGAGTTGGAACCCTACTGAGCTTGGAAAGGTTGAAGTAGAACTTCTGGTTTATGATTCTGGGATTCCTCAGGGCTGGAACACTCAAAAGTTGACGATTGAAGTCGTCGACCCACCCCCTCCCGCGCCGCCTACGAAGGCACCTCCCAAATTTGATATCGCCTCTCAAGCAGAAGTTAGCGGCCTCGTGGCTGGCCGGAATGGCGCCGAAGTTTTCATTTATTCAAAGCTCGAAGGAAAGACGCTCAACCTCAAGGTTGGCGATAAGCTTTCGCTTGGGAGTGTCGAAGGAACAGTCGTCAACATCGGAGCCAACTATATCGAAGTCGAAACCGACGGTAAGAAATGGACCGTTGGAATGGACGAAAACCTTGCCGACGCCTATCGCCGCACAATCAAGGTGGAATGAGAAGCCATCAACCATTTGGCCTGAGACACTAGCTGATCCTGGCCACGAGAAATCGGCTAGCGCTTTGTTTTTAGTGTCGTCTTTCGCTCACTCGAGTCGCCCTTCACTCCGTGAAGGTAGCGGGCAAAATAGCGGGCGTTATTGCTCGTTGGGCCGTGGCGAACTAGCGAGCTTTGTTGCTCTTTGGGCCGTGGCGAACTAGCGAGATTTGTTGTTCTTTGGGCCGTGGCGAACTAGCGATGATTCTACCACTTCACGCTGCGTTCTCGGAGAGAACGGCGACAATGGGGAGAGAACGGCGACAATGGCTTGGTTCAAAAGTGTCGCCCTTCACTCCGTGAAGGTAGCGGGCGAAATAGCGGGCGTTATTGCTCGTTGGGCCGTGGCGAACTAGCGATGATTCTACCGCTTCACGCTGCGTTCTCGGAGAGAACGGCGACAATGGGGAGAGAACGGCGACAATGGAGAGAGAACGGCGACAATGGGGAGCGAAAGAGAATAATGGTTTAACGTGGCGTCACGTTAATGCGAGCGCGCTGCGTCATGGGTTGAGGCATTGCTGCGCTCCGGATCGAAGCGACTAGCTCTTGCGTTCCTGGCGTGTCATGGCCAAGCTCAAGAATCATTTCAATCTCCTCGCCAGCACCAACCGATTGAAGTGATTGCAACATAAGAACATTCGGCGTGGCATTGCTAAATTCTCCAGGGACCGGCGTCCCACGCGAGGTGACACCGATCAAACGTACGCCTTGCGGCAATCCAAATTCGATGCGAACGTCTTGGTCAGGATTCGGCCGATTGTTCCGAAATTTGAGAGCGAATTTGGAATTGCTTCGCATTGGAATGGTTTGATCAAGCGGAACAAGCGACAGCGACCATGGAGTGGAAGGCGAACCAGCCCCACCACTTTGCGGCGGAAGGACACTTGAATCAGTTGGTGTGGTCGGAAGAACCGACGTATCGTTGCCGCCACCGGCCACAGTGAAGGGGAGTTCAAATTGCGCGGAGGTTCCTTCGGCACTCAGAGTACTGATACGAAGCTTCGGAGGTGGCGAACCGGCAATGGCTCGGAAGGCCATATCGAATTTGACTTGCGTCCCGGGATTGAGCTGCGGAATAATCCAGATCGCCGAATTGATATCGCGGCGATCTTGGACCCCCTGCGAGGCCTGCGTCAATGCCAGCGACGGAGTATATTCGACCTGAACCCGAACGTTGGTTAGGACTGTCTGTCCATTGTTTTGCACGATCCCGCTCACACCAGCGTCGACGTTGGGAACGAGTTGCGTCGAGCCATTGGTTGGAACCAATTGAACCGACATGGCGGGTTGACGCGGAATCGGTTCGATCCCACGCACGAACGTTGTTTGCTCGCCAACTGTAACGCCATTGATCTGCGCAAGCACTTTTGCGGAAAGGTCACCTGTCTTGCGAACGATATACCGAACACCAATGGTTTGGGATTGCCCAGCTGGGAGATAGCGAATGGTTCGCGTTTCACGATTGTTTCCAGTCTCGCTTTGAAGGCCCGGGTCGGCATCGAACAACAGCGTCAAATCATTGATCGTTTGTTTTCCCGTGTTGGTAGCGATAACCTCGAAGACGGCGGGCTGACCGATCTCGACCGGTTCACTTCCACGAGCCGGTGTAAACTTCAGTCCGATCTGAGGCTGAACGACTAGGAGCGGTTTGGGGACGGAATCTCTAAGGTTGGGGGACGCCGTATAAGTAAATTCGATCCGATTATCGGCTGGCGCCGTTGGATTGATTTGGATGTTCGTCTCGAATGCTTGTCGCGGTGGAATCGTTCCGATGTTCCACGAAGCACCGAGTGGTGTACTGGTGAAGTAATTGGGCGGGTAGTTCGGGTACGTTGCTTGAAGCGAGTTGTTCTTCAGATTCATCGTTAGTTGAACGTTCTCGGCTGCTTTGTCGCCTGCGTTGACAAGGACAATATGAAAGTCAACCGGTTGGTTGACTGTCGTTGTGTCGATGCTTTTCACGGTAAGCGACAATAGTGGCGCACTCCATGTGACCATGACTTGGCCACGAGCAAGGGTGAGTGGCGGCATATTGCCTTCCGCCTCGCCTGGTTTTTCAATTTCAATTCCGACGATTGCGGTGGCGGGCTTGCCAGTTGCGTTGCGGAGTTGCGTGATGGCTTTGCTATCGGCGTCGACTTTGCGATCGGTCCCTGCAGCCGTTTCACCTGGAAAGAGTGTTAGGAATTGTCCGACCCCTTCGTTAAGCAGACGATACTTGACGACCCATCCCTCGGCAGGTTTGTAACCCTCGGCCTTCGTAACTCGCGTCAGAAGCGTGGCATCTTCGCCTACGTTCAAGTTCAAATTGCCGGGGAACTGCCAGCTGGCATCGATCCAATAGATGGTTGCCGTTTGCCGGCGTTTGTCCCACACTTCGGCGTCAGGCGCGAGAACTGTCACTCGCGATAAGCCTTCGGACGGACTCGTTAAGCTCACCCACGTCTGACCCTTTTTGATCTTCAAGTCATCGGAGCCTCGTATCGACCCACGGGTGATGACCCCTGCTTCAGAACTCGTTCGACCGCGTGCAAAGTCGACGTCAAGCTTTTCCACCGCCGGTTTGTTGGACTTGGAAGTGAAGTACGATTTTCGCTTCCCCTTCATGTCGTCGCCGACTTCGATGATTTCGCCCACCCCTTTGGGATCGAGCATCCATTCAATCGGTTCGCCCGAGACAAAATAGCCATCCTCGCCGCAGATGCCAGACAGCAAAACGACTTCACCACCGACAGGAGCGACCAGTCGAGTCGGGGTAAGAAGTATCTGGCCACAACGGCCACGGTCGTCTGCGGACGGTTTGGTGGTTGCGGCTTTCGGGGCGGCGGGGCCTTGCAAGCAAGCGGGCGGTGGCGGGGGGTCCGGGAAGCTGGAGTTCGGAACGATGCTTCGACCAGTCGGCCCGTGCAGTTGTGGGAGCGTAATCTGTGTCGGCGTTGGGGCGAATATCCGGTTACCGCTTGGATCAAAAGCCGGGATGCTTAGCGTTGCACAGCCGATGGATGACACGGCGATTGCAAATAGCAACACCGCGAAACACCAACGTGTAGTTGGCTTGCTCTGAGCTATCGCTAATGGGTGGTGGACGTCGTGTCGCAAGAGGTAGATCCGCTGTGAATTGTCTTTCAGTACAAGTATGGATTTATGAGCCTGAGGCAATTATTTCGAAGCCTGCAAAGATACTTCTGAAGCCAGTGACACTCGTTCGGAAGCCAATGACATTCGTTCGGAAGTTGCGACCCTTGTTTCGAAGTTGCGACCCTCGTTTCGTAGTTGCACACTCTCTTTAGGGCCGAAGGCCCGGAACATCCTATGCCGGTGGCGAAAGCCACCGGATCCAAGTTTTCTCGGACCCTGAGCCCTGAAGGGGCGATACAAACCCAGTTGTGCCGCCCCGTTGGGGCTTCATTACCGAACGATTTCCAGACCGGGGCTTGTCAGCCCCGGCATAGGTTGTACCGACCCTTCAGGTCTATTACACGCATCTTCAAAAGGCGACTTCAAAAAAACGCTCGTCAATTTTTGTCACACGATTCACTGGGAAGGGTAGCCCACGATTGATGGGGAGCTAATAAAGAGTTCGGAAAAGCTGGGTAAACTCGGAAGAAGATGTTCGATCTCGAAGGACTTGCGGAAGTCTAAGGCCAAGCAAAGAATTTCTAAAGTTTGGCCGAGAGCAAGACGATATGTGTACGACTGGTAGCTCTGTTTTCGTACGGCTCGATTCGCGTCGGGTCAGAACAGAATTTGCCTTGCATACGATACCTACGAGACCGAAATGATGGCGCGAGCTTACGCTGCTCGATTAGGATGCATTGCGATGATCTTCGGATTGATCAAGCAATGCTTGAGCGGCGGCGACTTTGCGTCAGGCGTTTGGAATGGGCTTAGTTTGCTCGTGATTTTTGCAATCGTTGGCTTCTTGATAGGGGCTACTGCTGAATCAGTGATTCGACAGTCGCTCGAAGCTAACTTTCGGAAGAAGGTCGAGGTTTATCGAATGCAAGCCAAATCAACGTCAACGAGGACAACTTAGGATGCTTGACAGCACCCCCCCCGATTCGCTCAAGGATTGGCATGGCATTTTGTAAATTCAGACGCTAGAGTTCACCGACTCTTGCGACGAGCTGCATGGAATGCTGGCCTGTCGTTTTTGATTACATGGAGGTTTGGATGGCAACGACGACAACGTCGGATTTGGATATTCAGGACGTTTGGGTCAGATTCAAGCAAGACCCGGACAACGTAGACTTGCGGAATATCTTGATCGAGCGGTTTATGCCGTTGGTTCGCTACAACGGCGAACGAATTCGATCTCGATTGCCGGAAGGGGTAGAGCTTGACGACCTGACAAGTGCTGGCATTTTTGGCTTGATGGATGCGATTGACGCGTTCGATATGTCGCGAGGCGTCAAGTTCGAGACGTATTGCGTTCCGCGTATTCGCGGCGCGATGCTCGATGAACTTCGAACAATGGACTGGGTTCCCCGTCTTGTTCGTAGCAAGGCGAGTCGGCTTGGCGAAGCCAACAAAGCCCTCGAAACCAAATATGGTCGAGCTCCAACGGATGGGGAGCTATCGGCCCATATGGAACTTCCGATCGAAGAAATCGAGAAGATGAAGAGTGAGGCCGCCGCGGTCGGTTTGGTATCGCTCAACAAAAAATGGTACGAAACGGACAGCTATAAAGACGTCCGTGAAATCGATGTGCTTGAAGACAAGCGTGGCGAAGACCCAACGCATCGCGTTCAGAAGGGTGATCTCATGCGTTTGGTAACGCGTGGGCTCAATCGCAACGAACGCCTTATCATCATCCTCTACTACTACGAAGAGATGACGATGAAAGAAATCGGCGCCACCCTGGATCTAAGCGAAAGCCGTGTTAGCCAAATGCACACCAGTATTGTGCAACGCTTGCAAGAACAGCTTGGCCGGCGCAAGCCCGAATTCGGGACTTAGGTCACCGACAAGCAAATCAGGCGTTCGGCCTGTAGCAAACTTCAAATTCAAAAGCCTATCGCCATGCATGTGTCGATAGGCTTTCGATATTCATAAACCGATGGTTGACAATGTCGCCGTTCGTTTCACGAACACAGTGTGGTTTTTTTGAACGCCCGCTAGGTTAGTTGAACGAACGGCGACAACGGAAAAAGGTCCTTCATGTCGCGTATACCAAGCACAACGAGTACGACTCCCGCAACCCAGTCCACAACGGATCAACGAGGCGGTGGTCTTCAGGACTTGGATCTGGACGAATTTCTTAACCTGATTCTCACTGGCTTGCAGAATCAAGATCCGCTTGAGCCGACCGACAACGCCGCGCTGATGGAGCAGGTCAGCCAACTGCGATCGTTGAGTGCGAACGACAAACTCACCAACACGCTGACCTCTTTTTCGGTGACTCAAGAGCTCTCTACAGCGAGTTCTTTGATTGGCAAGAAAGTCAACGGCTTGGACGATACAGGTGACGCTATCAATGGGGTAGTTGAGAGAGTCTCGATAAAGATTGACGAAAAAGATCGCAACATTCGACAAGTCAAAGTTCACGTAGACGGTAAGACGGTCGATATCAAGAACGTGCGTGAGATTAATGAAAATAAATCATAGCGCCGAATGCTAGCAACGGATTGCTTTTGAAAGCTGATCGTTGTTGCTAGCTAACTTGCGATCAATTAAGCTCGTTGAATGCTTTTCACGAGCACCGGCTTTCAAATGGAGAATGTGAAGCGATGGGTCTTACGTCGTCTCTCAGTACCGCGTTAACAGGTATGAACGCGGCCGAAGTTCAGATCGATGTGTTGGGCAACAATTTGGCCAACTCACAAACGGTCGGTTTCAAAAGTTCGGAAATCGCATTTTCGACACAGTTCCTTCAAACGCTGTCTTTGGGTGCTTCGCCCACGAATGACAACGGTGGAACCAACCCTCGCCAAACTGGTCTCGGTGTCCAAGTCGCAGGCATCACGCCGAATTTTCGGCAAGGAACCATCGAGATCAGTAGCAGCCCTTCCGACTTGGCCATTCAAGGCGAAGGTTTTTTTCAAGTCCAGGGCGGCCAAGGTGAAACACTCTACACTCGCAACGGGATTTTCAAACTCAATTCCGCGAACGAACTGGTCACGTTGACTGGCAATCGATTGCTCGGCTATGGAATTGATGAACAGTTCAACATTCAGACGACCGACTTGACGGCGATTACCGTGCCGCTCGGTACCGAAGCGGTTGCCAAAGCAACGACCAGCGTAACGCTTCAAGGGACGCTGACCGCCAAAGGCGATATCTCGGACACGGCCGAAATCATTCAGAGTAGCGTCCTTGGCAATGGAGCAATTCCTTCGCCAACCGGCACCGGCATTACCGTTAGCAGTGCGAATCGTCCCAACGTCGCACCGGTCGTCCCGTCGAGCGCCGATGGTGGTGGAAATCACCCTGAAGGTGCGATCTATCAATACCGCGTTGCATTCGTTGATACCGCAGGCAAAGAGAGTGTGCCAAGCGACCCGATTACGATTACCGTTCCCGCTGGCAATACCACGGCCGACAATACGATTACGCTGACGGGCCTTCCCTCGGGCGGTACCCAGTATACGCAGATGCGCGTTTACCGTACTGCCAACGGGGGTTCTGACTTCTTCTTGCACGGAACGACCGCCGCTGGCGGCAACTATAGCGATACGTCAACAACTTTGTCGACAACACCTCTGAACGACACAAGCCTCAATGGCAATTACACCTACATGGTGACTTACTATAAAGCGGGTGAACCCGAATCGCGACCATCGCCATTGCTTGGGCCGCAGAATATTTCCGGCGGCCGAGTTTTCCTAGGAAATTTGCCGACACCGCCGGTTCCTCCATCGAGTGGTGGCTTTCCTGCTTATGATCAAGTTCGAATCTATCGCAATCTGGCTAACGATCCGAACAGTTTTTATCTCGTCGACACCGTAGCGCCGGGAACGTCCTATACCGACGGTACGTCTGACGCGGTGATTAGCAATCTTTCGACGATTGGGAATAGAAAGATCGATTTAGACGGGCCGACGATCGATTCCAATACACTGCTGGTGAATTTGACTCGTCGCGATGGCTTCGAATACACGAAACCGTTCGAAGTCGGGACGCTTACCTTCAAAGCTCGCAAGGGTGGTCGTTCAACAGAAGAGACCTCGTTTCAAGTCACGACGACATCGACGGTCCAAGACCTTGAAAACTTCATGCAGCAGTCGATGGGGATTCGAACCGATAGCGGAGATTCCACGAATCCCATTCAAGCATCTAAAAACACGATCGTTGGCGAAGGAGGAAGCGTTCCACCAGGGGGCAGTATTACAAATGGTCGACTGAGGTTTGTTGGAAACAACGGCGAAGATAATTCGATCGCCATTGACCTAACGAGTTTTCGCTTGACGGACCCGCAGGGCAACGTCACGAATCCAAATCTGTCGTTCGGTTCGGTTCAGAAAGGGAAGGGACAGGGGGCTGTCGCCGACTTCATCGCCTACGACTCCCTGGGCCTGCCGATTCGAGTTCGACTGACCGCGTCGCTTGAGTCGCGAACCGATGCGCGAACGACTTATCGTTGGTATGCAGATTCCTCCGACAACGTTGAGCGAGGAAGTTCGAAAACGGCCGTCGGCACCGGTTTGATCTACTTCGATGGGAACGGAAACTTTATTTCATCGACCAATGATCGCGTGGCAGTGAACCGCGATGATTTGCCAAGTACCAAGCCGCTTGAATTCCAACTCGGCTTCAATAACCTTTCGGGTCTGGCTGCCGACGACGCTTCGCTAGCCGCTTCTCGACAGGACGGTTCACCGCCGGGAGTTTTGACGAGCTACGTGATTGGTGAAGACGGGACAATCCGCGGCGTTTTTAGCAACGGGATCACTCGCGATCTGGGCTTGATTCGTTTGGCCCGTTTTACGAACCAGAGCGGCTTGGAACAAAGAGGCCAGAATCTTTTTGCACAAGGAATTAACACCGGCTTGCCGATCCAAGGCCGACCAGGGGAAGACGGAATCGGTACCGTTTCTGCCGGTGCTTTGGAGCTTTCAAATACCGACGTCGGCGGCGACTTGGTCAATCTCGTCTTGGCAAGTACGCAGTACCGAAGCAACGCCCGGGTGATTACGGCGACCCAACAGCTGTTCGATGAACTGCTGAATCTCCGTCGATAGCTGGACAGATTTTCAGAAGGTAGTTAGCTTGTAGAGCCCTCGTTTGAGGTTTTGCAAGCAATATTACACTTTTTCTGAGATCAAAAGTCAGCATGTCGGTACGAAAAGGAAGCGAGTTTTCCGGTGTTGGCGTCGCCATTGTGACGCCGTTTCGCGATGATCAATTGGACGTCGCCAAGCTTCGAGAACAAATCGAATTCCAGATCGAAGCTGGAACGAATGTTCTTGTACCCGTCGGGACAACAGGCGAATCGCCGACGCTCACACATGAAGAGCACGAGCGCGTCATCAGCGAAGTCGTCCAAATGGCGGCTGGTCGATGTAAAGTCATGGCCGGTACTGGGAGCAATTCGACGGTCGAAGCTCTTCGGTTGACTCGTTGGGCCGCCAAAGCCGGTGCAGATGCGTCGCTCCAAGTCGCACCGTACTACAACAAGCCAACGCAAGAAGGCTTCTACCAACACTTCAAAGCGATTGCCGAAGAAGTGGGCATTCCCCATTGCATCTATAACATTCCTGGTCGCTCCGCGAAGAACATCGAACCTGAAACGATCGCCCGGATGGCCGAGCTTCCCAATATCGCTATGTTGAAAGAAGCCACCGGTTCATTAGATCAATGTTCACAAGCCCTGAGTCTTACCAACTTGACGGTCCTCAGTGGTGACGATTCCTTGACGTTGCCGATGATGAGCATTGGTGCGAGCGGCGTCATCTCGGTAGCCGGCAACATTGTCCCCAAAGACATTCTGGCCATGGTCAAAGCTGCGACAGCGGGCGATTACTACTTAGCTCGCACTTGGCATCACAAACTCTTCCCGCTTTGCCGTGACATGCTGTCGTTGGCGACGAACCCGATCCCCGTGAAAGCCGCCATGAAACTACTCGGCCGCGACACGGGTGAACTAAGACTCCCCATGACACCTCTCAACGCTAATGAAATCGAATCACTCAAGAAGACGTTGCGAGCCTACGGATTGCCGGTTTAGGTTGAGGCAAGGCAACGCATAGCAAGGCAATAGCCGCGGCAACGCTAAAGATATTTGCTGGGTGTTGACTCATGCCACCTTTCGATTTCCGCAAGCGACGTCAATCGAGCTAGAGATTTTGTCACCAAAAGCGTCTGGAGTCCGTCTCGCTTTTTGCCAACACTTTCTGCCTGCGCATTCCTCGGCCCCCAACGAGCTTGGAGCCTTTCCCACTTTCAGAACGCCCCGATGGGCTCGCCCCATCGGACGTAACGGTGGGTGGCTAAAACACGAACAACCTAACCCTATTTCGCCTCGCCCTCCGCCCCACCGCCTTCGGCGTTGAGGCGGAGGGCGAGGCGGGCGTTTGCGCGGCGGAATCATTCTAGCCGTCCGCCTT
>JANOAI010000396.1:0-8206 GCA_031411055.1 Pirellulaceae bacterium
TTTTGTTCTTCTGTCCAAATTCATTTAACACTATGCGTATGTGTTTGTTTTGAATATCTAAACCTCAAAAAAACCACTCGCTTGCGCTTCGTTTTATCATTGAGATTTTGCCTTCCGTATGTTTTTGGGACAGTCGAACTAGTGCTTTGTCCAACTTAGAAATCGGGGTTGGGTTGAACGTGTACGACGGACTTCCCGTCCGTCGGTACAAACGTTCGTCGACGGACCGGAAGTCCGTCGTACCCAAAAATCTAATCTGGACAAAGCACTAGGGATAAACAAGATAGGCTTTCTGAGCACTAATTCCAATGCGGACAATGCTTCCGCTGATAAAAGGGAGAAAATCCGACTCGATCCCGTCCGAAAAGATAACGCCTTGTTCGGGCATCAATGACTCGATGACCAATTCCTTGGGGGCATCGAGTTGTCCCACAACCAAATTGATCTTACTGGTTCGGCTTTGAAACGGTTCACGAACAGCCCATAGCAAACGATTGGCATCCCACTCCAACGGAGATTGTTGGCTTATGTCTGCACCCATCGAACGAGCCACGCCAGCCGCCATATTGAAAACAGAAGACATCCAACCGGTCGAGCCTGCTCCCGTCGAAACGATCACGCCGCTTGAAGACTGAGGCTCGGACCTTTTATCGCAAGTAATCACATACCGCGCCGAGATATGGCTAGCGGCTCCAATGAAAAAATCGTTGAAGGCTAACAATCGCTGTCCGTCATTAAGCTTAGCTTCTGCCAATGTTACGGTCTTGACCCTGGCCGATCCGGCTAAAACAGACCGCACGGCCAGTGTGGCGTGCTTAGAGTTGAAAGGGAGTAAGATCCCGTCGATGCGTGCTGGATCGGGATTGACTGCAACAATCGGTACATCACCAACGTACTTCGCGACGTTCGCAACCAGTCCATCTTGCCCCACCACCACAACGACGCTCGCCAAACCAAAGTCGTAGTTCGGCACAAAGGACCGATCGATCGTTTTTACTGGGCAGCCAAACTGCAGCATCGATTCAAGTTCGTCGACCGAGCGTTGATAGACATCGTCTTCGGCTGAGTAATCTGCGAAGTCCGCTTGAACCAGGGCTGCCGAAGTTGCATGCGATTTTGCGTGGCGGGCTTTCGGTGATTCTGTAGCGGCATCTTCGTTCGCGATGGCTCGAGCAGCTTTCAACGAAAACTTGGCCTGCCCGAGTGTACCCCAGCGTCTTCGCAGACCTTCAAGTCGGGTCGGCCTGGTAACGATGACAATCGACGGCTGATTTCGCACGATCATTCCTCGGATCGCAAGAGCGTTGCCAAGAGATCGGGGGATATATTCAACTCGCCAATTTTCGACGCATTTTCAGCGAGCTCGCGGAAGGCCATACCGATGTTCTGTCGAGCATCGCCACCTCCCATCGCCGCCGTTAGAATCCGCCAATCTACCGATTTGAGCGGTTCAAGGGTCGCGTTCAGTGCAAAGGCTCTGGCTTCGGCTTCTTTTCGGTCGTTTGCAACTTTGTGATCAACCAGTTGCGCGCGTTGTTCTTCTACCGCAATATCAGCACTGATCTGCGTTTCTCTCACTTGTCGACGTTTCTCCTCGACGAGAATCTCGGTGTTCAACTCGTTTTCACGAATCGTTCGTTCCATATTTACCGATGCATTGCGACGAGCAAACAATGCTTCATCGGCTTTTCTAAGTTGCTCTTCGCGTGCGTTGGCTTGCAATGCTTTGGTCATTTCCGGAGTTGCTTTGATGCTGACAATATGAAACTCGGTGACCTCGATTCCAAGCCCCGCCAGGATCGTAGAGTTGCGAAGTCCTTCTCGAACAACTGAAATGAGGCCCTCGGCATCGCTAAGTAATTCTCGCAACAGCTTCTTTTGAGTGTAGCCTCGCGAGAGAATTTGCGCGGCATTCGTAATTCGCTCCGGGAGCTTTCGAGGGTCTTCGTTGCGGTACTGACCACCTGGTCGAACGCTAAAATCAAGCATCTCGGATAATCGAGTCGGGTCTACTACGCGATACGTAATCTGACCTTGAACTGAGACTTCTTGAAAATCGGCCGTCGTTTCATTGAACACAAATGGACCGTCCGTTGCCGCTAACGGGATCAACACAATTTCGCCGAACGGAGCCAGATAGAAAAAAGAGAGTCCAGCGCCTTCTTTACGAAGCTTTCCGCCAACGTAGTGCCTAACGAAAGTCGTTGGTGCGACCTTCAAATAACTTATCCCAAGCATGGTAAAACTCCGAGCTGAAAAGCTGACGCATCGTAGGTTTCTTGGTCCTAATCATGCACGCGGAACGTTCGCCGAGAGCGAAAGCTCCACACATAATCGCTATACTACACCAAACTCCCGTTCGAGGTTGGATTCCTCGAATCTACTGCTAACCCGACGTTTGGTCTGAGATGGTTCTCTCAATTAAGTTTCCAACAATATGTTTTCTCGAAATTTGGTTTTCATCGCTGCGACTTTTCTTCCTTATGCGGGCATGGCTGACGAATTGAGCGTTCCGGCGTATTCCGCGTATATGTTGCCGGATCCGGATAGCGCGCGGATGTCAGAAGCGGGTGGTATCGCTCGTTGGGTCGATCCAAAACAGACTGTAAATTGGTATGGCCAGTTTCAAAAGCTTGGCAGTGTCACGGTAAAGATCGAACTTGCCTTGCCAGTTGGCGCTCAGTCGCATCTTCAGTTGACGGTCAATGATCAGTCGCACGAGGCAACGGTAAAGGGGTTAGGAGAGGACTCGATTGCGACGGCTGATTTTGGGGAGTATCAATTAAGTTCTGTCGGCTATCATCGCATAGCTCTCAAGTCGCTGAATGAACCTGGGAAGCCAAATGGCAAAATTCTACAGCTTCGATTGGGAGGAGATTCGGTCGCCAGCGCCCATTTTAATTTGAAAGCGAGACGCAATGCGGCCTCGGTCCATTTGATGTACCCTGCCCCTGGCGGAAAAAATATTGAAGCGTTCTATTGCGAAGTCACGGCTGTCGAAGATCCAACGGCCACCTTTTATATGGCTTGTGGTTGGCATCGTGGCTATTTCGGAATGCAGGTCAATAGCCCGACCGAACGGCGAATTATTTTTAGCGTATGGGATAGTGGCAATGAGGCTATCGATCGTAAAAATGTCGCGGACGATAATCGTGTAAAGCTGATGGGAAAAGGGGAAGGTATTTACACGGGAGATTTTGGGAACGAGGGAACTGGGGGGCATAGCCATCTGAAATACCTTTGGAAGACCGGTGAGAAACAGCGATTTATTGTGACGGCGCAACCGATCGATCAAACGTACACGATCTTCTCTGGCTTCTGGTTTCATCCGGAGCAAAAAAAGTGGAAGTTGATTTCGTCATGGAAAGCACCTAAAGAAGGCGGATGGATCCAACGCCCCCATAGTTTCAGCGAGAACTTTGGGGGTAGCAATGGACACCTCCGGCGCAAAGCGCTGTACGGGAATCAATGGATTCGAACGGCCGAAGGGGAGTGGATTGAACTGACAACGGCCAGCTTCAGTCATGATCCGACGGGAAAGGCGGATCGGCTCGATCGATGGATGGGAGTCGAGGAGGGGCAGTTCTTTCTGAGCCATGGTGGTTTCAGTGCGGGATTTACAAAGTACGGAGAAAAATTTAGCCGGACGCCAACTGCTCAACCTCCGACGCAAATTGAACTACCGAAGGTAGGTATGCCAGCAAAGGAAGACTAGTGCTTCTTCACACCTTAAAATAAAGGTTGAACTGAACCTGTACGAGGGACTTCTAGTCCGTCGGTGCCAACGTTTGTCGACGGACTGGAAGTCCGTCGTACCCAAAAATTTAGCTGTGACGAAGCACTAGGACTATGCATCGAGAGGTCGTGAAACCAAAACGTCTGTAAAGTTGCGGAGTATTCCGCAACAAGCCCATCAGGCAAGTAGTTTTACCAGAAGCCGTTGTTTTATTGGAACGCGATGGTCGACCAACAGGCGATTCTGTCGGCTAGATTTTTTAGTGGGAGCTGTTGGCTTGCTAGCGTCGATTTCCAAGTGGCACTAAAATGGCCGGATGAATTTACCTAAAGACGCCTTTATCAATCGTGAGCTAAGTTGGCTCGAGTTCAACCAACGCGTGTTGGATCAGTCGATGTACCCTTCCGTGCCCTTACTGGAGCGGCTGAAATTCTTAGCTATTTCGTCATCCAATCTCGACGAATTCTTTATGGTCCGTGTTGGCGGGTTGCGCATTCAGCGGATAAAGAGACCTGAGGTCACGGACCCGACCGGTTCTACGGCCGAGGAACAACTTCAGGCAGTGTTTGAGCGACTCGATCGGATGATGCACGACCAGTACACATGTTTTCTTGACCAGATTGAGCCTGGCTTGGAAGCTGAGAACCTAAATCGTATTCGGATGTCGACTGCCTCAGCCGCCCATACGGCTGCCGTTCGCCGAATCTTCGATGAGGAGATCTATTCGGTTATATCGCCAATCGCCATCGATCCAGACGCTCCATTTCCGCTGCTCGTCAATCTTGGGTTGTATCTTTGCGTACGATTGAAAGGGTCAGACGAAGAGCATCATGAAAGGGAAATGGGACATTCTGATCAATCAGGCTCACTTCCTGTTTCACCAAAATCAAAATCGAAATCGACGGAGTCAGGTGAACGATTCGCATTCGTCCCATTGGGCAAAGTGATTTCTCGATTCGTAACCTTGCCGTCTGAGCGAGGCTATGCCTACGCCTTTCTCGAAGATGTCGTATCGAACTTTGTCGAGCAATTGTTTCCGGGGGATACGGTGCTTGAATGTAAACCGTTTCGAATTACGCGCAACAGCGACGTCAGTGTTCAAGAGGATAGTGCGTCCGATTTGATGGAAGGAATGGAGCAAGTTCTTCATGACCGGCTTGTCGCAGACAGCGTACGACTCGAGATCGCCGAAGATGCTTCTGATTCTACGATCGATTTTCTTCGCAACGCGCTCAGATTGGGACCGCGGGATGTTTTCTTGATCCCGGGTCCATTAGATCTATCTTCCATGATGAAGTTGACCGAGATGCAAGGATTTGCGGCATTGCGAAACACGCCATGGCTGCCTCAGCCATCGCCTCTGATCGAACCCGCCAAGAGCATGTTCGAAGTCATTTCCGAACGCGATGTCTTATTGTGTCATCCATACGAAAGCTTCGAACCGGTAATTCGACTGATTCAAGAAGCCGCTATCGATCCGGATGTACTGGCGATCAAGCAGATTCTCTACCGGACCAGTCGCCAAAGCCCCATTGTAGCCGCGCTGGAACAGGCCGCAGAGCGAGGGAAATATGTCACCGCCATCGTCGAACTCAAGGCACGATTTGATGAAGCTCGAAATATCGAGTGGGCGCGTCAAATGGAAGAGGCGGGGGTGCACGTAATCTACGGCGTTCGAGGTTTAAAAACGCATGCCAAGGTATGTGTCATTGTGCGTAGGGAGCCGCAGGGGATCCAACGCTACTGCCATTTCGGAACGGGAAACTATAACGAAACGACGGCGAAGTTATACAGCGACATTAGTTATTTGACATGCAATGAAGAATTAGGTGCCGACGCAACATCGTTTATGAACGCAATTACGGCAGCAAGTCAGCCCCATTCCTATCGCCGAATCGAAGCCGCCCCGATCGGACTTCGCAAGCGTTTGATTTCTCTCATCGACAGTGAAACCCAACGCAAACGGCAGGGTCACAAGGCGTATATTGCCGCGAAACTCAATTCGTTGGTCGATCCAGAAATAATCGCAGCCTTGTATCGGGCGAGCCAAGCAGGAGTTCAAATTCGCTTGAATATACGGGGAATATGCTGCCTTCGGGCGGGTGTTCCAGGCCTAAGCGAAAACATTGGCGTTGTAAGTATCGTCGATCGTTTCCTTGAGCATGCCAGAATATTGTATTTTTATCACGGAGGTGATGAAATGGTCTATGTTAGCTCGGCCGATTGGATGCCACGAAATATTGACCGTCGAATCGAACTTCTTGTTCCAGTCGAAGATACGACCTCTCGCCGTCGACTTGTTGAAATACTGGATACTTACTTTCGAGACAATCAAAACGCTTGGCGGCTCAATAGCGACAATACCTACTCTCGCGTTCAACCTGAAGATACTCAAGCCAAAGTTCGATCGCAGCGAGTCCTTTATCAATCAGCAGTCCAAGCAGTCCAACAAGCTGAACAAGCGCGTCGGAATACGTTTCAGCCGCACGAAGCGGCCAAAGATAAATAGACGAGGTCGTGAATCGACTTCGAATCATTCGAAACGACAACCGATATAAGCCTGAGGCGCGAGCCGATTTCTTGGAACGCAGAATCGGCTCGCGCCTTAGGCTCAAGTAGCGTTCGGTCGCAAATATCCCTCGTTTGCTCAACGGATTTTTCTTACCGTTGTGGGGTTACGATAACGTTCCGTCCAGCCGTTTTAAGACTGTTTCGCCCCAGCTATACCGTTTTCGACGGTGAAGGAAGCCCGAGTCACGAGTGGCGAACCGGGTTTATCGACGTATTCGACGACTTGATAATCGCTGCGCCAGGTTTTAGGAGTTACTTCGCAAGTGACGTAGCCGCGTTCGGCGTTATGGAATCGAACAAACGGATTTTCAGACAATATATCCTGCATCCCTTTGGGTTCTCGCGAACCATTGCCGGATGAGGCTATCGAGGTACCGACAAATTCAGTCGCAACGGTGGGTTCTTCTGAGTAGTTGAAATCCACTTTCAAATCGTTTACCCAATTCGAGTGAATATCGCCCGTAAGAACGACTGGGTTGGGAATCTTGCGATCCGCAATGAATTTCAGAATCCGTTTCCTAGGAACGTCGTAACCGGCCCACTGATCCATACTAAAACCAGTTTCCTCGCCAGGTTTACGATCTACCCGAGCCATCATGATCTGTTGCGCTAGAATATTCCATTCGGCCGTCGATCCCAACAATCCGTTCATCAGCCAACGCTCTTGAGTCTCGCCAAGTACCGATGCTTTGGGATCGAACACTCCGTCCCGCAGAGGTTTGTTTCCATCACCATTGGGTTGATCGGTTCGATGCTGACGCGTATCGAGCATCGCAAAATTGGCTAAGCGGCCATAACTCATTTGTCGGTATAACTTCATGTCGGGACCGAAAGGCATCGATGAGCGACGGAGTGGCATATGCTCATAGTATGCTTGATATGCAGCGGCACGGCGGAGGAGGAGCGACGCAGAATCGACATCAGCCCGTTCTGAAATATCGCTTACATAGTTGTTCGCTACTTCGTGATCATCCCAGACGACGAGCCAAGGGCAGGTAGCGTGCATTCCTTTCAGAAATTCGTCTGTCCGATACTGCGCCAAGCGATTGCGGTAATCGTCCAGCGTCATCAGTTCCCCCTCGGTATGCTTTCGCACGCGTCCGTCTTTGCCACCGGTCTCGTAGATGTAGTCGCCAAGATGAACGACGAGATCGAGGTTTTCGTTCATCATATGCTGGTAGCCTGTGAACAATCCTTGTTCATAATTCTGGCATGACACAAACGAAAAACGCAATCGATCGGGGAGCGTTTGAGGTATCGGTGTCGTTCGCGTTCGACCGATAACACTTTGAGCATCACCGCATCGAAAGCGATACCAGTACCAACGATCGGGTTGAAGTTGAGCAACTTCGACGTGGATGGCATGCCCCAACTGTGGAGTTGCGATTTCGGTACCGCGCTGAACGATGTTTTTCATTTGCTCATCGCTAGCAAGCTCCCACGTGACTTCGAAGAACTCAGGTTGCATGCCGCCGCCTTCGATCGGCTTGGGAGCAAGTCGAGTCCAAAGCACAACGCCATCGTGCGTCGGATCACCCGACGCGACACCGAGCGTAAATGGATCGGATGTAAAAGCAGGCTTGGCCATTGCGCCGCTTGCGACGCGATTCAGAAACGGAAGCACCGTCATAGAAGCACCCGCCAGGATGAATCGACGACGATCGTGAACGAACTCAGAAGCGAAACGGTAGCTTGGGTGGGACATATAGGCTCGAAATCGGACGAGAGACAAACACGCGGAGAGGAAAGCGTGGGCTTCTTCACACCTTAAAATGAGGGTTGAGCTGAACCTGTACGACGGACTGGAAGTTCGTTGGTACCAAAGTTTGTCGACGGACTGGAAGTCCGTTGTACCCTAAAAATTTGCTGTGACGAAGCACTCGGCTACTTATTGTAACC
>JANOAI010000397.1:0-13149 GCA_031411055.1 Pirellulaceae bacterium
GTACGTTCAACCCAATCGAAGTCGCTTTGCGTGCTGCTTCCGCTTCGTCTGGGTCAGAATTGGGTGGTGCTAAATGCATGCATCAGTCTCAAACTCAAAGCGATTAAATGAAGTTAGGCGTATTCGTAGTTCGATCGGCGACAAATTCTTCTTCATCGTATTGAAAAAACGACTCCAGCAAACGTTCTCGGTCATCCATAAACAATTGACGGCCGATTCCGGCAACGAGTTTTGGAATGGCAAATCGAATCCCTGACAAGGCCGACGCGGATAGGCCTAGCGACAGTAAGGTGGAATAGTTGAAGACAAAAATTCCGTAGAGTCGTTGCGCAGCCTCCTTGGTTCGCCCCGTGAAGCCAAAACGATCATCCAAGTAGGGATGCGAGTCTAGCATAGGATTGCGAAGTGCTTCAGGCGATTCATAGACATCGCTCCACAAAGCGATATCGTTCACGATTTCTGAGAGCTCCGGGCGCAATCGAGGATCAGAAATCAAGCCTGTCGACAGAATGATAAAATCAAATTCGTGAGATTCTTTCGGGGTTTTAACGCGAACTTTGTTATCGACTTCTAAAACTTCCTTCCAGGGCGAACCAGTGTGGACTCGAAAACCAGGCCAAGTGGAAGCTCTTGAAAACGTATCATTCGTTGGCGGTTGATTGAATTTGAAGAAGTGGGCCATGGCGGCATACTTGTCTGCGTCGCTCAAGGCCGAGTAGTGTTCGATCAAACCCGAGACTTCCATTTGCCGAATGGGATTGATTCTCGGAAGCTCTGGCCGGCGAACAAAAACGTGTACGTTCCCAACGCCTTCTGTGAGCGCATGATTCGCGTTGTCAAAAGCTGAAGCACCACCACCTAATATCCCGATCGACTTTCCTTTTAGCTTTTCGAAATCAATCGGTTCGGATGTATGAGCATAGAGTTGCCGCGAAACATTTTCGGAAATCATCGGCGGTGTGTGCCATTGGCCTCCGCCTTGAATCCCCGTTGCGAGCACGACCTTCCGAGCTAACAAAACCGGTCTATCTCCCCCTTCGACGTCTAAATGAAACAGACCATCCTTGTCAGGACGGATTTTGAGTAACTTGACTCCGTTTTGAACCGGAAGACGAAGCACCTTGCGAAACCATCGAAGATAGCTCATCCAATCGCCACGCGGAATTTTGTCGACTTTTGCCCAACCTTCCTCACCCGTCTGCGCCTCCCAAAACGATCGAAAGGTGAGCGATGGAATTCCAAGATCAATGGCGGTCAAATGCTTCGGCGTCCGAAGGGTCATCATGCGAGCGTACGTCTCCCACGGCCCTTCGTATCCTTCGGGTGAATCATCGATAACGAGAATATTGTCGATACGATCGCGTTTTAAACCAAAGGCGGTCCCAAGCCCACTTTGCCCACCTCCCACAATGACCACATCGTAAACGTGCCCTTCGTCAGAACTTCGCGGCAGAACCCATGACGGAGAGCCATAGTTTAGCTTCTTCAAATCGGACTCTATCTGAGCGTTCAGTTCTGACAATGGCATAGACTTTCCCCAAACTCGACTAACAACAATCAGTCGATGATATCAGATACTGCAGGTGAAGAAATGAGATCCGCGTCCTCCTTTGATTTTCGTAACTCATAGCACACAAGCCAAGCAATCCACATGAAACAGAGTATTTGGCTTACTAAAGCAGCCATGGCAACTGCCTGCACACTGTAATGCTGGAAGAGTACGAGGGTCATGACAATCATGGTTGCCGCCGCCACGATACGACAAAGTATGGATGCTTGAGGCCGGCCACGGCCTTTCAAAAATCCTTCTAAACATTGGACGATTCCTTTGACGCCCGAAGCTGGTGCCAACCATAGAGCCAGCGGAATAGCTGGTTCGAAGTCGGCGCGGTAGAGTAACAAGATAAGCGGCTTGGCAACGATCCAGAATCCGACGACCATTACAGTTTGGACAGCCACTAAGGCTAACAACGTCCGAAAAAGAGCTTGTTTATTCGGAGCCGATCCGACCTTGGCACCAGCGTTAAATAGAAACATACCGAGCGTGTTTGGAATGACGACGAGCGGATAGACGACCGGGACCATGGCGGCATAATCGCCTTGAAGTGCAATCGGTGCCAACCAAAGAACTAACATCAGATCCAATCGATCGAATAGATCAGCCGCAAACATCGAAAACGCATAGGGCCGAGATTCTTTGAGCAATCGTTTCGTCGGGAAGGCCGTCGGTCCTGTCAACGGTTGAGGAATGCCCTGCAAATACACGAGTAGCGTGACATAGGAACCAATCACATAGAGCAGGATAACAATGCCTGGCGTCATCTGAATGAATGGCATACAAATGACGATTAAAACGGGTAGTGCTGCGGCCGCAAAAATACGCCGATAGTTGTAGAGCCGAAAATTGCCCGTGCCGCGATCGACTCCTGTCATGATTAGAATGATGTTTTGGGCCAGGATGCTTAAGCCGCAAAGGCAGCCTATGCCTGCCATATATTGCTTGTCATGCGGGATCAGAAAGATGCTTCCTAACATCGCGAGTATCATCGTCACCAGTCCGGTTGCGACGCCTAGCCAAATAGCCGATCGACGAAGCAGTATTCGATCTATCGTCGCATTGTTCGCATATCGACAGATAACCTCAAGCCCACCAAAGAGCCCAACAAACATGAGGAAGTGGGACCAAAAGACGGCAGTGGCGTACTCGCCTCGACCTTCGCGGTGAAGTAAACGCGCTAGCAAGATCCCCTGTCCCATTTGCAAACCGACCGTTGCAAAAGCGATCGCCACGGTCCAAATAAAAGACTGCCGCTTTCGAATCGCCTCAATCGCTTTTGCGATCGACGAGTGACCCGTTCGCGAATTGTCTGCCAGGGCTTGCGATTCATCAGGATGGTTTTGGGGACGGCTATCCATTCAAAACGGCTAATAAAAAAGTGGGAGATCGACCAGACAGTATCTTAAACAGTCGCTTTTTAGTCAGATTTCGAAAATACATTCCGCTGACGGATTGAAGCGTCTTTCAGGAAGACAGCCGGACGTGATCGGAAAAATCGGCATATTCCGCATCTTCGGGGGACGAAAATGCGGTGATGACAAGCCCCCGATTGGATGCTTGATTCCTGTATCTCTTATCTCTCCCGCTCTAAATCGAAAAGGTTTGCCATTCCTTTTTCAACGCGGCTGGCACCTTTTTCAGGGAACAAACCCCAAATCTCCTTAAAACCCACAGCGCCTGCGTCAATGATTCACACTTTCTTACCTTCGAGGCCCCCTACGAGAAAATGGCCTTTCGTGTTAATCTTCTTCACGTTTTTAAGGGTGTTTTTATAGCTAGTATCTAGGGAAAACAGGTCTATCTCGTGCCGCGTCGCAACGACATTCGAAAGATTCTACTTATCGGCTCCGGGCCCATTGTTATCGGCCAGGCGTGTGAGTTCGATTACTCTGGGACCCAGGCCTGCAAAGCGCTCAGGGAAGAGGGCTATGAAGTTGTTCTAGTAAACAGCAATCCCGCAACGATCATGACCGATCCTGGGACAGCAGACAGAACCTATATCGAACCGCTGACGTGGGAGTTTGTCGAAAAAGTCATCGAACGAGAACGCCCAGACGTGCTTTTGCCAACACTCGGCGGCCAAACGGCACTCAATATCGCCATGGATCTTCACCACCATGGCATCCTCGAAAAATACAACGTCGAGATGATCGGTGCCCGACCCGATGTTATCCAGAAGGCCGAGGGACGGTCCGAGTTTAAAGCGGCGATGGAAAAAATCGGGCAAGAAGTTTGTAGCGGTGAAACCGTTAGGACGATTGAACATGCCCGCAAAGTCTTGGCCTACGTTGGCTTACCATGTGTTGTCCGACCAAGCTTCACCATGGGTGGAAGCGGATCGGCTATCGCTTACAACCGTGATGATTTTGAACAGCTCGTCGAGAACGGTCTCACGCTTTCGCCGGTCACCGAAGTCTTGATCGAAGAATCGATCATCGGCTGGAAGGAATACGAGATGGAAGTCATGCGAGATATGGACGACAACGTCGTCATCATATGCTCGATTGAAAACTTCGATCCAATGGGAGTCCACACGGGCGATTCTATCACGGTTGCTCCAGCCCAGACGTTGACTGACAAAGAGTATCAACGGATGCGCGATGCAAGTCTTGCCATCATTCGCGAAATTGGTGTCGAAACCGGTGGATCGAATATTCAGTTCGCGATCCATCCCCAAACGGGTCGGATGATTGTCATCGAGATGAATCCTCGCGTGAGCCGATCGAGCGCCCTAGCCAGTAAAGCGACAGGTTTTCCAATCGCGAAAATTGCCGCCAAGCTCGCGATTGGATATCGCCTCTGGGAACTCCAGAATGATATCACGCAAAAAACCCAAGCCTGCTTCGAACCGACCATCGACTACGTTGTCACCAAGGTTCCACGCTTTGCTTTCGAAAAATTTGCCGAAGCCGATTCGACTCTGACAACTCAGATGAAGAGCGTCGGCGAAACCATGGCCATCGGTCGAACTTTTAAAGAGTCTTTTCAAAAAGCCCTTCGCGGGCTCGAAGTAGGCGCCTTCGGATTCGGAAGCGACACGAGCAAAGATCTCTGGGGGACACCACGACAGCCCGATGATGAAGAGATACGAAGCAAGCTGTCACGCCCCAATGCCGAGCGAGTGTGGCATCTGCGATATGCAATCAAATCAGGGATGTCGCTCGAGGAAATCCATCGCTTAACCTTCATTGATCCTTGGTTTCTCGACCAACTCAGCGAGTTGGTCGAAATGGAAGATCACATCGCTAGCTTCCAGTCGCTTGACCGTATGGACACAACCACCATGCGACGTATCAAGCAATTTGGTTTTTCGGACCGACAAATTGCCAAGCTTCTTTCGGCTCACGAAATGGAAGTTCGTGCTTGGCGAAAAGACCGGGGTGTTTTCGCGACGTTCAAATCGGTCGATACGTGTGCGGCTGAGTTCGAGGCCTTCACCCCCTATTTTTACAGCTCGTACGAAGACGAAGACGAAACTCCCGCGGCTATCCCCGGCAAACGGCGGGTCATGATCCTAGGGGGTGGCCCGAATCGAATCGGACAAGGCATCGAGTTCGATTATTGTTGCTGTCACGCGAGCTATGCGTTGCGCGAGATGGGGATTCAATCGATCATGGTCAATAGCAACCCGGAAACGGTGAGCACGGACTATGACACCAGCGACATTCTTTTCTTTGAACCACTCACCTGCGAAGATGTTTTAAATATCTTCGATCGGATGCAACCCAGTGGCGTTATCGTCCAATTCGGTGGCCAAACGCCGCTAAACCTCGCCAGGGCCCTCGATTCCGCTGGCGTTCCCATCATCGGTACCAGTGTTGAAACGATCGAAGAGGCCGAAGACCGCGAGAAATTTCAGAAACTCATTCAGCAACTTGGCCTGCGTCAACCAGCTAACGCGATTGCACGCAACATGGAACAAGCCCGTTCCGAGGTTCAGAAAGTTGGCTTCCCTTGTCTCGTCCGGCCAAGCTACGTTCTGGGGGGAAGGGCGATGGAAATCTGCTACGATCATCAACAATTTGATCGCTACGTCGCGGAAGCTTTCGTCGTTGCGCAAGGCCAACCGGTCCTTATCGATCGCTTTCTCGAAGATGCATACGAAGTCGATGTCGATTCGATCTCCGACGGTCGCGATGTTGTCATCATGGGCATTATGGAACATATCGAAGAAGCCGGCGTTCACTCCGGCGATTCGGCGTGCGTCATTCCACCGTTCTCGTTGCCAGCCGATGTGCTCACCGAAATACGATCCGCTACGAAAGCGATGGCGATGCGACTCAATGTAATCGGATTGATGAACGTTCAGTTCGCAGTCAAAGAAGAGGATGGCAAGAATCTGGTCTACGTCCTCGAAGTCAATCCTCGAGCCAGCCGTACCGTGCCGTTCGTCGCGAAGGCAACTGGCGTTCCCGTCGCAAAGCTAGCCGCCAAGGTCATGGCCGGAATGAGCTTGCAAGAATTGGGAATCACAAGCGAGCCGCTGCCGAAGCATTTCTCGGTCAAAGAAAGTGTCTTCCCGTTTCGAAAATTTGCCGGCGTCGACATTGTGCTTGGTCCCGAAATGCGATCCACCGGCGAAGTCATGGGAATTAGCCCTGACCTACCTCTTGCGTTCGCGAAGAGCCAAATTGCGGCGGGCGTTTTCTTACCCACCGAAGGCAACATATTCCTCAGCGTTTCAGCCCGCCATCGAGGCCCTATTCCGATCATCGCAAAACGACTTCACGAAATGGGCTATCGTCTTTCCGCAACCAGCGGTACCGCTCTGGAAATCGAGAAGCATGGTATACCCGTGACGCGCGTCAAAAAACTCGCCGAGGGGAATCCAAACTTGATCGACTATCTTAAGAACGACGACGTATCGCTCATCATTAATACCCCAAGCGGTAAGGGGGCTCGCACCGACGAAGGAAAGATCCGTGCGGCTGCCGTCCAATTCGGCGTTCCCTGTATTACAACGGTTTCAGCCGCAGAAGCCGCCGTCAACGCCATCGAAGCCATGCGTAGCAAGACCATGGAAGTCCTCTCCCTCCAAGAACGATTCGCTACCTAAACGAGCGGGCGAAGAGGGTCGATTGGACATAGTCGAGCTACGCTTCGCAAGTAACGTTTTCGCTCGTCTCGCCATGCTTCGAGTCAAATCGCTTTGTCGTCCTGTTTCTTGGGAAGCGTTCGCGCTTTCGGCCTTGCAACTTCTTCCGTTCGAAGAAGTGTCAGCCCGAACAGGGTTGTCCGTTCACGCAGTGCTCAAATCCAAAGCCACAATCCTTGCAAAGCTACGCGAGCAAGTCCAAACAAATCGGGATCTCCTGCAACGCGTGCTTCGTTCGCAGAAGCGAACGGCGACAATGGCTACAAAATGAAATTGCTTGCGGTAAGGGCTACCGATGATCGGACTTCGATTTGCAAATCAGCAATCCCATCGCCATTGACGTCGCCACTGAGCCAATAGACTCCGGCAGTAGTCGACGATATCACCAGTTGCCCGGCGACCATTGTAAAGCTGGAGCTAATCACAAAAGCATTGTTTTCGCCGACATTGTAGTTGGCGTCGATCAAGCTGAGATCGATCTTGTCACCTTCCGAGGCTTTGAAATCTTTGATCTTGTCAGCAGCGGCAACCGTCGATTCGGAAACCAGATAGTACCGGAAGATATCCGCACCCGCGCCGCCGGACAGGTCATCACTGTCGGCTCCACCGCTGAGAATGTCGTTGCCCGCACCTCCGGTCAGCGTATCACGGCCTCCACCACCAAAGAGCGTGTCATCGCCATTGCCACCATCGATGTCATCATCACCAAGTTGCCCGTAAATGATATCGGCGGCAGCGGTCCCGATCATGATGTCGTCATCGACCGTACCGACAATCGCTCCGGTAGGTGGAGCGGGGGGATTCACATAAATCACAGGCTCGTTGGCACCGATGATGGTGATTGTGACCAAGGATGTTGACTGCGCACCGGCGCTATCAACGATGGTATAGCTGAACGTCTCGGTGGCCGTTTGACCGTTGTTCAAGGCTTGCAAAGCATTACCGACCGTGTAGATCACGCCGGTGCCGCCTGGAGCGATGACCACGGAACCGAGTAAACTTGCTCCGTTCACCGACAATACGGTTTTGGTATCGCCGCTATCGATATCGGTGTCGTTGGCCAACACGGCAATCGTTGTCGGGGCCGCGTCTTCCGAAATCGACAAAATATTGGCGACCGCTACCGGAGCATCGTTAGAACCGGTTACCGTGACGGTTACTTGCGTCGTCGACGACGCACCACTGCGATCACCAGCGGTATAGCTAAACACTTCGGTGACAGTCACTCCGGCACGTAGATTTTGGAACGCATTTCCAATCGAGTAAACAATGCTCGTACCGACAATCTGAATGGTACCTTGAAGTCCAGTACCGTTGACGCTTCGGATGATAAGGCTATCACCTGCGGCGACATCAGCATCGGTGTCGTTTACTAAGACGTTGATCGTGACGGGAGCTCCATCTTCGATCGCCGTAGCCGAATCGGCGACAGCCATCGGTGCATGATTTACTCCGTTTACATTGACCGTCACAGTCGCGGTCGATTCGGAACCCGCACTGTCACGCATCGTGTAGGTAAAAGTTTCCGAGGCTGAAGCTCCGTAGGGCAAATTCAATAACGTTCCACCAACAGAATAGACGACGCTGTTGCCATTTGGCGAGATCGTCACGGTCCCTTGCAATCTACTGGTACTGATCGCCACAACCGTACTGATATCAGGCGTGTCGGCAGGTGTCACGTCCCATGGCCCCAGTTCGGTTGCGTCAGGCGGTGCCGGATCGATGCGATTATCCGGGTCCATATCGTTGGCAAGAACTCGGATCGTCGTTGGAGCGGCGTCCGACGCGATGGTTGCGCTATCATTGATAGCGGTCGGTGCATCGTTCGCTCCCGTCACTGTGACGGTCACGATTCCCGTTGAGACACTGCCGCCGGTTCCTGTGATCGTGTACTTGAACAAGTCGGTACCGACTTCACCCGCATTCAAGCTTTGCATTGGCGTATAAAGGATGCTTCGTCCGTCGGGTGCGATTGAAGCTTGACCAAGCATTCGCTGGAAACCCGGATGAAACTGACCGACTCCGACACCGTAAATAAGGATGAGTTCCATTGAGGCAAACTGCCCAGCACCATCGATCGAAGTGATAGTGAGCGCACCGCCAGGATTGATGTCGCTCGTATCATTGGCCAGAACGTTGATGACAATCGGTCCGCCATCTTCATGGGCTGTTGCATTGTCATTGACCGCCCTCGGACCATCGGTAACGCCAGTAATCGTAAGGGTCACAACGGCCGTCGATTGAGCGCCTGCCGCGTCCGCCATCGTATAGGTAAAGGTTTCGGTCGCGGTTTGGCCAGCAACGAGATGTTGATAGGCATTGCCAGCGCTGTACGTAACTCCGGTGCCGTTCGCGGAGACCGTGGCTGTCCCGAGCATCCCCGCCGTGTCGACCGAGACGACGCGTTTGGTATCGCCAACGTCAGGATCGGTATCGTTCGTGAGGACGGCCAACGCCATGGCTGAGGCGTCTTCGGTAACCGTGAAGGTATTGGCGGCCGCGATCGGACTATCATTCACTCCGGTGATGGTTACCGTAACGTTAGCTGTCGACGAAGCGCCAGCAGCGTCTCGCATCATATAACTGAATACTTCCGTCGCAATCGCACCGGCTTTCAAACTTTGGAAGGCACCACCCACGGTGTAGACGACGCTCATGCCGTCCGGCGCGATCGATACCGTTCCTTGTAAACTGCTTCCGAGCACGGCAACGACTTCTTTGGTGTCGCCGGCGTCGACATCCGAGTCGTTGGCAAGCACGTCGATCGTGATCGGCGCTCCATCTTCGGAAGCAGTCGCCGTATTCGCAACCGCAACTGGGCTATCGTTCAATCCCGTTACTGTAACGACCACCGTGGCAGTCGATTGCGCTCCGCCAGAATCACGTATCGTGTAGGTGAACGACTCGCTAGCTGTCGCACCCAGCGCCAAACTCTGGAAAGCATTGCCAACCGTATAGATTACTCCCGTTCCACCAGGCGCGACGGCGACGGTTCCTTGCAGTCCCACGCCATTTACCGAGACAACGGTCTTCGTATCTCCAGCATCGGCATCGGTATCGTTGCCTAAGACGCTGATTGAAACCGGCGATCCATTCTCGGTAGCCGCTCCAACGTCATCGACCGCCACAGGTACCGAATTCATTCCGCTAATCAAGATATTCACGGATGCCGTTGACTGAGCTCCAGCGGAATCGACCATCGTATAAGTAAAGGTCTCTGTCGCGGTCTGACCAGCAAGAAGGCCAAGGAAAGCTGTGCCAACAGAATAAACGATGCTCGCTCCACCCGCAGGAACGATCACGCTACCCAGCAGGCCCGTTGTGTTGACCGAGAGAACTGTCTTCGTATCGCCCAAATCCGCATCGCTGTCGTTGGCGAGTACGTTGATCGTCACCGGCGCGGAATTCTTAGCGACGAATAGATTGTCGTTGGCCGCAACCGGCGCGTCGTTGCCACCCGTAACCGTCACGGTAACCCATGCCGTCGATGTTGCGCCAGCCGCATCGGCCATGGTGTAGGTGAATCGTTCGGTTAACGTTTGTCCCGGCTTCAAATTCTGAAAAGCATTTCCGGGCGAGTAGATCACACTTTGTCCGTCCGGAGCGATGGCAAGCGTACCCACAACAGCCGGAACGCCAGGGTAGGCCAGGGGCGCGCACACGCCATAAATACAAACCAATTCCCAGCCGCCTGGGAATCCAGCGCCATTGATCGAAGTTACCGTCTTCGTGTCACCGACATCAACGTCGGTATCATTGACGAGAATTGGCACGATCGTCGGACCCGCATCCTCGGAGATCGTCGCAACATCCGCGATCGCAACTGGCGCACTGTTGCTTCCAGTCACCGTCACGACTAGCGTGGCGGTCGATTGTGCACCAGCGCTATCGGCCATAATGTAGGTAATCGTCTCGATCGCCGCTTCACCTGCGCGTAGATAGCTGTAGGAATTGTTCGGATAGAAGAGAACTCCCGTACCACCAGCCGGTATTTGGACGACGCCGCGTACGCCCACGCTGTTCACTGACACCACACGTTTGGTATCACCAGTGTCGATATCAGTATCATTCGCAAGGACTTCTACGACGTTTGCAACAAGGGTATCCGTCACGCTGATGCTGTCGTCGGCGGCTACGGGTACGTCATTCACACCGACGATCGTTACGGTGACGTTCGCCGACGATTCCCGCCCGCTTGAATCGCTCGCGGTGTAGCCAAACACTTCGCTAACGATAGCGCCTTCACTCAATGATTGGAAAGCATTGCCAGCCGAGTAAATCACGCCGCTCCCATCCTCCGCGATCACCGCGATGCCTAGGAGTCCCTCATCGGCCAAGCTGATGACACTCAATCCATTGCCCTCGTCAGAATCGCGATCGTTGGTCAAAACAGAGATCGCGATTGCAGCTCCGTCTTCGCTCGTCGTCGCGATATCGTCAACGGCGCTGGGTCCATCGGTGATACCGGAAACGGTTACGGTCACCTCGGCCGTAGCCTGCTCGCCAGCGATATCGCGTATCGTGTAGGTAAAAATCTCGGTCGCCGTCTGGCCATCCATGAGCATTTGAAATAGATCACCAAAGTCATAGTCAATTCCAAGCCCGTCAGCCGAAATAGAAACCGAACCGATCAAACCAGCAGCGTTGACCGAGACGATTGAAATCAAATCGCCAACGTCTTGATCTGAGTCGTTGCCTAGCACCGGAATCGTTGCAACACCATCGTCTTCGGACACGGCAAATTCATCTGGCACAGCAACAGGAGCAGCATTCGTCGGAACAATGAGACTGTAGTCGCTGTCTAGAAATCGCAACCACTCAACACTTTTCAATGTATCTGTTCCGTCATTTCCGTTGACCGTCGTGGCGAGATCTTTCACTTGGACGATGTCACCAATCCGAGTAATCGAATAGGTCGCTAATGTTCCGGCAAAGTAAACGATATCCGTACCGTTACTCCCATCCACGGAATCGTTGCCTGTCCCAGGTCGAATGTGATCGTCGCCGTCGCTGCCTATAACCGTGTCGGCTCCAGCCAAACTATCGATGATGGCTAGTCCGGTCAGCGTCATGCCACTTAAGTTGAGAAGATTGGTACTGCTTGTTCCCAAGACGTTGACGCTTGCAAATCCGTTGGCAGAAATAGTTTCAATGCCACTCGAAGTATTCGAAAAACTCGAACCCAAGTTGATGTTGGTACTGATGGCTCCAGCGATTATTCGATCGATTCCAACGCCACCTCGGTCGGTGACGATATCGGTACCGTCGTTAGTGCCGGCGACTTGGTAAGAATCACTCCCAACGCCTCCATCGAGCGAATCATTACCTTTACCGCCGACCAAAAGATCATCCCCATCGCCACCAAAAATCGTATCCGCGACGTTGCCTCCCTTGAGCGTATCGTTGCCTGAACCGCCATAGAGCGAAACGAATTTGGCGGCGTTCGTGGCATCGACGACATCGGCACTATCATGAGTTCGTACTCGGAAGCCGGTCACGTCGGAGGCGGTATAAGTCTTGCGAGTTCCGTTGAGTGTTACTCGGTAGCTCGAATCGATGAGCACAGAGTCGGCGACGCTGCGACCATGCACGAAAACGTCACTCGCCGGAGCGTGATAGACGCCGCTAAACGCGGCGGAACTTGCATGGCCTGCGACCGTCGGATTGGCGACGGCCAAAATTGAATAGTTTTCCGCAACCTCTCCGACGCCCGCACCAGGCAATGCGACCTTGCCAACACCACTGCCGATGGTCAGAGTTTTGACATGGACTCCGAGCGTCAAATCTTGAGGGGTGTTCAGTGTAACACTGCTCAGAAATGTATCACCGCCGAACACCGCATCCGAAGATCGGTAGAAGCCGACATTGAATGCAACCGTCGCTTCGCGTACGTCATAGGTGAGCGAAAGTTGAGTGCCGCCGTCGGCCGTCACCGACTGCATTATCACGCTTGCCAAGAGCTCGCGAGATTCTAAGCGTTCAATGGCTCGACGCCGTTGATCCCATCGTCGGTTCCTCTTTCGCTCGCACGAATTCCCCCGTTTTCCGAATCGCAAATTGCCCGTGAATCCTCGAACTGCGTCGAGTGCAGTATACAAAGTTAGTCGTTTGCAATTGGACATGTGGACATCCGGAAGAAAAGAGGAGACTGAGAACGGAGCTAGCGAAGATTCTATATGGCCGATACGTCTCGATGTTCTTGCAACCTGTGGGTAACGAGCAGTTCTATCTGCTGGGTCCATCGGCCGATACTAGGCTTTGTTTCTAAACGCGCTTTCACGTTGCTGCGCCTCTCCGAGACGCTTATGAGTCGCGTCTCGGAGAGACGCGACTACGTGCTTAGAGCAGTTCTTTAATAGGTGAAGCGAGTGAATTCCAATCGGCGGCGGAGTTGCGGTGGCAGAATGCCACTTACTTTCACCCTCCCGCGAAGAGCGGGAGGGTCGATGGCGAGGTACGAGCCAGCGGGGAGGGTGAGATTTCGCATGTTTCGTGA
>JANOAI010000398.1:0-55323 GCA_031411055.1 Pirellulaceae bacterium
CAAAAGCCGGAACGGCCCTTCGGGTGCTTTGCACTTTTGGTACCTGACCCCGTTTTCCGAATGGCTAGATGAAAAATGAAAATGCTCTAGTCTCTTCCGTTCAATACCAGGAGCCAATTCAAGTCCCGAATGGCGTCAAGACAGACCGATCCAGGGTTACGACTCGTCTTCATTCATATGATCAATGAAACTGCACCACTTGCTTATACTTCGCGTGCACTCAGCCACTTCGCTACGTCGTAAGCGAAGTAGGTCAGGATCGCAGAGGCACCAGCCCGTTTCATGCAAAGTAGACTTTCGAGAACGACTTTCTTTTCGTCCAGCCAACCGCGTTCAGAAGCAGCTTTCAACATCGCATACTCACCCGAGACTTGATAGACTGCTATGGGAACATGAAACTGATCGTGCAGGCGGCGGACAATGTCCAGATACGGCATCCCCGGTTTGACCATAACCATATCTGCTCCCTCCTGAAGGTCGAGCGTGACTTCGTGAATCGCTTCATCTGTGTTGGCTGGATCCATCTGATAGGTTTTTTTATCGCCACTGAGGTTCTTTGCCGAACCGACTGCGTCGCGGAACGGGCCGTAGAACGCCGATGCATATTTGGCCGCATAGGACAGAATCGTGACATGATCAAAGCCAGCTTTATCCAACGCTTGGCGAATAGCACCAACGCGTCCATCCATCATGTCTGACGGAGCAATACAATCGCAGCCCGCTTGAGCTTGATTGACAGCTTGCTTACACAACACCGAAACCGTCTCATCGTTGACCACATAGTTGTTGCGGAGTAAACCATCTTGGCCATGCGAGGTATAGGGATCGAGAGCGACGTCACAAATAATGCCAAGCCGATCACCAACGGCCTGTCGAATCGCTCGTGTCGCCTCGCAGATAAGATTGTTTGGATTGAAGGCTTCTTCGCCGTCCGGTGTTTTCACGTCGGATGGCGTGACGGGAAAAATCGCAATGGCAGGAATTCCGAGTTGGACCGCTTCCGTCGCGAGAGCAACGATTCGATCAATACTGTGACGCGCAACTCCGGGCATCGAAGCAATCGGTTCGGTTTGATTGGTCCCCGGCAAGATAAAGAGAGGCCAAATCAGATCGTCGACCGTAAGCTGATTCTCGCGCGTCAGATTGCGAGTCCAGTCCCAGCGACGAAGGCGCCGCATGCGCGAAGCAGGAAACGAACCGCGAGCGGAATGAAAATCGGACATAAGCGTGTAGGTTAATCTAGCGAAACATCTTAAGGACTCGAAAGCAACGAGTCTATATTAACTCGCATCGTCAAGAAATGGGATCGTCGTGGGACAGGTTACAAATCTTTGGCAAAACTAAGCTCGAGCGGCAACGCCGAAGAGCGTGTGTTGGCAAATGTAGGATATTGAGGCTTCGTCGCGAAGATGATGCGAGCGAATATGGTAACTGGCGAGTTTGCCTGCGATTGCTTGTACGTCGGTTTCTTCAAACGTGTTGATGATGGCCGTAACCGAGTAGCCCTGTCGAGCAATGAGCCCCAGCGCTAAAGCATTTCGATCGTCGAGTGTTTGAAGGATGACGATAATAGAAACGTCCCGACGAAGGCGTGACTGCGTTTCAAGGAGGAGATCACTCAATTCGAGACCATCGCTCCGTTCTAGCCGAGCCAACGCACGATAGACATTCTGAAAATGCTCCGGGCCACGATCGGCATTCAGAATAACCGGGCGTAAGCGAAATTCATCGCCATCATCTTTCATTGCCTCTTGCGCCGCATCGCGCGAGCGGAAATCGGTTTCCCAACCTTCGCGGCGAATTCGATCGGCAGCATCACGACCATTCGAAACCATGCCGAATGGCTGTTGCATATGATAGATTGCATGAGCAATGCTAGCCGCGGCGGTGACGGCTAAATCCGTTCGAACGGGTTCGTGTTGAATCGGATTCGATTTCGAATGCATATCCAGTAAGAGTGTCGCTCCAGCCATCGTGGTCGGTTGATAGACTTTCGTTTGCAGCTTGCCAACACGGGCGGTTGCCCGCCAATGGATTCGATTGAGCGAATCCCCCATCTGATAGTCGCGGATTCCGGCCATCAGCGTCGGATCTTCCATCGAGCGATACGAAACACGAATTTCACCAATGGGTCGTCGCGATCCAATTTCATAACCAACCAGCGGAATAAGTTTCGGAAGTACCAACAAGTATTGTGGCTGTGTAGCGACGCGATACTTTCGATGGAGGCCGAAGAGATCCCCCGTCTCTACGACCGACGGTCCGATTTGATAGTATCCGCGTCGAATTGCCTTGAGTTTGTAGCTCAGCAGCAGTTGCTTACCAGGTGAGAGCATCACCAGGCGAATAGGACTTCCTTCGACAGACAGTCCTTTCGGTGGACGATGCGTTGCTCGTCGCGATATGACGTCTTCGACAAGCAGCCAAGGGATTGAAAGTCGGCCAGCATTCCGGATCATGACGCCGACTTGAACGCTCTGACCCGTCTCAATTTCGTTCGCAATCAGGTTCCGAACGAGCCGGACGCTTTCAGCCCAGCGTTTCGCTAGATAGCGATTGACAAAAAAAACGGCTCCAATCGAGAATCCGGCGTAGACGACAAAACTGGCTCCGAAGAGCCAGCCGAAGAGAAGGAGTAATGTTGCCAGCATAAGTGGCCAGCGCTGAAGAAGCTCTCGATAAGAAGCTTGTTCACTCATCGATCACGTTGCTCTGTGCCATCGTTGGAACAGCCACTTCGGAGACGATTTCATCCACAATTTTTTCCGACGTGATGCGACGAAGCCGACTTTCCGGTTTAAGAATCAAACGATGGGCGATGACGGGGCCAACAATGCGTTTAATATCGTCAGGTAGAACGAATTCGCGACCACGCATCGCCGCCATCGCTTGTGATGCTCGGAAGAGGGCAATACTGGCTCTGGGTCCGGCGCCGAGGGCTAAGTCTTCGTGATTGCGCGATCGATGAACGATTTGAAGAATATAGTTTCGAACTTTAGGATCAATAAAAACGGATTTGATAGCTTGCTGACACGCGACGAGCTCCTCAGCTTGCACAACGCTTTCAATTTGATCGACCGGATGTTCTTTCTCGAGCATTTGGAGCATGCGCGATTCTTCCTCAAGCGATGGGTAACCAAGCGAAAACTTCATCAAGAAGCGATCGAGTTGGGCTTCGGGAAGCGGAAAGGTTCCTTCATGATCGATTGGGTTCTGCGTCGCCATGACGAGGAACGGCGGCTTCAAACGATGCGTTGTCCCGTCGACGGTAACGCACGATTCGGCCATGGCTTCGAGAAGTGCTGCTTGCGTCCGAGGCGTCGTTCGATTGATCTCGTCCGCCAGCAAGATGTTGGTAAAGACCGGCCCCGGTCGAAACTCGAAGTCCTGGGTTCGCTGGTTAAAGATCGAAGCCCCGGTAATGTCGGATGGCAGCAAGTCTGGGGTACACTGAACTCGTTTAAACGTACAACCAACGCTTTTCGCGAGTGCCCGGGCCAACATTGTCTTCGCGACGCCGGGCACGTCTTCTAGGAGAATATGGCCACCGGAAAACCAAGATACCAATGACAGAGCCAGCTGTTTACGTTTGCCGACAATTACCTTCTCGACATTGGCAATAATCTTTTTAGCAGTATCAGCAGGCGATGCCATAAGGTGCTCGTTCGAGGAACAGTCTCCTTCTAGGAGATCTTCCCACTTAAAGTTACCTCGCCCACATCTTCGTGGGAGAGGTTACGAATCGCATGAAAATTCCTATTCCCGAAGTGGGATGACCCCTAGAAACAACTATCGCTTTTCAAGAGGGACGAAATCGCGAATTGGGGCACCGGTGTAAATCTGACGTGGTCGATTGATACGTGTGCTGGGGGAGTTCATCATCTCGACCCAGTGAGCAATCCAGCCTGGCAATCGCCCCATCGCAAAGAGAACCGTAAACATCTGCACTGGAATACCCATAGCGCGGTAAATGACGCCCGAGTAGAAGTCGACGTTCGGATACAGTTTTCGCTCAACAAAATAGGGGTCTTGAAGTGCGGTCTCTTCTAACTTTTGAGCCACTTCAAACAAGGGATCGCTCAAATTGAGTTTGGCAAGCAGCGTGTCACACGCGGCTTTGATAATTTTCGCCCGTGGGTCATAGTTTTTGTAGACGCGATGTCCAATGCCCATCAATCGGAAGTTGCTCGACTTATCCTTGGCCATATCAACATACTTTTTCACGTTCCCGCCATCGTCGGCAATTTTGCGAAGCATATTGACGCAAGCTTCGTTGGCACCACCATGCAATGGTCCCCAGAGAGCACAGATGCCAGCAGAGATCGACGCAAACAAGTTTGCATTGGAAGAACCCACCATGCGAACCGTGGAAGTGCTGCAGTTCTGCTCGTGGTCGGCATGGACGATCAGGAGAAGATTCAACGCTTTCACAAAATCGGGGTCGGCGTGATACTTTTCCGTCGGCACAGCGAACATCATGTTCAAAAAGTTTTCGCAATACTCAAGATTATTGTGAGGATATATGAACGGTTGGCCGGTCGACTTTTTGTAGCTATACGCGGCTATTGTCGGCAGCTTCGCAAGCAAGCGATGGATTGAAACCATGACTTGACGTGGGTCGTGCGGATCAAGCGAATCCTGGTAGAACGTTGAAAGGGCTCCCACGACGGATGACAGGATCGCCATCGGGTGCGCTTCGCGAGGAAAACCGTTGTAGAACTTGCGCATGTCTTCATGCAACATCGTGTGCATCCGAATCGAATCGCGAAAATCGGATAGCTGGGATGGCGTCGGCAATTCGCCGTAAATCAGCAAGTAGGATGTTTCGACGAAGTCGCAATTTTCGGCCAAGACTTCGATCGGATAGCCACGATAGCGAAGAATTCCTTTGTCGCCATCGAGATAGGTGATACTACTGGTAGTCGAGCCGGTATTGGCGAACCCCTCGTCCATCGTGATATGGCCAGTGGTCTTGAGGAGTTGCTGGATATCGATGGCCCGCTCATTTTCGGTGCCAACGTATACCGGCAGATCCACGGTTTTCTCTCCCACCGTTAGCTTGGCAGGTTGTGATTCAGTACGAAAAGTGCCCGACGGTGTGGTCATAAATGCAATCCGAACTGGATTTCGAGGAAAGTCGAACTTGAGGAAGAGAGGAGACCGAAGTTTACCCCGTCTCAGAATGTTCGACAATCGGCGAGAGCACTTCGTGCCGATCGGAAGGAACCTCGCTTTTTCCCCGGTCCTCCCTGGGAGAATGACGCATTCGTCTGTTCTGACATCGGACAGCCAGGATTATACAGCCGAGAACAATGCTTTTTTGAAATGGATTGGCGTTACGCAAGCAGAATGCTACGACCAATATCCATCATTCGCTGTGCATCGATAAAATGACTGTTCGCCTGAAACAGTTCGCGAACGGAAGCTTTGTGAATCTTCATTTTGAGTCCGCCGACACCCAACGCACCGTAGTCCAATCGCCCGTTGCGTTCAGTGGCGTTGTCGGTAACTTGGATGCCGGAGATCCCAGCTGGCGGAACGGCGTTGAGATCGACGGCGACTTCGGCCTGTTTGGCAAGGCTAAGTTGTGCAGAGGTGAGTAGCTCAATCCCCGCGGCTCCGCATCCAAAGACGACTTGAACTTCCGGAAGGGCGGCTTCCAAGACTCCCATTTCATCGGTACCCAGCGGTATTAGCTTGTGGTTGGGGCAACCAAGTTTCACCAGCTGTTGGCATGTTTCGATCGACCGCTGCTTCTTGCGGCTCGATAGGATTACGTCGCCACCCAAACCGACAACGAGCTTGGCGACGGTTCTACCGACGGCTCCGGTGCCTGCCAGAACGATCGACTTCGATTTCGAAAAATCAACATGTTTTGAAGCACAGAGAACTGCGGCGGCGGCGGTCGAGTTCGATCCGTTGCTATCGTGAACGATCGAAATGCGAAATGGATCAAAGCAAGCCAGTTTCGCAGCCTCAGCTACTTCCCGACCGAGGTCGACATCCGAGCCACCCACGAAGACAGCTGTGTTGTGAAGATCGTGAGGTCCACGCGTAAACATTGCACCGTGGATCAGAACTCGCACAGCATCCGGTTTCACGTCAGAATACTGAAACAAATGATCGACTCCAGCATCGACCGCCACCACGCCGTCGAAAACGCTGGCGTGGCGGTCGGTATCGAGCTGAATTAAGATCTTAGGCTTGGTCAAAGACTAGAAGCCCTTGAATGGGTGCGAAGCCGAATCCTTCTTTGCAACGCATTCGTCGACGGATGGCTTCTTGCCCATCGCATTGATAATCGCTTGCTTGGTAGCAGCGTAATTGTAGTCGTAGATCTTCTTGTTATCGTCGGCGGCTGGGTGAATGAAGACGCCGCAAACGACGACCCAGTTTTCCGCTTGATCCTTAGGAATGATCCCTTCGGCAACGGCATCAGTTACGGCTTTTGCTACAGCGAACTGAGCTGGTCCGAACATCTGCACAGCCTGCTTCATCCCTTTAATCGTTACTTTCGTAATCGTAACGGTAGCTGGCTTGACCAGTAGATTCGGTTCAAGAACCGCGAGCAGGTTCGTGTGACCTTCGCTTTGGGTTGAGAGAGCGTTTGCGAAAGCGGAACCGACTGGACCATCCTTATCTCCAATCATCAAATCCACGTGGGCAATCTCGTTGCCGTCGCCGGCCAGTGCTTCACCAATAAACATCGACATCTTCGGAAAGGCTCCCATTTTAAGAGGTAATATAAGGATGTGCAATTTTGCAAAAACCAGACGTCGGAGGGTAGCAGAGTAAAGCGTTCTTGCAACCGGTTCTAAGCAAGAAAACGCCAGCCATTCGCTATCCGTGCGGCGAAACTCCAACTACCTGCGGCTTCCGTAATACTAAGTTACGCATTTTCTCTGGAAAATACTTGGTCTAGCATCTAAACTAGAGGAGACTGTGCGACTTTAGGGACCGACTGGAACGGCAATTGCTTCTCAACGGATTGCGATGCTAGTTCAAAGTTGTACCTAGTGTCCGTAGCGAACAAACTGAAGCTTGTATTGAAAGGTCGAGAGCGATGCGAAAATTAGCTAGCCGATTCGGATTGGGACTTGTTGGTTGCTTGTCATTCGGGGTTTGCGCCGTACGTGCGGAACCGAATGCCAATGAACCAGTGAAAAGTTCAATCGCCACCAAAACATCGTCAGCTTCCAAGCTCGTTGCTGCGTCGACCTCTAAAAAGTCTTCGAAACTCAAGGAAGAATCGGGGATCGAAGTTGAACTCTTTCGAGCGATTGCCGATAAGCAGCTCGATGTCGAGTACGTTGCGAAGGATGCAACGCAAGCGAATCTTATTTTCCGAAATCATTCATCGGAACCATTGAAAATCAAGTTACCTGAAACCTTCGGGGCAGTTCCTGTTCTCGCTCAAGGAATGGGTATGGGTGGCGGTGGTATGGGTGGCGGTGGTATGGGCGGAGGCGGTATGGGTGGTGGTGGTATGGGCGGAGGTGGCGGTCAAGGCATGGGCGGTGGCATGATGGGGGGCGGCGGTGGTATGGACATGGGTGGTGGCGGTGGTGGCGGAGGGATGGGAATGTTTCGAGTTGAAGCCGATAAACCTCGCAAGATGACGGTCGCTACGGTGTGCCTTGAACACGGCAAGCTCGATCCTAATCCACGCATGAAATACAAAGTCGTTCCACTCGCGGCGGTCAACCCCGATCCGAAGGTTGCTGAACTTTGTAAACTCCTTTCTCAAGGTCAGATCTCTCAGAACGCAGCACAGGCGGCGGCTTGGCATCTTGCTAACGGACTTTCATGGCAAGAATTGGCGAACAAACCCAAGGTCATTTCTAAATATACGGGCGTTCAAATGTTCTTTTCGCCTTTCGAAGTTCAAGCTGCGATGCGATTGGTTAACAAAGTAACCATTGAAGCGGCTGAAAGCCCATCGGCTGACGAATCGACCTATTCTCTCAGTTCGTCCAAAGAAGACCAAACAAAAGAGTAATTACCGGATGCCAACCTGTAGCCTCTCAACGCTCCAAACAAGTCGCTGCGAACCATGCGAAGGTGGCGTTGAAGCTCTCACCATCGAAGCCGCCCGTGAGCAGCTTGCCATCCTCAATGGCTGGCAGCTCGACGAAATGGGGAAATCGATTTCCAAGGATTGGAATACGAAGAACTTCGTAAAGGCCCTTGATTTCTGCAACCGCATCGGAGCCTTAGCGGAAGCCGAAGGTCATCACCCTGATCTTCACCTCACCGGTTACCGACACGTGCGGGTCGTCATTACGACCCACGCCATCCGTGGACTAAGCATCAACGATTTTATTCTGGCCGCAAAAATCGACGCGTTAATGTCCTAACCGACTTCGTCAGCAACGAAGCGATCGAGTTTTTCTTTGAGACGTTGCTGCAGATCGAGTGGTGACGCATCGGTGCTACCGACCTGCTTCGAAGGGGCAGCGATGACGGGAGCAGGTTTGGCCTGTGGCGGATTACCGTACGGGCGACAGAGCCTGCCATCGTGATAGTAAACGCGGTTACGCCCGCCGGATTTCGCGGCGTAAAGCGATTCATCGGCTCGACGAACAAGCTTCCCGATTCGCTCATCGGGCAAAATGATCGATACCCCCAATGAGATCGTGACGGGAATCTTTACACCATCGGCTTCAATGACTAACCCTTGAATGGTTTCTCGCAGTTGATCGACCAGTTTGGCCGATTGCTCGAGAGTCAGATCTAGCAACGCGGCAAACTCTTCACCCCCGTAGCGAGCGATTTCAATCCCTTTCTCCGAGAACATTCGCAGTTGCGCGGCGACCTCGCGAAGGACGGCATCGCCAGCCGGATGCCCGTGGGTGTCGTTGATCTTCTTGAAAAAATCGATATCCATGAGAACCAAACAAAACGGTTTCTTATGGGATATCCAACGAGTAAAACGTTCGTCAAGTTTTTGATCGAAGGATCGACGATTCGGAAGTCCTGTCAACCCATCGGTGCGGGCTTCGGTCAGATAGCTTGCGAGTTCTTTCGTCTGGGTATCAAGTTTTTCCTCGGCGTTGTCGAGACGGGATTGAAGCAATTGATTGGCTTCAGAAATCTTTCGAAGCAACTGCTGAACATCGCCCATCGACGCTTTCTCAGGGTGCGTGGTGACTTGCTGAGTCAAACTACGAACCTGCGTTTGGTACTTGGAAAAATCCCCCGCAAAATCAGATTGCCAAGTGGCAAAGTTTCGAACGAAGCGCAAAACTTGCTCGCGTTCCATACTGTCGTCGAGAACCGCTGGCGGAGAAATCTTCTTGCCAAGAAACAGCCCCAACCCCAACCCAATCAAAAGGAGGCTTGTTCCGATAGCCAACCCCAACAGAAAGGTGGCGGTGTTGATCTGGGCTTGTGCAAGGAACAACGATAAAGGAATCATCTACTCGCGAACAATCTTCAAAGGTTTCGAAGTAGGGGTATGCTGGCTACGAGTCATTTCGTTGGAGCTCATCCCTTCGTCAAATCGAAACGACTCATGGCTCGAACCCATCGTCGAGGGAAACGATTCCGATTTTGCGATGGTTACGATTCCGTTATCGCTAATCATGAAACCGCGTTGACGGTCATGCACTTCGTCGTAGCCGATAATGGTTCCAGGGGGGATGCGAACACCTTTATCGATAATGGCTCGGCGAATTCGGCAATGGCGACCGATCTCCACACCTTCAAAGAGAATGCTGTCGGAAATATTGCAAAAGCTGTTAATGCGGCACATGGGGCCGATAACGCTGCGCTCGATGCGCCCGCCGCTAATGATTGTCCCCGCGCAAACGACCGAGTCCAATGCCATTCCGCATCGATCGCTATCGAAACCATTGCTTCCGAAAACAAACTTAGGGGGTGGAAGATTGGGTTGAAAGGTTCGAATCGGCCAAACGTCATCGTACATGTTTAGCAAGGGACTCACATTTACAAGATCCATATTGGCTTCGTAATAAGCATCAAGCGTTCCGACATCGCGCCAATAGGCATCCTGTTTACGATTTTCATCGCGAAATGGAAAAGCCATGACGCGGTGAGCTTTAATGATTGAAGGAATAATGTTCTTACCAAAGTCATGACTACTGGTAGGCTCATTCGCGTCGCGACATAGTTGTTCGAGCAAGAATCGGGTGGAGAAGACGTAGATTCCCATCGAAGCCATACAATGTGCATCGTCACCAGGGATGCATTGTGGATGAGTAGGCTTTTCTTGAAAGCCGACGACCCTTTTGTCGGAATCGATCTGCATGACGCCAAACTGCTTGGCGGATTCTTGATCCACTCGCAACGCTCCGATGGTTAGATCGGCATTCGTTTCGCGATGATATTCGACCATCGTTCGATAGTTCATCTTGTAGATGTGGTCGCCAGCCAAAATAACAATGTGCTTAGGCCGTACTTTCTCGATCTCGTAGATATTTTGATAAACAGCGTCGGCGGTACCTTGATACCACTGTTCATCGATACGCTGCTGTGGTGGCACAATGTTAATGAACTCATTGAGCTCGCGGCAGAAATAATTCTTCCAGGCTGTATCGATATGCCGGTCGAGACTCGTCGCCTTGTATTGCGTCAGGACCAGAATCTTCCGTAGCCCGCTGTTAAGGCAGTTTGATAAAACGAAATCGACGATCCGATAGATCCCCCCAAACGGCACGGCCGGTTTGGCTCGATCGCGCGTAAGCGGCTCGAGCCGCGTTCCTTTGCCCCCTGCCAGGATGACTGCCAAAGTCTCGTTCATCATGAACCATTTGGTTAGTCATCGAAAAGCCGACACCAAAAACAAGCATCCAAACGGGGGCTTCGAGCTCGGTGAACGAAAAACTTTCCGATGAAGGTAAGTTGTCTAAAGAATAGAGCCATGTCATTTTACCAGTAGTTTATCGGCGTTGGAACCGCGAAGACTAAGTCTAGGTTCCCAGGAATTTCTGAAGTTGTCAGAAACCTTGGGCGACATAGCGTGTTACCTACCCCTAGCCCTTTCCCCGAAGTCCTTGAGGCTAACCATGAATTCTCAATCTTTATGGCAGTTTTTAGTGGGACTAGTCCTATACGGGGCTAGTTCTCCCTTCCTTGCGTCAGTTTCTGCGCAACCGAAACAGTCGGAAACTTTCAGCGAGAGAGATATTCAGTTTTTTGAAGCGAAAGTTCGTCCACTGCTGGTGAAGCATTGTTATGCATGCCACTCCACCGACGCGGACAAAGCCGAGGGCAATCTGCGGGTGGATTCTCGACCGGATCTGCTTAAGGGCGGTGACAGCGGTCCGGCGGTGGTCGTTGGCGATCCGCGTCGCAGCATTTTGATGCGGGCCGTCCTTTATGAAGACCTCAAACTTGCAATGCCGCCATCGGATGCGGGAGGTAAGCTTCGCCCTGACGAAATCGCAATCCTCGAACAATGGATTCGGATAGGGGTACCCGATCCGCGAAATGAGTCGACGGCCAAAACCGATGACTCGAAAGCGGCAGCTCTCCAATGGTGGGCCTTTCAGCCGATTCAAGATATTTCGGTTCCCAAACCAAGCTCGACATGGGCCAAGACTGCTATCGATCACTTTGTTGCAAAGACGCATGCCGAAAAAAAGCTCCAACCGTCGCCCCAAGCCGAAATGCATATTCTTATCCGTCGGTTGCATTTTGATCTAACCGGTTTGCCCCCCACACCAACCGAGATCGCTTCGTTCGCGACCGATGCGCAAGCAACATCCTTCGAGTCGGCTTATTCAAAACGGGTTGATAATCTCTTAGCCTCCTCTCAGTTCGGAGTTCAATGGGGACGACATTGGTTGGACGTTGCACGCTATGCGGAATCGACCGGACGCGACATCAATGTGAGTACTCCATACGCTTGGCGGTATCGAGACTATGTCATTGATTCTTTCAATAAGGACAAATCTTATTCTCAATTCTTGCGTGAGCAGGTGGCTGGCGACTTACTTGACCATCGCGATTCGAAGGAAGAAGCCGAGCATCTGATTGCAACCGGTTTATTGGCGGTTGGCTCGCGAGCCATTAACGAGATGAACCCGCGTCAGTTCGCCCTCGATCAAGCCGACGAGCAAATCGATACTGTCTTCCAAGCGACCATGGGGCTGACGGTCGCATGCGCTCGATGCCACGATCATAAATTCGACCCTATCCCGCAAAAGGATTATACGGCAGTCGCCGGAATCTTTTTGTCCACCAAGACTTTGTTTGGTGTCCCGAGCGTTCGTCAAACGCGGGTAACAGCGAAGCCGCTTGGATTGCCAGCAGATGCGAATTTGGCTGTCACGGCAAAACCAATATCGAAAGCTGGCGTCGAAGATTTGTTGGCGCGTCTCAAGGATGTCCAAGGCGAAATGGAAGAGATGCGACAGGAACTCTTTCGGTCCATGCAAGGAAATGGCAACAATCCTTCGATGGACGCCCAACGACAACTTCAGCGTCGATTTGCGTTGGAGTCTCAGAAAGGACAGCTTGAGAGCCGGATCATGGAATATGACGACGACGGAAATCCCGTTCCCTTGGCTATGGCTGTCATCGACAAACCGGCGACTTCGAATTCGAACCAGTACACACGCTATGTCTCTCGAGATTTCCGCAATCGCTCGTCAGGTTTCGAATCGATCACCGATAGCCCCTTTTTCTCGCGTGGTGATCTCGAGATGGCAGGTGATACCGTTGCTCGCGGTGTGCCTTCCCTGTTTGGGAATGCGCAAAATGTTTCGATTCCGTCGAACACCAGTGGGCGATTGCAATTGGCTGACTGGATTGTCGATCCAAGCAATCCGATGACCACACGCGTGGCTGTAAATCGCGTTTGGAACTGGTTGATCGGGCAAGGGTTAGTGACGAGCGTCGATAACTTTGGAACAACGGGCAGTACGCCAAGCCATCCCGAGCTTCTTGACTATCTGGCCAAGAAGTTCCAATCGCATTGGAGTACCAAGAAGCTGGTTCGCGAGATTGTCATGAGCGCGACGTACCAGCAATCTTCGGCGCATCAAGAATCCCCTTTTAGAATCGATCCCGACAACGCCTTTTTATGGCGAATGAATCCACGTCGTTTGGAAGCAGAATCAATTCGCGACGCAGTCCTCAGCGCGACCGGATCTCTCGACCTGCGTCCGCAGCTCGCAAGTTCCATCGGTTTTAGTGGTGCCGGACCGATCGATCGTCCACCGCAAGGGCCGCAGCCTTTCTTCCGCCGACCTTCATCCAATGGTCCCGTCGACAACTTTAATGGTCGTTCCGTTTATCTTGGTCTGCCACGTGATTCGCAGCCCGAGATCCTTCAATTGTTCGATATGCCTGACGCCAACACGGTTCAAGGCAAGCGAGAAAGCACCAACGTGCCGGCTCAATCGCTCTTTATGCTGAATAGTGAGTGGATCGCAAAACAATCGCAGGCAACGGCGAGCCGTATCGTAAACGCCTTCCCTGGTACAGCCATGGAGCACTTCGATTCGCGATTGAAGCTGGCTTATCAATTGGCCGTCGGCCGAATTCCGACCGCGGAAGAGGCTTCGGCCGCAAAGAATTTGATTTCACAAATGGGCTCGAATCCCGAGACCGCCTGGAGCTCATTAGCTCGAGGTTTGTTCGCATCCGCCGAGTTCCGCTACTTAGATTGATCGTCCAAATAGGAGTTGAGAAAATGACTACCCAGCTTTGTTCGAATCGACAAACTCTGACAACACGCCGTCAAGTCCTTCAAACGACCGCATGCGGATTTGGATGGATGGCGTTTTCATCGATGGCGACGCGACTGGCCATGGCCGATGCGAAGTCGCCATCAACCAACCATTTTCCGGCGAAAGCCAAACGCGTTATCTTTCTTTGCATGCGTGGGGGACCTTCGCATGTCGATACGTTTGACTACAAGCCAGCCCTGGCCAAAGCGGATGGCAAACAAGCTATTCGTCCTGGAAGCCAATGGATGGCTTCGCCCTGGAAGTTTGCTCAATATGGCCAAAGCGGTCGCTGGGTATCGGAACTCTTTCCGGAAATGGCCAAGCAGGTTGATAAGCTTTGCATGATTCATTCGATGCAGACAGATGTTCCCGCTCATCCACAAGCGATGGTTCGCTTGCATACCGGGTCGAGTCAATTCGTTCGACCATCGGTTGGGGCTTGGACGCTCTACGGACTTGGAACTGAGAATGAGAACTTGCCTGGCTTCATTAGTATCTCTCCTTCGAGTGCCTTTGGTGGAAGCCAGAACTATGGAAGTGCATTCCTTCCAGCCAACTTTCAAGCGACAAAGCTTGGTTCCGAAAATCGAGATGCTAGCGAGGCCAAAATTCCCAATCTCGAACCAAGCGTTGGTCCGAAACGACAACAGATGGAGCTTGATTTCATTCAAGCGATGAACCGCGACAAGCTTTCGCGAGAGCAGGTCAACCCCGAACTCGAAGGGGTCATCAAGTCCTATGAATTAGCCTATCGTATGCAAGGCGAGATGCCGGAAGTGCTCGATTTCTCCAAGGAGAGTCAAGCTACGAAAGATCTTTATGGGCTCGATCGCCGAACAACGTCCAGTTTCGGATCAAAGTGTTTGATGGCGCGACGATTGGTTGAATCGGGCGTTCGCTTCGTGGAAATCACACACGGCAATTGGGATCATCATTTCAATATTACGCAAACGTTGCCAGCAAGTTGCGAACAAGTCGACCATGGGTTGGCTGGTTTGCTTGTCGATTTGGAACAACGTGGAATGCTTGAAGAGACCCTGGTGGTTTGGACAGGCGAGTTTGGTCGAACGCCGTATGGTCAAGCTAAAACCGGGCGCGATCACAACAACAAAGCGTTCACATTATGGATGGCTGGCGGGGGTGTCGCAGCCGGTACAAGCTACGGCTCGTCGGGTGAGTTCGGATACGAAGCTACCGAAAATCCTGTCCCAATTGTCGACTTTCATGCCACAATGCTCGCCCTTCTCGGGCTAGACCATGAAAAGCTAACCTATAAACACGCCGGCCGCGATTTCCGACTCACGGACGTCAAGGGTCGGATCATCCGAGAGGTCATTGCTTAAATCGCTTCACTCCCTCGTTCGCCAGTCCGAATCCGAACACAATCGTCGAGTGGCAATACAAAAATCTTGCCATCGCCGATCTGTCCTTTTTCCGACGTCTTCGCTCCTTTGAGAATCGCCTGAATCGTTGGCTCGACGAACTCTTCGTTGACCGCGATCTGTAACTGCACTTTGCGCAGCAAGTTCGTTGCAAACTCAGGCCCGCGATAATTGGCCGACTGCCCTTTCTGACGCCCAAATCCCTGGCAGTCTACGACTGTCAATCGAAAAACTTCGACTTCAGTCAACGCTTCCTTCACAGCCTCCAACCGACTTGGTTGAACGATAGCAATAATTAATTTCACCCGCCGGTTCCTCGAATTCAGACTTCGAAGTTCATTGCATTCCGCTACGCAAATCGCTTCCAAGAGATAGAGTCGAATCTAATCGCATTGTGAAGAACCCGCAAGGAACCCCCGTTTGTCTGTCCAAAACGGGCGAATTGAAAAAAGAATACCCTGGCCCAAACAAATGAGGCGGACACTCGTTTAGAACACAGGGTATCTCTTCAAGCTCATTGCTGAGCCGAAGTTTTGATTCAGTCGACAAAGCGAACGGTGCCTATGAAATAGGCATTTCCGTCCTGATGGAACTGAATGCAATAAGCGTGCCAACTGGCGGCAACCACGAATAGGCTCTTGGCAATAACCCTTCGATTGAAAAAACCTCAGTGATTTATAGGCAAATCACCATACCGAATTTGGATGCGGTCGGCTTGGCAGTTGACAATCTGCGCTTTGAGGAGGCAGCCTGTGGGTGACTCGATGGTGAGATATATACCTTGATTGCGCTGGTCAACATGCCAGCGGCATGGGTGCGTTTGTTGCTGATCTCCACTTCCAATCGGGCAATAACAAGCTTGACCGTCTCCGAGGAGCTCGAATTCAACGCGACCGCGTGAAGGAGGGAACGGATAAGAAATGGGTCGAAAAACGACGCCGTTTGGGTCGTCTTCTTCGTGGGAATGCCGCCAATGGCCCGTCAGTTGATCGGAGATACCTTTCAAGGCATCGGAGTTGGGCTCGGTGCTAGCAATTTTCGTGGCCCTTGTAACGTTGCGATCATGCGCGCGACTTGCGACTGAGTAAACATGACCATCGACTCATCGTCGACGTAATCCATGTAGTTCATAAACATATCACCATTCGGGCCATTGTTGCAAGAAATACTTGGGAAGCTTGGCGAACCGTAGTTGGGGAGTTTTTGCGTCGGAGTATCCGAGCAGTAGTCGGTTCCGGAACAATCATTGGTATCACCCCAGATATGATACAGGTTGAGATAGTGTCCGACTTCATGTGTCGCAGTCCGCCCGAGATTGAAGGGGGCTTTCGCCGTTCCCGTGGTCCCAAAGGCAGTCGTAGTGATGACGACGCCGTCGGTGGCTACCGGTCCACCAGGAAACTGAGCGTATCCCAACAAGCCACCACTCAGCGGAGCAACCCATATATTCAAGTACTTGGTCGTATCCCACGGATCGACACCGCCATCGGCCGATCGTTTTACCGTGTCGCCCGTTCCAAAAGATTCGCGCGTCGTTTGATAATAAGTAATGCCATCGGTTTTGCCGCCGCTTGGATCTTTCGACGCCAGCGAAAACTCTATCCCAGCGTCGGTCGCGATGGATTTCCAGGGTCCCGGAATTTTTGATTTATCAGAGTTTTTGAGTCGAAAGTCTTTATTCAAAACTTTGATTTGGCTAGCTACCTGAGCAGCCGTGATCTTTTGCGATGCGCTTTTGTAAATGCAGTGCACGACGATCGGGATGTTGTAAAGCATCCGAGCGCTGCGCGCCATCTTCGTGGAATTCACGTAGTCGCGTGTATCCGACTCAATTTGAGCCAACGTCTCGCGATAGGTCGATTCCATCTCACAAAGTCGTTCGTAGACAGCCATCGCCCCGCACTGGCGTCGGACCGATTCAACCTTTTTCTTGGCTTTAGCCATGCGTAATCTCCTGTACTCAACTAACGCACCAAGGAGGGGCTAGCGGGGCAAAAAACTTTTAATTTTGCCACCTAGTTCGACTGTCCCAGATCATAAAAAATTCAGTAGTGGAGCTGCGCAAGCAGCCCGGTGTATTTCGAAAACGCTGGAAACCGGGCTGCTTGCGCAGCTCCGCTATGGTCCGAACTTGATTTGGGACAGTCGAATTAGGTCGTTTGCAAACGGCGACGATAGAAAGGACTATTCGACCGACTCAACCCGGCCTTGCACGAGGCGAACAATTCGATCACAGCGTTGGGCTAAGTTTTCGTCGTGCGTGACCATGACGATCGTGAGTCCGTCTTCGCGGTTGACACGTTGAAGCAATTCCAACACGCCAGTCCCAGTCTCTTGGTCAAGATTGCCCGTGGGTTCATCCGCAAGCAGGAGTCGCGGTTTGGTTACGAGCGCCCTAGCAATCGCAGCCCGCTGCATTTCGCCCCCCGACAGTTCGCATGGCTTGTGGTGCAAACGGTGACTCAACCCGACTGTTTCCAGTAGGTTCATGGCATCGGTTTTCATGGCCCTGCGATCTCGGAAGTAACCCCACCAACCCGCTCCGATCATGCGCGGGGCCAGAACGTTTTCCAACGTCGTCAGCTCGGGTAGCAAATGATAGAATTGAAAGATCATTCCGATTTGTTGATTGCGAAACCGATCGCGTTCGCCGCGAGGGAGAGTGTCGACACGCTTGCCGTCGAAGGTGATCTCGCCCGCGTCAGGCTTGTCGAGGGTTGCGAGCAGATGCAACAACGTGCTCTTGCCGGATCCACTTTGTCCGACGATGGCCGTGATTTTGCCTTGTTCGGCCGTAAAGTTGACCCCCTTCAATACCGGTACGCTCAAACGATTCTTCCGATAAGCCTTGTAGAGCCCTTCGGCGGAGATCGTGGCTGGATCGATGGCGGCTGATTCGCCTGAGTAAGCCCGGAGTTTAGGTCGAGCGGCTTGTTTGGGATCGGATGCAGTTGCTGAACGGAGAGTACTATTCATGACGGAGAGCCTCGACAGGGTGCATGCGGGCGGCGCGAATCGACGGAAGAACACTGGCTGAAACGGCGATGAAGATGGAACCGAGAATGACCCACAGTACCATCATCGGATGCGTGATCGTCGGTATTTCACGGAAGTAGTAGACGGTCGGATCAAACACTTCTCGACCGGTTATCTTTTCGATCAAGACCGCAATGGAGTTGATGTATTTTACGAACAGGAGGCCAATGACGCCGCCAGCTCCTGAACCAACAATCCCCAACAACAAGCCGTATCCAAGGAAGATCGAAGCGATGCCGGTGCCAGGCGCGCCGAGCGACTTCAGAATTCCGATGTCTCGAGTTTTCTCGACAACGATCATGAAGAAGGTGGCCAGAATGCCAAATCCAGCGACGGCGATGATGAGGAAAAGGAGAATGTTGAGCAGCGTCGTTTCCATCTGCACAGCTGCCAACAATGGTCCTTGCGAATCACGCCACGACTGGACATGGACCATGGTTTGTTCTGGAGGAAAAGCGAGACGAAGATCATCGCGTGCTTTGGCTAGGTCGACGCCTCGCTTGATCTTAATCTGAATGCTGTTAACGCTTTTTTTGCCGGTGATCGGGTCGATCATTCCTCGCGCTTGCTGAAGCTTCTCGATCGGGACAAAGGCAAACGTCGAATCGTATTCGCTCATTTTGCTTTCATAGAGATCGACCACCGTGAAGGATTGGTCGATGGCCCGTGGAGGTGAACCGGCTCCTGGGAGAGCCACCGTTACATCATCGCCTGGTCGAACAAAGAATAGATCTTGGACTTCGCCCGTCGGATCGCGAAAGCGCATACTTCCAATACTGATACCGAGAACGAGTCCCGTATGCGTTTCATTTTCTGCGTCAAAATAATGTGGTTTGTTGGCGTCGGACGAAGATGCCAACGTTGGCCCCGAAAGTACGTCACGGATCGCGGACGCAGTTGTTGATCCGTCGACTTTAGGCTCCTGTTCCGAGCTTGGTTGATCCGCAGCAGTACCGGCGGCTAGCGCCGTCAACGCGTCGGTTGACTTCTTTTCTTCAACCTCAGTTTCCGAAGCAGCGGCAGGCGGCGATACTGCGGTTACCGCCATGGCTTGGGGTAACGATTGGACACCGAGTTTTGCTTCGTCGATTTTCTGCCGGAGATCGCGATTCCGTTCGGCTTCTTTCTGAAGTTCTTTTCTCAACCTCGCCATGTCGCGTCGATAGCTCCAACCCGATTCGGGAAAGCTGTCTCGATTCGGTGCGTATTGGCCTTCGTGTAATCCAAAGGAAAGAGTCTTTTGGTTTTCGGGATGGAGGAGATACTGACTGAAGTCGCTCACCGAGGCGTACGTTTGAGTATCAATTCCGATCAGATTGATCTGCTGGGTGTGTGGCGAGCCGTTGTACTGAAAGCTCAGCATGGCTGGGACGGCCACGACGGTCGTCATCCCTTCCAGACGGTCGCCGAGCGTTTCTCGGATGCGGCTTTGGTACCAATCGACGTCCTTAATTCCGTCCGAGGAATGGCTTTCAACCACCAGGTCGCTCAGGATCCCGTGAATCCTTTGCTGCATTTCGGTGGTAAAACCGTCCATAACACTGTTGACCACAATCAGCGTAGCCACCCCCAGGGTGACCGAAACGATCGAGGCGAGGGCGATCCAGCGGGTTCGGAGATATCGCCAGCAGAGGAGTAATTTGTACATGCAACCATCCTTGGTTTGACTGAAGCCAGGCAGCCGACACCTTAGCAATCCAGCCCAACTCTAGGAAATGGCAATCTGTAGGAGGCAAATTTTGTTCCAAGTCGACCATTATGCAGATTAAGGCTGGAAAAACGAGATTTCCTTGAGCATACTGGGGTCTACCCCACCTTCGCCGTCCGCAATTCACCGATGAAAATGGCCAAGAAAAGGGCTTTGGCGATTATTCGTCAAAGTGACTCATTGAGTCGGAATGCCATTTTTTGTCCAGGCAGCCGATTACATCCCCAATTGTCGGGAAAAAAGCATCATGATTGCCACTTCAAAAAACAAAACAAAAAAGAAGGCCGCTAAAGCTGCTTCAAAGTCGACTCGTAAGCCCTTAAAAGGGAAATCGATTCAGAAAGCAGTTCCGAAAGCGGGCGCTAAGAAGATTGTTGCCAAGGGAAAACCCGTTTCGCGGAAAGCGTCAAAAACTGCTGTGATATCCAAGAAACTGACTTCCGCCAAGCCAAAGCTATCTTCGGCCAAACCACAGAATAAGGTTCTTTCGGCCAAGAAACCCTCGGCACCTAAAATTGCTCCCAAGCAGGCAGCTAAACCCATCCCCGCCAAGACCGAAAAAGCAAAGGAAAATGCTCCGATCAAAGCTTCGATGGTCGTTTCGAAGTCGCCAGCCAAGCCAATCGCGGCTAGGAAACTTCCTCCGGCTGCAAAGAACGCGACGCAGATGGGACTTAAGAACCTTAAGCCCGTCGTTCCGCCAACAAAGTCCTTAGCTCCAGCCCCGACAGCGCCCCCACCTTCCAAGCCCAAGAAGGTCGTCGTGCCACCGCCTGTTCAGTCCGGTCCACCGACCAATCCGCGAATTGTTGCCAAGATTAAGGGGCTGCAACAAAACCGAGAGCTCCGCAAGGATTTGGCGCAACCACCGACCTCTAAGTCGGTGCTGCTCCCTCACGCACGTCCTACCGATCAGCCGCGTGATCCCAATAAAGACCGACTGATCTTAATGGTTCGCGATCCTTATTGGCTGCACGCCTTCTGGGATATCACTCGAAAGAGCGTTGAGCGAGCCAAGGCTTCGCTGGCTGGGAATTGGCATACAGCCAAGCCGGTTCTTCGGTTGCTCCGCAATGAAGATAACAGCACGACTAGCAATTCCGAAAACGTCTACAGAGATATTGAAATTCACGGTGGCGTGAGACACTGGTACCTTGAGATTGAAGCCCCCGGCTCAACCTTTCGTTTGCTTCTTGGTTATGCTTACGCCAACAATCGCTTTCATGAGCTAGCTCGAAGCAATCCGGTCACTCCACCCATTCCTGGTAGCCCTGATTCTACCGACGACCACTGGGCGGACTTATCGAAAGATGCCGATCGCGTTTACGCTTTAAGCGGCGGACATCAAGATGACAATGGTTCACACGAGCTTCAACAATTGATGCAAGACAAGCTCAAGAAGCCGATCGGTAACCCCAGCTTAACGCAGTTTGGATCGGGGGCCGAAGGTAGCTTGCGGCGCATGAAAAACTTTCACCTTGAGCTCGATGCTGAAATGGTTGTATTTGGAAATACACATCCCAGCGCTGTGCTTACCGTCGGAGGGGAACCCGTTTCCGTACGCAGCGACGGATCGTATTCAACGCGAGTTGCTCTGCCTAACAGCCGGCAAGTGCTAACCGTGACCTCCAAGAGCCGTGATGGACTCGACGAACAAACAGTCGTCATCGCGGTCGAACGGAATACGAAAGTGATGGAACCACTATCATCGGCCGACCCAGAAGAATAAAGAGTTCTTTCAAGTTAGCTGGTCAGCGCCACTTTGAACCAAATTCCCAAAGATTCGTGGCGTTTTCGAAATCATTAGCCGTTTTGGCGTTAGCCACGGTTTTCAGTGCAAGAACCGCGGCTAACGCCGTTCGGCTGATTCAAAGTGTCGATGTCCGCTGAGAGATCGAGGATATCAAGGCTTGCTGCACACTCTCTCTGGACTCCAGCGCAATGTAACGCCGTTCAACTAAGCTGGGCGTTGAACCGACGCTTTTGCAAGCTTGATGAGGGAATCCAAGCTCGCGGTGACTCGACTCGATTGACCTTCTGAAACGATCGAAAGCAGCGATTGTGCTTCATGTGAAAGTTGGATCGCGACTTCGCGAGTGCTTTCATCAATGTGCTCCCGAACCATTTCGTCGACAATTTCTTCGAACGAGAATTTTTCTCGAATTGTTCCGGGACTAATGCTGCTGTCAAAGTTTTGATGCTCTAGCCAACGAATTAGCGGAAGGGTTGCTTTTCCAGCAGCAAAATCTTGCCCGACTGGTTTGCCAAGTTTTGAAGGATCTCCCCAATAGTCGAGATAGTCATCATGGACCTGAAAAGCTTGTCCAAGCTTTAGTCCGAATGCGTAAAACGCTTCGCAGGTCGCCATTTCCGCGCCTGCACTCCAGGCGCCAAGCTTACAAGCCACCGCACATAAGCTTCCTGTTTTCTTGGCGAGCATACCAAGGTATTGTTCGGTATTGATCGAGAGATCGCCAGCAGAAAGCGACTGACGAATTTCCCCCTCGCAAACAGCCTTTGCGGCCTGTGCCAACCAGAGTCCAGGTGTCGTCGAAGAGGTCTGATTGGCTAGGTCGTAGGCTTGAGTGAAGAGCCAATCACCGACCAGCAGGCTCGACTGCGGATCAAAGGCTCGATGCAGTGTCGGTCGATGCCGACGGTGATCGGCGCTGTCGAGAATGTCATCATGAACCAAGGTCGCGGTATGAACCAACTCGACGGCCACCGCAAGTCGGATCGTATGGCGAGTGATTCCTCCGGAAGCTCTAGCCGCTAACAACGTCAGCATGGGACGCAATCGCTTTCCGCCCAGGGTCAAGACATGGTCGAGCAGAGGTTGAAGGACGGAATCTTCGGTCGTCAGTTGATCTCGAAGAAGTGCCTCCACTTCGCGAAGCGGTTCCGCAATGTCACCGATAATCAGTGCAAGCAACTTGGCGTAGTCTTCCATGGCCTTCTGCTCAGTCAAACCGATCGACGAATCGTTTGAGACCGTTTTTATATTCCAATCGATGTTAACGGATGGCATCTTCGATCAGTTCGTTTCGTTTGTTCGTTCGAATCTTCCACTATTCCCACCATCTTTAAACCAGAGTCCGACATGCACTATCTCCATCGATTTGTCGATGGCTTTGGTCAAGTCATAAACGGTCAGAGATGCGATGCTCGCCGCTACCAAGGCTTCCATTTCGACACCTGTCTTTGCCGTAGTTGTTACTTCCGCCGTCCATTCCAATTCATTCGTCGCGATCCATTCGGCACGGAGTTGAACTTGGTCGAGCGGTAGAAGATGGCACAAAGGAATGAGATTGGAAGTTTGCTTGGCCGCCTGAATCCCTGCGATCCGAGCCACACTCAGAACATCCCCTTTTTTCAAGGATTGACCTCGGATGGCGTCGGCGGTCGTCATTTGCATTCGAATGCGACTCTTGGCGATAGCCACCCGCTGCGAAATGGGCTTCGCTCCGACGTCGACCATTCGCGCGATGCCGTTTTCGTCAAAATGGGTAAAATCTGGTTGAGAAGTCACGGAAATACCTAACATCTGAGGGAAACCGAAGATTGGAAGGGGAGTTAACGACCCAACATCTCCGTGCGACAAGTTCGTTTAAGAAATTTAGCGGTCATTCGGCGTCGAAAATAGGTGGATCCGGAACGTCAGATCGATTCCGGCTATGATTCGCAACCGGTTTCGGTCCCTTTTGGCCGGACAAGTCCTCCCCGCATTCCTATTCTGCCACTGAGCATTTCGCGGACGATTCGCTAAAAAAGTCGGTTGAAGCCGTTGAGCGCTGCGACGCGATAGGCTTCCGCCATGGTCGGATAGTTGAACGTGGTGTTGATGAAGTAGTCGAGCGTATTGTTGGGAGCTGGCTGCTTCATAATCGCCTGACCAATGTGGATGATTTCGGATGCGTTGGGGCCAAAGCAATGAACCCCTAAAATGGCCCGGGTCTCGCGATGAAATAGGAGCTTCAACATCCCGACCGCTCGACCGGTGATTTGTGCGCGAGCCAAGCTCTTAAACTGAGAATGCCCGACTTCGTAGGGGACTTTCGCATCGGTGAGCTCGCGTTCGGTCTTGCCGATCGAACTGATTTCGGGACTGGTGTAGATACCAGCTGGAGTGTCGGCGCTATCGAGTTGGTACTCGGTGTTTCCCTGGATATGCTGAGCAGCTGCCCGACCTTGCATATACGCAGCACTAGCGAGACTTGGGAAGCCAACGAGATCGCCGACGGCGTAAACGCTGGGACAGGAGGTTTGGAAAAATTCGTTCACTTTGACGATTCCACGACCGTTCGGCTCGACTCCAATTTTCTCCAATCCCAATTGATCGGTGTTTCCGGCGCGACCATTGGCCCACAGCAAAATATCGGTTTTGACCTGTTTCCCGCTTTCGAGATAAAGCACGACCCCATCGTCCTGGCCTTCAATCCGTGAAAAAGTTTCATTGTGTCGAAGGAGGATTCCAGAATCACGCATTTGATAACTTAATGCGTCGATGATCTCATCGTCGAGGAATTCAAGAAGCTTCGACCGGGTGTTGACGAGATTGACTTTAATACCAAGATTTCGAAACATCGACGCGTATTCGCAACCAATGACGCCAGCTCCATAAATCGTGATGGACTGAGGCTTATAGGAAAGATCCAAAATCGTATCGCTGTCGAAAATCCGTGGGTGAGAGAAATCGACACCCGTCGGATGGTAGGGTCGTGAACCGGTCGCGATCACGACTTTGTCGGCTTTAAGTCGCAGATCTTCACTCACTTCGATCGTATGCGGATCGATAAACATGCCATGTCCACTAAAGACGGGGACGTTGTTGCGCTCGTAAAATGTCTGGCGCATCTGCACTTGCTTGGAAATAATGGCTTTACTGCTCACTCTTAACTGTGCAATCGTCGGATTCACGCTAATCCCCATCTCGCGAATGATCGGGTTGTTGAGAACCTCGTTGTACGAGTAAATCGCATAACGTAAGGCTTTGCTCGGAATCGTCCCCCAGTGCGTGCATCCGCCGCCGATTTTTTTGTAGGACTCGACAACTCCAACCTGAAGGCCCCCTTTCGCGCATTGCATCGCTGCGCCTTCGCCACCTGGGCCTGTCCCAATCACAACGACGTCAAATTTCTGTTCCATGATCCCTTATTGATTCTCAATTAAATCGCGTCTTGGCTCCCGTAGAGGAGCTGTGTCTGAATTCGAGTTTTACCCGCCAAACCCTTCGTTGAATCTAACCCATCGGATTTCGTCGGGTAGCTTGCCAACCTTGAGCCCCTTTACCTAAGCCGTAAAGTCTTGCCGAATTCCCACTATTTCAGAGGATTTTCCGGCGGGTTTTCGGTGAGCACCACCCAAAAGGGGGTGACCAGACCGCTTCGAGATGGTTAAATTAATGCATCAGCCTGAGCCTTCCAGCCGCTGTCGTATTGCGGATCGAATAGTTTTTCGGCTCAGGCAACCTACCGATGCATAGAAAGTGAAGATGTCATCGAGATGAGCTTACTGGCCATTCAGTATCGATTGGTTCCGGAAAGTCCCATCCTTGTTGCTGCGAATCGCGAAGAGTTCTTCGATCGACGCGGCACATCACCCTCCATTCTTTCGGGCAAGCCGCGCATTCTATGCCCAACGGATACCCGAGCTGGTGGAACATGGTTGGGGGTCAATCAAAACGGAATGTTTGTTGGGATTTGCAATCGAAGGATGGCAGAACCTGTATCAGGAAATAGATCGCGAGGATTGCTTTGCAAGGAAGTGCTCCGATGTAATTCCGCTGCGAAAGGGTTGGAGAAAGCGCAAGAAGAGTTGTCCAAATTCATTTTTGATGGATTCAACTTGGTAGTTGCGGATCGCGATTGCGGCTACATCATCCAGCACGACATGATGGACGAAGTCACCGACCTTGAGCCTGGGCTTAACATTATCGGCATGCGTCGTCCAAACGACCCGCACGATGAACGGGTTCAAATGGCGAAGCGTTTGTTGACGCTTCAGACGCTTGATTCGCCCGTGAAGTTCCTTGCCGTCGCAAGTCGGGTTTTTTCAAGGACCCCGTCGTTGCCGGGAAGACCGACGATGGTCATTCGTAATAATGGCTTCGGAACCGTCAGCAGCACATTGCTAGCGTTAGGTGCGAAACCCCGCGATGCGATCCTGCAGTTTGCCGATGGTTCTCCTGACGAAGCCAAGTACGAGGATTATTCGCCATTGCTTCGCGATATTCTCAGTCGTGGCCTTCGCGAATCACGCGGTAAGGTTGCTAGTGCAGCGGAAGCCTGATTGGTTGGCCAACACGCGACGTCGCCGCTCTCCAAGTGTCGCCGTTCTCTCCGAGAACGAGCGTGAACGCTCGGGAACTGTCTACCGCCAATCGGGCGTACTTGAAAACGGATGTTCGCAAAGAACGCTCGTTCTCGGAGAGAACGGCGACAATGAGACTATCTCGTCGTACGGTGGTTTTGCCGAACGACGCGTCGTTGGCTGAGATGGGAGACTTCGAGGTTCTTCTGACCGTCATCGACGCGTGCAACTTGCTCGACGGCATCGCGACGCATCATTTGAAGACCCTTTTGAAGAGGCTTGTCATCCAGCGATTTCGTCTCACGCTTCCAATGTTCCTCAAGGCTCTTGCCCCAGTGAGCTAGCTTGGTGAGCAGCGGTTGATCGATGCGTTTTGTACGAGTGGAGGCCCGAGCGACCACCAATTCTTTGTCGTGACGAAGTGCCCAAAGCTGAGTCAAAGATTCGAGATCCAGCGGATCATACGATTCGTGGAGGAAGATGAATTCCCCATCGGCTCGGCTAAGCCCCACTTCGACAGCCTGAGTCGCCCCCACTTTGCGAGCAATTCGCAATGAGTGGATTTGCGGGTAAGTGCATCGCAGCTGGTCGAGGATCTCGGCGGTGGCGTCGGTCGAGCCGTCATCCACCATGACGATTTGGACACTTCGGCACAATTCTGAAAGTTCGTACAGAAGCCATTCGGTGCGACGCACCAAATCCCGTTGCTGATTGGCTACGGGGAGAATCACGCTCAGTCGTTCTTGTTCCACTGCCAAACTACGATTCCGCAATCAAGATGACGGCAAACTTCGACATGAATTGGCGCCGAAGAGTAAAATCTCATTCTCGGCAGACCTGCGACATGCATGGAGAGGCCTACCGAGAACGAGACTTTTGGGTAATCGGCCGCCAGCGGTTCGATTCAACAATTTTGCGGACAAAGAATGTCTTGGCGCGATGAGCACGAATGAATCGCGAACCTGCATTCTCCAGACCATGACCTTAGTACATTTTTCCTTGACAACCGCATTTTACGATTTTCAAAGACGACGAAACATGACTTCCTCCTTCCCCATGCAGTTATCCTCAGATACCCTTCGCCCCGACTTTGCACGCGGCATCGATCGCCTGCTTCCTACCATTGCACAAGAGGTGAATTCGAAGGAGGTTTTGATGATGGCTTGGATGGATGAAACCGCTTTTAACGAAACGCTCGAGACAGGTTTCGCGACGTACTACTCGCGCAGCCGTGGTAGACTTTGGCGCAAAGGGGAAGAAAGTGGGCACCGTCAGCGGGTTCTGGCTGTCCGTATCGATTGCGATGCGGATACGATTCTCCTGCTCGTCGAGCAAACCGGCGCCGCTTGCCACGAAGGCTATGCAAACTGTTTCTTCCGCGAGTATCGACAAGGACTGTTGGAAGTCGTAGAAGAACGACTGGTTCATCCTGACGACGTTTACAAGAAAAAGTAAGACTATGGCTTCCGAAAACTCAGATCGATCCATCCAGCTTCCGGTTGGCGAAGAAACCTTGACGGTGAATATCCCTCCTCAAGCGGTCGAGATTCAGGATTGGAACTTGGAGCAGCCGTTTGATCCGGCCTCGGTTTTCAGCGTTCTCGAATCCCCGATTGAATATCCATCGTTGTCGGAGGCCTTTGTCGCTGGCGATCGAATCGCCATCGCCGTCGAACCTGGCTTTCCGGAAGTGGAAACCATCGTCACGGAAGTGGTTGCCTACTTCATCAAGCATGGGGCCGAAGCTAGCCAGATGAACGTCCTTTTGGCTGGTTCTCATAGCTGGTTGAAAGAGCGATTGGAGCACACTCTCAAGGAACGCTTTGAGTCGCCGTTCGAGGTTCAATGCCACAACGAATTCGATCAAGATTCGATGGGGTATCTTGCCGCGGATCTTCATGCCGATCCGATCTACGTGAATCGGCATTTGTTGGACGCGGACCTTGTTCTTCCGATTACCTGCTCGCGAGACTCGAATTCTTGGGCCTACGCTGGCTTATATGGCATCGTTCCTTGGTTCACCGACGCCAAGACGCAACAACGTTGGCGGCAGGAGGCGGCCAAAGAAAAGCCAGTCAAATCCGACAAGCGTCAAAAAGTCGCCAAGGAGGTTGCTTGGCTCCTGGGAATCCAGCCGACGCTCGCCGTCGTTCCGGGACCGCAAGCTTCGATCGATAGCCTTTACTTTGGAACAGTAGAACAGGTCGAGCGAGCCATCGAGAATGCCCTTATTTCCAAAACGATTCACGAACCGAACAAACTTGCCGATTTGCTCGTCGCGACCATCGATGGCGATCGCGACCAGCAAAGCTGGGATAATGTTGCTCGCATCTTGTACTTTGCCGAACGTTTTCTCCTACCCGACGGAGGCATCGCGGTTGTAACCGATTTGGATCAGCCGCCTGGATCGGTCTTTCGTTGGCTCGCCAGTGCCGAGGAACGCGAAACGGCCGAGCGTCATTTGTTGAAAAGCACCCATCCCAACGCGCTCGCGGCCGTCGAAATACTCCGCTCACAGACTCGCCATAAGATCTATCTGATGAGCAAGCTTCCGTCCGAGCAAGTGGAGGAATGGGGAATGACCGCAATCGGAAGCCTCCAAGAGCTTGAGCATTTGATGCAAACGCATGCTTCGACCGTCATTATCGGGGGTGCTCAGCACCGACGCCTCGCCAGAACTTAGCCAGAACATACTCGATCGTCAAAGTTCCCTTGGCGGCACACGGAGAGCTCGTCCGCCTTGGTTTTTCGAACCATTCTTCTACAATGCGGCTTCTTAAGAGTTGCTCGATATTAAGACCTTAAGTTGCCCTTCGAACGCTGAAACTTGAGATACGCTCCAATGACCACCGAAAAAAATGAATCGACAACCGTGAACGAAGATTTAAGTGTCTACCAAGCGGCTCGACTGGCAAAGCTTCGCAAAATCGAAGCCATGGGAATCGATCCTTGGGGCCATCGCTTTGACAACCGCATTCTCAATCGTGAACTTCGGGCGATGGCTGATCAGGTCAAGTTTCGAAAAGCGGATGGTCAGGAAATTGCTCTACCGAATTTGGACGGTGAGAATCCGGTCGACTACAAAGCTTGGAAAGCCGAACAAGGCGAAGGCGAAGAGATCGGTCCGACCGTCCGCGCGGCTGGACGAATCGTCCTCATGCGTTCTGCTGGCAAGTTGGTCTTTTTGAATCTCCGCGATTGGAGCGGCGATATTCAAATCATGATCAGCAAAGCCCAAGTCGGTGATGAAAACTTCGAGCTCACAAAGCATCTCGACTTTGGTGATCTCGTCGGCGTCGACGGTCGATTGGGTCGCACCAATACTGGTGAATTGACGATCATCGCGACCAAGCTCACCTTCCTCACCAAGACGATGGAACCACCACCGGAAAAGCATGCAGGCTTAACCGATCCTGAGCTTTGCCAACGGATGCGCTATCTCGATTTGACGTACAACCTCGATTCCTTCGATACTTTCTTCAAGCGAACGAAAATTATCCAATCGATTCGAACAACCCTGGCAGGCCATGGTTTCTGGGAAGTGGAAGGCCCGACATTGCATACGATCGCGGGCGGTGCAGCAGCTCGTCCATTTAACACCCATCACAACGCTCTCGATATGCCGTTGTTCTTGCGCATTGCCCTGGAACTCCATCTGAAGCGGCTACTCGTCGGCGGCATTGAGCGTGTCTACGAGATGGGGCGTGTCTATCGCAATGAAGGGGTTAGCCCCAAGCATAACCCTGAGTTCACTATGATTGAACTCTACTGGGCCTACGCGAACTATGAAACGATGATGGATCTTACCGAACAGATTATCACCGACGCACTGAAAGCCACCGGCCAAGGTTACCAAGTGAAGTGGGGGGATCTCGATATCGACTTCACACCGCCATTCCAGCGTCGTACTTATGACGACTTGTTTTTGGAGCACGCTAAGGTCGATCCTCACGATCATGAAGCGATTGCGAAACTTGCCAAGAAGCTTGGGCTCGATCCGACAGGCAAAGATCCGGATGTGGTGAAGAGCGAAGTCTTCGAAGAAACGGTCGAAGATTCACTGATCGGACCGATCTTCGTGATCGACTATCCTGCCAGCATCTGCCCACTCACCAAACGAAAGACCGGTCGACCCGAAATTGCCGAACGATTCGAGCTGTTCATTCACGGGATGGAGCTTGCCAACGCTTACACCGAATTGAACGACCCGCTTCTTCAGGAAGAACTCTTCAAGACGCAACTCAAGGGGATGGCCGAAGAGGATTCGATGGCCAAAATGGATCACGACTTCGTCAAAGCCTTGCGGCACGGGATGCCACCCGCGGGCGGTTTGGGAATTGGGATCGATCGGCTCATCATGCTCCTCACCGACTCAAGATCGATTCGCGACGTCATCTTGTTCCCACTGCTTCGGCAAGAGTAGCCGCAACAGCTTTCTTTGGCGGCCCACTCCCAGCGGCAGCCGCGAAAACTACCGACCTCTCCCGCGAAGAGGTCGTGCAGCTACACGTTACCTCGCCCACGTCTTCGTGGGAGAGGTCGGGCTCTCAGGCCCGGGAGAGGGCCGCATTTTCCGTGGCGCAGGAGAAGCCCTCTCCCGGCCGCTACCGCGTCCGACCTCTCCCGCAAGCGGGAGAGGTTACAAATACCAAGTAAATTCATTGGTTCTAAGCTGCACGACCCTCCGAAGACGTGGGCGAGTTGACTTGGAACCGAGCGGTGCTCAATGAAAGATCAAGCTAAGCGTAGACAGCTTCTACTCGCTGGCGACGTTGACATAAACTTTCAAGGCAGTGTTGTCTTCCACTAATAATCGCATCATCTCTTGATATTGATCGAGCCCCTCGACGGGATTGGTAAGAATCTTCTGCAACACATTCGGGAACATGACTTCTCCAAGCGCCAGATCCTTAATCCCGGCTTCAAAGTGTTCGCTGTTGGCGTTCACAGAACCGACCAAAAGTTTGTTGCCGAGCACCCATTCAATATTGATCTTGTCGGAGGGAACTTGTGTTTCTGCCTTCCCACCGGTGATACTCGTCCAAACCAAAACCCCGTTGTGACCGAGAGCTTGCATCGCTTCAAAGGACATCTTTGACGAACCGGTCGCGTCGACAATCAAATCTGCCTTGCCAACTTTCTTAACTAATTCCAGCAATGGCGTCTTTGAAGTCGCCACGTACTTGGCTTCAAGCCCTTCAACGATTTCACTCTTCAAGTGTGGTCCTTCGGCTCGTGCAAGCGTGTAGACATCGAGGCCTCGCAGTTTTAGGACAAGCGTCGATAGCAAGCCGATCTGGCCTGAACCAAGCACGAAGGCTCGCTTTGGACGCCAGACTCGCATTCGGCGTTGCGCTTCGTAGGCTTGGTGGATGGCTTTTGCAGCACAGCTCATCGGCTCCATCAAAACCGACAGATGCGTGAGTCCCTTGGGAACACGCACGATATACTCTTCGCTATCGACAAAGTACTCCGTCATGTAGCCATGCAGAAGATTGATCCCACGTTCGTAGTAGGTCTCTTCGCTGGTCATGTCATAGGTGCCGATTTGATCGTAGATCGATCCACCAGGACGCCGGACAGTAGCGGTTACATAATCACCGGGTTTGACTTTCGTAACTTTGTCGCCGACAGCTTCGACGATCCCGAAACACTCATGGCCGATGACGAGGAAATCGTCGCCGGGGGGAGGATTCCCGTACAAGGCTTCGTTGATTTCGCGATCGGTTGCGTCGACGCCAACTTTAAGAACCTTTACCAGAACGCCATCGCCTTTCGGGTATTTGCTTAAACTGGGCTTATCAATTTCACGTTGGTGGACACTATTGGGAGTTCCAGGACGGACAGCGATGGCTTTCATGTGTGATTCGGCGCGAGGAGGTAAAAGTTTGGAAATTCAAAGCTAAGATAGTACCAGCCCCCGGCAATTGCTTCGAGATGTCTTTGGGGATTGATTTTCCAGGTTTTTTCTTGATTTTTCGACCATGTCCGACCCGATTGTGACTTTGACGACTGACTTTGGAGCGGGATGCTACGTCGCCCAGATGAAAGGCGTCATGCTCGGATACGTGTCAAGAATTCAATTTGTCGACGTCACGCACGAGATTGCGCCTCAAGGTATACGCCAAGCGGCGATCGTCTTGGGGGATGTTGTAGCCAGCTTTCCAGCTCAGACCATTCACCTCGTCGTCGTTGATCCTGGCGTCGGATCGGACCGAGCCATACTCTATGTCGAAGCAGGCGATGGGCGTTTCGTGCTGCCAGACAACGGATTGATCTCGGTGATCGCCGAAAAATATCCCATTCACCGCATCATTCAGTTGAACAACCCGCGTTACTTTACCCCCAACATTTCTCCGACCTTTCACGGCCGCGATGTTATGTCATGCGTCATTGGCCACTTGTTGCAAGGCGTCGATCCGTCAGCGATGGGCAGTCTCGTCGACCATTTCGTGAAGCTTCCTTTTCCCAAGCCGATCGTCACCAAAAGCCAAAGTGTGGAAGGCGAAATTCTCTTTCTCGATCATTTTGGGAATGCCATATCCAACATTCACTACCAAGACATGCTCGAAGCTTTCGGGAGTGAGCGGCTTGCGGTGGAACGACTATCGATTTCGATATCCGGCCTACGGCGCACGCCTACGTGGTGTCAGACCTATTCGGAACAAAAGGCGGGCGAGTTTGTGGCTTTGTTCGATTCTCAGAATCGACTTGAACTCGCCGTCGTCAACGGTCATGCCGGGAAAACAGTAAGACTCGTCGAAGGCATGCCGTTGATTGCAGTATGTCAGCCAATCAACTCAAAATTACCCTGAGCAGCCTTCCACTTCGTTTTGGGAAAAGATAAGGAATTCCAGCGAATTTCACGACGGACAACGTTTCATTAGCCTACGCCATTTTTTCATAACCTTCAGCCGAAACGGTTACTTGGAAAGGCATTCCAAAGGGCAATTGGAAATCCAAACTACCAAATGCTAGTCTCGGTTGGCATATTTCACACATGGCAGAGAGATAGGCTGGCTGGTAGCAAATTTGGAAAAGTCACGTAAAATCGGGGCGTCTTACGAACCAGATTGGGTGATTGAGCCGGCGGCAAGATAAATGAGAAAACGAAAGGTGTTTTGAAATGGCGGTTAAGATCCAAGGCAAGGTAATCGAAGTTACGACCGATGGCGATCTGCTAACGGATATTGCTCCTGCTCAATTAAGTTCGGCACCACGCGATGAAACGGTTCGCATTATCGTCGATGAAGAACACGAAACGTTCAATCTTTTCTCGGCTGATCATCAACAGCCAGCCATGACCCTCATCGCGATCCTCGCCGACGAAGGACTCAAATTGCATCTGGTCGGTGATTCGGCGTCGATGATGCTCGGTGTTCGAAAAGGGGCGAGTGTGGAAGTCCGTTGGTAACCCCAAGCGAGATCGAAAAACTTCGAAAACTAGACCGTGAAGTTGTCTGGCACCCTTTTTCTCAGATGGTCGAGTATGAGGGGCTTATCATCGAGTCGGGCGATGGCTGTTGGTTAACAGCGGTCGATGGCCAGAGATATTTGGACAGCGCCAGTTCGCTTTGGTGTAACATTCATGGCCATCGTCACCCAAAGATCGATCAAGCCATCATCGAGCAACTTGGTCAGGTCGCGCATGTAACAGGTCTCGGAATGAGTCACCCAACGACGATTCGACTAGCGAAACGCTTGGTCGATCTTTCGCCGACAGGACTCAATCACGTCTTCTTTAGCAGCGATGGAGCATCATCGGTCGAGGTCGCCATGAAGATGGCGTTTCAGTATTGGCGACAATGCGAACAACCCGAGCCCCAGCGAGATACGTTTCTAGCGTTGGGGGATGCCTATCATGGTGATACGCTTGGAACGACCAGCGTCGGTGGCGTTTCGCGCTTCCGCGATCTTTTTGCACCGCTCTTGTTTCCTGTCCTCCGAGGTCCATGCCCCAATCGAGAAAGCAATTCCTCCTCAGGCGAATCGACAGCCGCGAAATACCTTGCGACGTACGAGAAAATCCTACAACAAGAAGGACATCGGATCGCTGCCATCATCGTCGAACCGATGGTCCAAGCGGCGGCAGGGATTGTTCTTCATCCTCGTGGTTTCCTAAAAGGCCTGTCGGAACTCGCGATAAAATACAACACACTTTTAATCGCCGATGAAGTTGCCGTCGGCTTTGGCCGAACCGGAAAAATGTTTGCCTGCGAACACGAACAGGTAACCCCGGATTTGATGTGTCTAGGCAAAGGATTAACCGGAGGCTATCTCCCAATGTCGGCAACGCTGAGCACGACAAAAATTTGGGATGCTTTTCTCGGTGATCATCCAGCTGGCAAAGCGTTCCTCTACGGTCACACCTATGCCGGTAATGCACTGGCCGCTGCGGCTGCCAATGCGACGCTTGATATTTTTGAGTCCGAACAAACGTTGCAGCAGCTTGAACGCAAAGCCAAATTGCTCCTTGATCGACTTCAACCGCTCAGAGAACATCGCCACGTTGGAAGTATTCGACAACTTGGACTCATTACCGCCATTGATTTCGTGGCTGACAAAGCGACTCGAAAAGCATTTCCCTCCAGTCAGCGATTCGCGGTAACGGTTTGTCGCGAAGCATTAAAACACCACGTTTGGCTTCGTCCACTCGGGGAGACACTCCCGATTATCCCGCCGCTTGCGATTACAGAATCGGAAATTGAAATACTCGCCCAAGCCATCACTACCAGCGTCGATGCGGTGTCGACCGCAGTTCCCAGGTGGTAACAGCCTCTGGCACAATTTTTGTTGACTACCGTCGCAGAGCGACCGACGACAGTGACTCAACCAAAGCTTTGTTGGGCCGCAAAAAATCAATCTTCGGCCGACGGCTTTTCTTTGGGGAGCGAGCGAGTCTGATAGCGTTTTGCGGTCGCCGCGAATTGCGCTTCGATTTCTTGAACGCTAATTTTGATAGCCGGTACGGCCGACTCATATCGTGGACGATGCGCGTTGGGTTGATTGCCGTCCAAAACCCGCTCGACTTCTTCTTCAAGCGCGATTAGCCAAGCGGGAACATCGAGCCCTACTCCAACGGGCTCGCGTGTCATCAGTCGCGCTTCTTGAACGAGTAGGTCGAAGGCCGGCGAGTGCTTCATTCCATTTTCAGATCGCAGCTGCTTCATTGCCGGGCGAACGAGCGCTCGCATGCGATCGATGGTCATCGGAATGAGGAAGCGTTCACCCAGTCGATCGGCAATGGTCGGCATCTTCATCGCATATTGTTCTTGAAGCTTGACCAACTGTCCCAAGTATTGATCCGCTTCGCGCCCGACGCGTTCCGATAACGCGCGTCGCCATTGTTGAGCGGTCTGATGACAACCTCCGCGGACCAAAACTTCGTGCGCCCAGAAAATCGGTTTCAAATTCCAACAGACACGTTCGTAACGGACGCGAAGTCGCAGAAAATCAAGCAACATATAGAGCATTTCACCCCGGTCGGACTGGGTGGTTGTGCTGTTGTAGTCGCGATATTCGGAGTAATGGTCGATGACCCCTTCCAGGACAACCGTCAACCAACGTTGGGCTTCGTTCCGATCCAGTCGACTCTCTTCAATAGCGTCGAGAATTGGCTGCACTTCCGAGCTTTCGCCTTGTTCGGCGATTCGTTCCAACCAAGTTCCAACACCTTGATGCAAAATCGCGCGAACATTGCTCAGTTTGAGGAAGTTTTGGGTAAAAAGTCCTGCCCCGTAGTCTTCAATGAATCGAACGAGGCTTTTCCAAGCCGTAGCATTGTCTATCGTTTCGAGAATACTCAATCGTAGCGTGCGCGAGTGGGCTAACCAACTATTGAGCATGAGCTCGGTCAGCTTTTCCAGCAATTGCATCAAGTCGCGGTTCTTCGGCTCACGCAAGTTCGCGTCTTGGATCGCTTCCAATTCATCGCCGGACGCGGTCGCAACGGGCAAGATGAGTTTTTCGTTGTCCCAGGCGTATGCATTCCGAACGAGGCATCGGACCATCGATTCGTAAGCGATCTGTACGAGCTCATCAAACTCGGTCACCGCTCCAGCTCCAACCGGGTTGTGATGTTCCATGTGTCGAGCGGTATCGACAAGCTGGATCGCCTGATAGATCATTCCTTGTCGAGGCAGCCATGTGAGAAGATGCGACAGACTTCGTCGGCGCAATCGGACTCGGAAAATCTCGATGGGATCGCCGCCGCGCGCCAATGGAACATAGAGCAATTTTTCATCGCGAAGTTCGTGCAATAACGCGGCAAATTCGTCTTCAACCAAGCTGCGACGTCCTGCGATTAGACAAGCAAAAAGCTTTACGGCTCGACGATCGTTGTCGTTCATATCGTCGACAAGTTCGTCCGGAACATTTGGCTCAGGTCGACGACTGAGGATGGCTGCGACCAACATGCGACGGGCATCAGCCATTTCGAGGGCCGTGGCGATGGCCCGTTCGAGGAGCGATTCTTTAACGACACGCTTTCGATCGTAGCGGCCCATGGAATCCGAATCGGTACCGGCCCGTTGAACTCGATAATCCGCGATCTTCCGAACCAATTCGATCAATCCCTTGCGCTGAAGGGTTGCTTGGCGAGCCCAATCATCGAGCGCTGCTAACCGGTCCGGATGGGATGATTCCTGAGTTGAATCTATAGCAAAGTTGACCGGGTTTAAGGCCACTCGCTTCCACATCTGAGCCAAGGCCGTCAAGAACGTCAAATGCTGACCAAGGCGCTTCGATTCGGCCACGAGCTCATCTTGGGTATCGGTTTCTTCTTCGAAAATGGAAGCATCTTGTCCGTCATCGGTACTGTCTTGATAGACCACGTCTTCGTAAGCCGCGTCAAAGACCGATCCATCTTCCGCATCCTCTTCACCTGCGAGCTCTCGCGTATCACGTGGACTTTCGCCTGATTTCGGGCGTGCGTCGTTGCCGGTTTTTCCAGGACGGCTCAATTGAAAAGTGGGTGGACTTAGAAACTCCTCGCCGTTGGCTTCGACATAGTCAAAAAAGCGTTGAATGTGTTTCCATCGTGTTGCGTCGGGCGAACCGTCGCCTCCTTCCGTCAATTCTTTGAGCGTTTCCGAGTCAAGCTTTTCAAGCCATTCAATGGCCAACTCGGAAAATGAAATCATACCGCTTTGTAAACCAACGCGATGTGCTTGACTCAGCCAAAAGACGAGCAAGGCCATGGCACCGACAAAGTCGCGTCTTTCTAAAAGCGCCTCGATGACAAGCGCGTAGGCTTTTGGCGATCCAAACATCTCGGCATGTCCCGACCAGAATCTCAAGTCACCGGACGCGGCGCCGTCTCGATGCCAAAGATGGAGGGCTTGAGCGACGAGCTCGGCGGATTCGAATCCTTCCTGGGGGTCCGTTGCTTGTAGATCGCCAATTTCATGGGCCGCAAACTGTCGCCACCATTCAGCCAGCTGTTGAAATTGATGACGAGCTCGTTCGCAAATAACTTGATTGTCACACGCGGCGGCTTCCCGCCACAATCGAGAGAGAAAACTGAAGGCTAATTCCAGGACATGAACCAATTCATCAATACGGTGGTCGTGGACAGCCGAATCGGGGCCATGGAAGCGGCTAAAATTGCCCGCGAAGCCCATAATGTTCCATGGGTCGACCAGGGCACCACATTCGATACCGGAAAGTATCAAGTCGTGAAGTTGATCGGGTACTTCGACGGCTTGATCGAGTTGACCTCGCTTCAAAGCCTGGTTGCCAATGGTCAGCAGACAATCGATTCGGCAAAGAGTCCGGGCTGATGGGACATGCACATCATCCGATTCCTCTTTGGCCGTCAACGGACTCCCCATTCGAGCAAACAATCGTGCAAGCTGAACGTGAGCCAGTTGCGACGCGCGCAAGCGGGCCAGTTGTGTATTCAAATGCTGGCGAGCGCCACCAAACGGTTGCCGACGCTTGGCTTCTTCTTCTCTGAGTCGATCGGCATGAGGGCCGGTCATTCGTTCGAGGAGTTGTGAGTAGAATGCGTCGCGATACTCGGCGATCGGATTCATCAAACTGGCGAGAGTCGTTGACGATGAATACGTTTCCGGACCATCACCGGAAACGCCGGCGGCCATCAAGATCGTTCCCGCCAAGACAGCCGCGGCTTCATAGACCAATTCACGCGCAGGCAGTTCGCGTTCTTGCATCGGTCGGGCCATGAGAGCGTCGAGCGTTACTTGCTGAATCACGAATCGTCGATAGTTGCCTTGCAGATCGATCAGGGTAGGATCCCACTGACCAAAGTGGTAATTCGGTCGCTTATTTACCGGGTGATCGAAATCGTATGCTCGAGGATCAAAGGCTAACTCTTGAAGATTCTCAAGCGAGAAGCGGGCGGCTCGAAGGACGGTCGGGTCCGTATTCGCCAAAATCTCAAGGGCCGATGTAATGATCTCGTAGTAGGGTCCGTGTGCGACACCGGCGTTCTCGATAAATAGCGGCACCGGCCTAACCCATTCATGGCTATAGGGTTGATGGCGACGGCCTTCGAGAACAGCGATCGGGCGATAACCGATAAATTCGTTCAGCCGACGAATCGAGCCTTCGACAATACGATCTGTTTCATCCCACGGTCCAGCTTCCGTTAGGACCGCTTCAATGGCTCGTCCAAGAAACAATCCGTTGAAGATCCCTTCGGGCTCCTGATGGAAGAGTAGCTCGCTATGAAAATCCATGTAGGCTGGAAGAAGCTGCAGCCATACGAGGTTCAGAACTTGATCCGCTTGGTCCGTTTCGCAAAAGAAAGGCTTTTCTTTTTTTAGCTTATCGAGCCGATCACGGAGCCAATGGTGCAGCGTGACGACAGCCGGTAGCCCAGCAAAGGGGCTGGGGGGTTGGGATTTGCTCGCCAAAGCCCATCCATAAAGTCGATTGAGAGCCGAAAGTGTTTTGGGATCTGTCTTTCCGGATGAAAGATGGAGGTAGCCCAGAACTTGAACCAAGTCGTCATCGCGTCCTCCTGATCGATCCACAAAAAACCTACCGTTCGACAGTAAAATTCTCGATACGAGTCATATCGTAAAAGGCATCTCGAAAAGGGTCTAGGAGTCGAAAACGGCCACCGGCCTCCAGAAACCTAAGAACCTGAACTAAAATGGCCCTATGGACTTACGCTTTCTCGAAACTCCCCGAACAAACTGGCTGGTTCGCGGCCTCTTTCCCCTCCTTACCTGGAAAAAACCGCGATCCAGCCAGAGTATTTACCTGACATTTGATGACGGTCCAACACCGGGAATTACTGAGCAGATTCTTGATATTCTCGACCGTTATCAGGCAAAAGCCACCTTCTTTTGTGTCGGGGAAGCTGTTGAACGATCGCCACAGATAATGGATCGGATGGTTCGATCGGGGCATTCGATTGGCAATCATACCTTCAGCCACCTTGCCGGCTGGAGCTGCTCAACCAGCCGTTACCTCGAAGATATTCATCGCTGCGACCTTGTCCTACCCACATGTGGGAATCATCGCCCTCACTTGTTTCGTCCGCCATATGCCCAGTTAGGGCTCCTCCAGGGCTTGATTCTGTTTTCGAAACGGAAAATCGTTTTCTGGGATGTCAATTCGATGGACTACCAAGCGGACCAAACGCCGCCCCAGATTGCAAAACGGGTTCTCGATCATTTGCAGTCTGGATCCATTGTCCTTTTGCACGATTCTCTACTAACCGGCCAGCGTACCGTCGACGCGTTGCCGACGATTATCCAAGGCATTCAAGACCGTGGCTGGCGTTTGAAGTCGATGTAGATTTCCAATGTAGCTGCCGCTTCAGCCATATCTACCATTTCGTCGTGAGCATCGGTTATATTGTCCCGATTCACCTAGGTTGAAAGGAACCATCAATGCAATATATAAGAAATCTTTTAAGTGTATGGTTGGGGCTAAGTCTTTCGTGTGTCGCCTTCGCGGCTGACCATACGACCGATTCACTGGAGAAGGTCAAAGAATTATTGGCTTCGAAGAAAGCTATTTTGGTCGATGTTCGCGAGAAGAGCGAATGGGACGCCGGACACATCGCTGGTGCCAAATTTGTCCCGTTGAGCAAACTCAAGGAAAGAATCACAGAGCAGCAGCTTAAAGAGTTTTTTCCAGAAGATAAAATTATTTATCTTTATTGTGCCGGTGGATATCGCTGCTTGGATGTTGCCGAGATGTTTGAAGATCAAAAAAAACTTCAACTCAAGGCTCTTAAACACGGCTACATCAATCTTATCAAGGCTGGTTTCTCAAAAGCAGAAGCCGAAAAGCAAGACACAAAAGCAACCCCGAAATAGAGGCCAATTTTCATGAGCAACGTGAACCCCTACTCTGCATCCCAGGCATACGATGGCTCTGAACTTGGTCGTCGTGTCACTATTCGTCCTATCGCGTTGTTGCAACAGGCATATGAATTCATCAAGAGCGATTACTGGCTTTTTTTAGGTTTGAGTTTGGTTGCCGCGGTCATTGGATCGCTTGTGCCGTTCGGAATCCTGCTTGGACCGATGTTGGTTGGGTTGTGCTTGTGTTTTCGCGAACGGGAAGAGGGAAAACAAGCATCATTTGATACCCTGTTTCGTGGGTTCGATTCTTTTGGAACTTCCTTTGTGGCCGTACTCATTCATCTCGCGATTTTTTTCGCGGTGTTCATGGTATTGCTGATACCCTTCGCCATTATCATGGTCGTATTGATTCCCGCAATCGAAAACGGGGGAACAGCGATCGGCGTCATTGTGGCTATTTTTGGATTCGGATTTTATATCTGTCTCATTCTTTTTTCGATGGTCCTGCAATTCGCGATGATGCTCTCGTTCCAACTGATTGCCGACAAAGGTTTGCCTGCCTGGGATTCCGTCGTTGGAGGCTACAAACTCGTTTACAAGAACCTTTTTGGCCTTATTTGGTATGCGATCGTGGTGGGTATTGTGTCGCTCGTGCTCATGATGATGTGTGTCATCCCCTTTATTCTTTCTATGCCAGTCTTCTACGCCTCTATGTTCTTGATGTACCGAGAAATGTGTCCTCGAAGCCAAGTAAGCGTGGTCTAAGTCATTCGTCATCGCATAAGATCAATTTGAAGAACCATCAGCTTGAGCTTGGAAATTTTCAACGCGGCTGTTCAAGCTCACCAGCTTGGCGATATTGCTCGGGCTGAGCAGTTGTATCTCGAAGCGATACGACGGCAACCGACGAACGCGGATGCTTTCTCCAATTTGGCGTTAATCCTTATGGAGCGTGGAGAATTGAATTCTGCGCACCATGCCATCCGACAGGCCCTGGCGATCAACCCACAGTTGGCTGCATATTGGTCATTGCTCGGGCAGATTGCTTCGAAAAGGAATGACTATCCGGCGGCGACAGCGGCTCTGACGCAAGCCATTCGATTGTCTCCGATGGAACCACAGCTTCACTATCTTCTAGGCTGTACTCTCCATGAACAATCCGATCAAACCTCGGCTATTCTCGCTTATCGCCGAGCGCTCGAAATGAAGCCGGGAGATCCCGACGTCTCCAACAATCTTGGGATTGCACTCCAAGAAACAGGACAACTGGATAAGGCGATTCAGGCCTATCGCGAAGCTCTTCAGCATCAGCCTCAAAACGTAAACGCCTCGACGAATCTTGGAATTGCTTTGCAAACCCAAGGTCAGTTCGAACAATCGTTAGCCGCCTTCCAACAGTCACTTCGGATTGCACCGGATCATGTGCCAACGATGCTTGCGATCGGAAATTGGTATCTGACCAGCGGGAATGCCCGTGAAGCGGGCAAAGCCTTTTCCGCCATTGCACGGCAAACACCGAATCATTCGGAAGCACATTACAACCTCGGGCTGGTCTACCACACACTTGGCCATCATGAGTTTGCGGCGCAGGCCTACCAACGAGCGGCAGCACTCTCTCCAAAGTACAGCCAACTACTGGCGCTCCATCAATTTCAACAGCTAGCCATTCTGGATGGTGGAGAACGGCAAGCACTCCTAGCCCTGCGTGAACTGTCGGCGAGTCAGAAACAAGGGACGGTGACACCGGTCCCGCCGTTTGTTGTCATTACATTACCGATCGAAAGTTCGGCCCAAGAACAGTTTGAATGTGCTCGATACTGGTCGCAAACTACCTACCGATATGTTCCAAGAATCGAAGCACCTATTCGGCCTGCGAAAAGTCGTATTCGACTCGGTTACATTTCGCCCGATTTTCGGGCACACCCTGGGGCAATGCTCGTCGCCGAGCTTATCGAAGCCCACGATCGCTCCCGATTCGAAGTATTTGTTTATTCGCTTGCACCGCCTGATAACTCGGTCTTTCGAAAACGAATCATCCGAGGCAGCGACCATTTCATTGACTTGCGATCCGACTCGATCGGAGCTGGGGCATCAAAAATATTTGAAGATGAAATCGATATTCTGGTCGATATCAGCGGCTACTCTCAACATTCGAGAACGGAAATTCTGGCGGCTCATCCAGCATCTATTCAAGTCAACTATCTAGGCTTTCCGGGCACCATGGGGGCTGATTTTATCGACTATATATTGGTCGATGATTTTATCGTCCCTCGAGATCAGCAAAACTACTTTTCAGAGCGGCTCGTTCATCTCCCCGGCTGCTATCAGGTCAATACAAGTCATTGGCAGCTTGGCCCAGCCGTAACGCGTTCTCAAGTTGGCTTGCCAGAGGATACGTTTGTTTTTTGTGCCTTCAACAATCCTTACAAAATTACAGCGACCATGCTTCAGCTATGGATGCGATTGCTCCACACGATCCCCAAAAGCGTCCTTTGGTTGTTGGAAACCAACTCTGCCGTCGCTCACAATTTGCGGCAAGCAGCTTCGAAACTGGGTGTGGATCCCGCGAGACTGGTCTTCGCACCCAAGCGACCGCTTCCGGAACATCTTATTCGACATAAGCTCGCCGACTTATTTCTTGATTGCTATCCTGTGAACGCGCATACGACCGCCAGCGATGCGCTGCGAATGGGTCTGCCTTTAGTTACACTTAGCGGAAAGACGTTTGTTTCGAGGGTCGCTGGAAGTCTTCTTCAGACGCTCGGGCTTCCCGAACTTATCACGTACGATTTTGAGAGCTATGAGAAACTTGTTGTTGAGTTGGCAACCCAGTCCTCTCGCTTGACTGAGCTTCGATATCGACTGAACGAAAGCGTTAAAACGAGTTCTCTTTTTGATATCCGATCTGCTACGAAAAAGATTGAAACCGCGTACGAGCAGATGTATGCTCGCCATCGTGCCGGTAAAAACCCTGCACCCTTTCGAATCAATGACCAGTATAAGGTTGAATGAGAATGAGCTATCCCGTGTGGCCGATCGTTCCCGAGCAGGGTTGGGGACCGTTAAAGTTGGGCGAAAGGCTGACATCGATTAAGAAGACATTCTCGGAAGCGAACATCGAATTCTCCGTTGACGACGATTTCGAAATCTATCTATTCGGTCATACTTGTACGCTTTTCTTCGAACCGAAAGACGAAAATCGGCTCGTGCAAATCGTCATTGGCGATGAATCCCAAACGCTTAACGATGAGCAAATCGTGGGAGTTCCGTTAGACGAAGTGCTGACGATCATCCATCTTCGGAACTACCAGGAAACGTCATGGGCAACTTCCGATGTTAACTTCGATCTTTTCTTGGATTCGGATAAACCAGACAAGAATGCAAAGCCTCGAGTCGTCGCCGATACCGATCTGCTCGACGATTGCACGCTTTGGCTAAAGGAACTCGGAGTTGGGCTCAGCCTCGACGAAGGCAAAGTCGAAACCCTTGCGCTTCGTCGCAAGGATCTCATTCCGAAATCGGAAATTGGCCCGCTTACCGCCGCCCAAATGGAGATCCTTTCCGACCCCGAGTTCGAAAAAAAACTCGCCAACGCACGAACGTATTCTGCGACCTCCACCGCTCAAAAAACGGGAGACTGGTTGGGGATGATTTCCACCCTACTTTTACCCTTTTCGATCGCATTCCTTGCCTACCTCGGCTGGAATTTTTATAGCAACTGGCAAGCTTGGAATAACGCTATCCCGGTTAAGGGTCTCGTCACGCAAGTCCTTCCGGAAGAGGCGATGTTTAAAGAGTTTATCGTCGCAGAGTATGACGTTCCCGGTTCAGGTAAGAAGACGACCACGATCCAATGGACCTTTGCGCCAGGAAGTGAAGTCGGAAAGGAAATCGAGCTGGTCTATTTGCCAAACAATCCGGACAAAGCCATGACGATTGTTCAAGCGAAAGATGAAGCTCTCTTAGGCGGCCTTCCACCACGAGTTTTCGTCATCGGTGCTGCAATTGCGTGTGTTACGATCAATTCAGCAATTCGACGCTACTATCAAAAACTCGATGGACCCAAACGGACTACTTCCTAATGATTCGCTCGCGCGTTGTGTTAAGTAATAGCTCCATCCGAATGAATTTTCTGAATGGACGGTTTTAATTTAGATCGATTGTCCCAATCGTTTCTTGCTGCAATGGGGACAACGGTTCGACTCTGAACCCCCATTTGAAATCTGGAAGATCAATTTGCTGGACAGCGCCGCTTTGAATCAAATTCCCATTGATTCGTGACGTTTTCAAAACCGTTAGCCGTTTTGGCGTTAGCCACGGTTTTCAGTGCAAGAACCGCGGCTAACGCCGTTCGGCTGATATAAAGTGGCGCTGTCTAGCTATGCATGTGCGTTCAAATCACAACCACACGCCTTCGATTAGTATATCGCGGGTTGTTCAACAAGGTTGACTTGGACTTGCCAGCGTTTTCCATCGCGGAGAATGACCATTGGAATCGGTTTTCCAAGAGGCGTGAGTCCGACGGTTTGAACGAGATGGCCATCGTTGTCAATCGTCAGTCCATCAAACTCAAGGACTAGATCGTTGGAACGTAGACCGGCAACTTCGGCAGGCGAGCCTGGTTTCACGGCTTTAATCAATGCACCCCGCGTTTGCGAGAGTCCGATGCGCTGTGCCTTGGATGCATCAAACTGATTGTCCATTACGACGCCAAGATAACCTCGCTGAAGCTGACCATGGCTCACTAACTTGGTAGCGACGTCCATGACCATATTCATGGGAATCGAGAAGCCGATCCCTTCGTTGCCGCCGGAGTTGCTAGCGATGGCGGTATTGATCCCGATCACTTCGCCTCGATAGTTCATCAGCGGACCACCACTATTGCCAGGATTGATGGCGGCATCGGTTTGGAAAAAATCTTGAATCTCGATGGATCGCGCGCCAAGCTCGAGATTGCGACGTCCTTTCGCACTAATGATTCCGTAGGTAACACTGTGGTTAAGACCAAATGGACTGCCAACCGCAAAGACAAAGTCACCCATTTCGACGTGCGTGCTATCACCAATCCTGGCTGGCAACAAACGTCGTCCACTTACCTCGATAACCGCAATATCGGTCGAACTATCCGACCAAACCTGCAAGACATCCAATCGCGTTCGTTCATTCGTTTCAACTTTAATGGCCGAGTTCGATGCGGTGTGAATGACATGGCGATTCGTGATGGCGTAGGGCTTGCCAGCGATATTGACAAGGATTCCGGCCCCCGCTTCTTCGATTCGTTTGGTTTCTCCTCGCGTCGAAGCAAGGCTAGTATCGACCTTTGTTTCCTTGATGGCTTCGATGTGCAGGATAGAAGGTGAGACGAGTCTTACGACTTTGCGCATCAAATTCTGTTGCCGCTCGAAGAACGTTGCTTCTTCGGCGAGTTCCGCGTATTGAGCGTCGCGTTCATCCGCCAGTGAGGCATCGCTCGGGATCGTCACCGATCGCAAAGGGGAGGCGGCGGACGCGGGACTTGTCGTTTGTCCCCAAACGGTAGACGAAAGTAGGAGTAAGCTAAGCCCGAAATGGGCACTTATGGAAAGGATGACGAGTTGTACAGCTTGCCGCATGAAATCTTCCAAATCTTTTGCTTGCGCTTCACGATCTAAATGCAAGCTATCGGTTTCGCGGTGAGCCGAATTTGAGATTGGCTGAGAAAAGCCTGAGATAAGGGGAATGGCGTGGTTCAAGCCGCCATTGATAACGAATTCGAGGTTTGAGCAAGAAAGACTCAAGTCGTCGGCGAATTGCGTCGCCCCCCTTTCGCGCACCGACTAGAGAAAGAACTAGCGGCGGCGGGTGACTTTGCGGCGCATGGGCGATAGCTTCCGCTTGACGGGCATTGGCGTCTTAGTGGTCCCGTTTGCATCGTCAGCGCCTTCGGAAGTCGCGACGTCGTCGGAGTGAGTAAGCTTCTCATTCGAATCGACTTCATCATCCTCAAAGGAATCGCGAATCAACTGACGATTGATTCGCCATTCGATATCAGTAAGTTGTGAACCTTCGTCTTTGGTTACGAATGAGAAGGCGATTCCATCACGTCCCATGCGACCGGTTCGACCGACACGATGAACGTAATCGTCACAATCCTGCGGCAAGTCAAAGTTGATGATGTGCGAAATTGTTGTTACATCGATCCCGCGTCCGACGACATCGGTTGCAACGAGGAGCTGTATCTTTCCGGTTCGCAAAAGCTGAAATACGCGATCGCGTTGCGGCTGAGACATATCGCCGTGGATCGTGTCGATTTCCGATGCGCTCTCAAGCGGGTCGTCGCGAAAGGCGTTCTGTAGCCTCCGATGCAGCTTGGCCGTCCCAATCTTGGTCCGACAGAAAATAATCGCCTGAGTCGGTTGCTCGCGGCGAAGCAGTTTCACAAGCGTATCGAACTTATTGTCTTGGTGAATAAGAAAGTAACGCTGTTCAATCGTGTCCACGGACATGTCTTTTTTGGAACAGTCGACCGATTGGGGTTCGAAGAGATACCGATTCGCAATCTCTCGCACTTCTGGATTTAAGGTAGCGCTCAGCAGAAGCGTTTGACGCTGTTCGGGGCAACCTCTCAATATGCGTTCGATGTCGGGACGGAAGCCAATGTCGAGCATCCGATCGGCTTCATCGAGCACCACACACCAAAGATTGCTGAGCTTCAAAACGCCTTTTCGAATCAGATCGAGAACGCGACCTGGCGTTCCAACCACCACCTGAGCCCCAGCTTTTAGGGCTTTCATTTGTTTGTCCATGTGCTTGCCGCCAGCAACTTCGACGCAAGCGGTCGGGCAGCCGAATGCCAGTTTCTCGAATTCGCCGTGGACTTGATGTGCTAATTCTCGAGTCGGGACTAAGACAAGCGCTTGGGGATACTTATTTTCGCTCAGCGGATCAAGCTGTTCCAAGATGGGGATGGCGAAAGCTGCCGTCTTACCGGTTCCGGTCCGTGCTTGTCCAATGACATCGTACCCATCGAGTGCCAAAGGGATGACGGCGGCCTGAATGGGACTCGGCTTTTCGAATCCCATTTTGGCCAAAGCTCGGCCCATGACCGGTGACAGGTCTAATTGATCAAAATGCTCGATGACTTTAGGTTCCATTTTTTGACGCGGCAAAATGCCGTAAACGCCCGCTAATTCTCGATTTGTAGTTTAGTTATACGGTATCGGTGCTTTAAGATATGGTCAATCTACGTTGGGGCTTAAAGCGACTTATATCCAGACATTACGATGAATTTACCGATGACCAGCGACTGGTTTGCCAAGGTGCTGCGTTGGTTGCGGACCACCCCCAGCCAACAAAGCGAAGCCGCCGAAGCCTCGATTGCTCGTTTTTCGAGCGATGCTGAGACGATTGTGACCTTTGGCTACCAGCTCCTCGCGGGGTTGAAACAGCAACCGGAAACGCTGGTTCCGTTGCAAAACCCACCTGCGCCGGAGACCAAAGGAATTCGCGATCGGTTCAATTTTCTCTGCCGGAACTACGGTGCAGCCCTCCAACGCGCCAGTCTCGACGCTGCTGACACGAGCGAATCAAGTATAGTCGACGAAATCTCGCTCCTGGCAAGTAATCTCTATCGAGCTCTCTATCCCTACTCCATTTCCGATGGAGAAGGCCTGTTGCTTCAAGCTCTAGCCTGGCCCCGAACCGACGAAGCATTGTCGGAACTCGTGACCCTGATTATCGAATTCCCCCCACATGACTGGACTTCGACGGCAATGGGATTGAGTCCCCTTATGCGAACGACGGAATGGTCCGTGGACGCCGTCTTCCCGCAACTGCTCATCGGCATACATCATCCCTCGACGATCGCTTCGGTCCTGGATTTGGCCAATTTCTGCGTCCATAGCCAAATGGTCGATGAACATCCAGCGACTGGCCTTACCGGGACAATCGAATCAGAAGACGTCAATTCGGACGCTAGGACTTCGATTCGCCTCGAAGAATCGCTGACACAAATGCTCGGCGGCGTTGTCGCTCGTCTTGGGATCATGGAAGAGAATCCGACCAAGTTTGGTTCGACGCCAGAAAAAATCCAGCAAGTCCTCGGTGATGCCATTGCCATCTGTGTTTCATTGAGCGATGCCCTCGGACTTTTGAAGTACGAGCCAGCCATCGGCAAACTCAACCAAGCTTTACAGCTCAGCCATCGCCGCGTGCAGGCCGAAGCCGCGGCCGCGCTAACGCGAATGGATCAAGAAGATGGCCGCGACAAGCTGATCGCACTCGCCGCGGAGCCGATCACGCGTTTACGAGTTTTAAAGTACGCCGAGGAATTGAACCTCACCGACAAAATTGACCCCCAATATGCCACTCCCCAAGCCATCGCGGAATCCGAACTTGCGCTTTGGCTGGCTCAACCCCAACAACTTGGAATTCCGCCGCATTCGATCGAGTTGATCGACAATCGCAACCTTTTTTGGCCAAGCTTTGAATCACCCCAGGAATGTTGGCTCTTTCGATTCCAATATCAGATGGCGCACGGTACCTGGAGCAATGTCGCCATGGCGGGGCCACTGCTACACGCCTTTGGCGCCGACTTAGCCGAACTCCCCATCGCCAATATTTATGCTGCTTTCGCTGGCTGGCAAGCCGAGCACTCCGAGATTTATGAAGTTCCGGTCGAAGCATGGAATGTCTCGCAACAAAGAGTCGCTGATCAGCTTGAGCGAGCCCTCGAAGACCAGGGCCACTCCGAAATTCGCCGCTTATGGTTGGGATTCTTCCTGACCGAAATTTGCTTAGTTGCCGAAAGCGATGTTGACGGCATATCCGGAGTTGCGGTTACTGATGGGTTAGAGACAATTTGGTATCCGTCCATCGGCCGGCAGCGTCCGCTTGGCCCACTCGAAGCGTATTCCATTTTTAAGGGTCGCAAGATGCTTCGAACGTTCAATCCCGATCTCCACTCCGATTTGGAAGATGTTGACAATTCATAACGCTTCACGCATGAACAAAAACAACTGCAACAAAACAGCGGCGATCGCGCAACGGACAAGTTTGCTTGGATTGTTCGTCGCATCCCTGACAATCGTGATCGGCTGCAAAGAGCAGTCGCCAACTCCGACTTCGTTCGAACCGAATCACTTGTTCGCACATCGTTGGGCTTACGCCAAATATATGTCGACGGATCAAATTCTCTATGACAGCCAGGATGTGGTTACCGAATGGTTTGGGACCCCCGACGAGCCTACGCTTCCGGCTCTCTTCAAAGAAGAGGATTACTCGGAACTGGTCTCTCTCGAAAAGATGAAGCCTGCCATCGGACCGGCGGTGAGCACAACCGAACCTGGCGCAACCGGACTGTATCGTCAGCTATGTGCCTCTTGCCATGGCGAAACCGGTCAAGGACGCGGTACCGTCGCGGCTTCGCAAAACCCTTACCCCCGCGACTTCCGACGTGGGCTCTTCAAGTACAAAGTGACACCGCGCAATAGCAAACCGCTCAAAGCCGACCTGGCTAGAACTTTAAAGCAGGGGCTCATCGGAACGCAAATGCCTCTCTTTGACAAACTCAAAGACGAACAAATAGATGCGCTCGTGGAGTATGTCGTCTATCTCTCAATCCGTGGAGAACTTGAGAGGAAGTTAATTCAAGTTGGAGCCGAAGATGAATTGGACCCGGATCAAGCTTTTAACGAAGATGTCTCCAAGCGTGAACGCCTTTACGATGTAAGCATCAAAGATTTGACCGACGAGAAATCTAAAAAAGTATTCAAGAGTCAAGTCGAGCAAGCCAACGACCTACTCACGGAAGTTGTCGATAGTTGGATCGCCGCTGAGGAACGCGTAAAAAAACCAACTATACCGACAGGCATTCCTGTCGCGATCGCAACCGCCGAAGCCGACATCGATCAACAAGCGTTAGCCGCTTCGATCGAAAAAGGACGCGAGCTTTTTAAGACAACTGGTGGCTGTTCAAAATGCCACGGTGAATCGGCGAAGGGCGACGGCATTCAAGTCCCCGACTACGACGAATGGACGAAAGAATGGACCAAGGCAATCAATATTGACTACACCGATATCGAAGAATTGCAACCGTTCTTGGCGTTGGGAGGACTGAAGCCACAACCGCTCGCGCCGCGCAATCTGGTTGAAGGGAAGTTCCGTGGTGGTCGCGACGCATACGCTCTTCATCATCGCATTCTTCATGGCATTGATGGTTCGCCCATGCCTTCCGCGGCACTCGTAGCCAATCCAGGTGAAGTCGGACTTCTACCGGATGATATATGGCACCTAGTCAACTATGTACTCTCTCTCAAGTAGTCATTCATGAGCTTTATCGCCGATCTCAAAATACTTTACCATCTCGCATTGCGACCCGTGCGAGGCGGCAATCATGCTCAGCGGATGGAGAATTTTTACTCGGGCCAGGCCGATGGCTACGATGATTTTCGAAAACGACTTCTTCAAGGCCGCGAGGCGGTCTTTCAAAAAGTGGCCGAGCAAAGCACGACGGGCACCTGGGTTGACCTAGGCGGTGGAACAGGAGCCAACCTCGAATTCATCGGTCCCGCTATTTCGAAATACAACCAAGTCTACGTTGTCGACTTAGCATCGTCGCTCCTCAAAGTCGTTGAGAAACGGGCTGCTCAACGCAACTGGAAGAACGTCCAAGCCATCACCGCAGATGCCACGACCTGGACGCCACCCGAAGGCCCAGCCGACGTCGTGACGTTTTCTTATTCATTGACCATGATCCCGGACTGGTTCGCGGCGATCGACAACGCCATTCGAATCTTGAAGCCGGGTGGACTTATCGGCATTATCGATTTTTACGTTGCCCGAAAGTATCCTGGCGAAGGACTCTCGAAACACGGATGGTCCACCCGAAATTTTTGGCCCGTTTGGTTTTCGAACGACAATGTTTTTCCTTCCCCCGATCATTTACCCTACTTGCGCCGACACTTTGAAACCGTTTGGCTTCAAGAGAATCGTTCGAAAGTCCCCTACTTGCCCTTGGTCCGCACTCCGTACTATCAATTCATCGGTCGTAAGCCTGGCTGAGCATTTTTTTCAGTGTCGCCCTTCACTCCGTGAAGGTAGCGGGAGTGATTAACAATCGAAGCGAAATGTAACCACCCTCGAGTCGCTTATCGGAATAGATTGATATGTCATCCATAACCCGAAAACCTAAACTGTTGGAACGGCGAACTGATTTTCACCCTAACTATACTGGAATCCATGCATGACTCGCGCCCTTCTCGTTATCGATGTTCAACGTGAATACTTCGATGGAGCCTTACCGATCACCTTCCCCGTTGGGCACCTCGATCGGATCCTTGAAGTTATGGATGCTGCCAAGAAAGCGAATGTCCCAACCGCCGTCATACGCCATCATCAACCCGACCCCGATTCGCCCATTTTCCAATTGAACTCCGAGATGTGGCAACTTCACGATGAAGTCGCCAAACGTCACAACGATATCGTGATCGACAAACAGCTTCCCGGCTCGTTCACAAATACACAGCTGGATGCATGGCTAAAGAAGATTGGAGCCGACACCATTAGCATCGCCGGCTACATGACCCATATGTGCTGTGACACAACTGCGCGTCAAGCTTTCCATCGCGGCTACAAAGTCGAGTTTCTTAATGATGCAACCGGCACGTTAACCGTCGAGAACCAAGCGGGTCTGGCCAAAGCCGAAGAACTCCAAAATTCAATTCTGGTCGCTCAGCAAATGTTCATCAGCGAAGTGCTCAGCACCGACGACTGGGCGAAACGTATCGGTTAAGATGCGAAAAACCGCGGATCAAAATCGGCTTGAGATGATGTTTGTGCTTTTCAGGATTGGCGAACATGCCCGAACCAAGACGCCTTCACCTTGCAACGCTTGACAGTGTTATCACTGAAGTCGATCGACTTCATAAAGACGGCTACGATCGAGCCGGCAACTGGAATCTTTCGCAAGTCTGCGAACATCTAGCCGATTGGATGTCCTACCCGATGGATGGATTCCCACCGACTCCATTTGCGATCAAACTCCTCTTGGGTGCAATGCGAACCTTCAGTGGCAAGAAAATGCTCCATGATTTTATCGCATCGCAATCCATGAGGCCGAATTCTCCTACAATGAAACAATCGATCCATTCGGCCGACGGGAATGAAGCCGAGTCGATCGCTCGTTTAAAATCAGTCATTCAACGATTGACAGAGCATCGCGGTGAGATCCACTCCTCACCCCTCTTTGGAAAGCTGGAACGCTCCGAGCTTATTTCGCTTCAGTTGGCTCATTGCGTGCACCACCTTAACTTTCTTATCCCGAAAGCTTCGACGTGAACCCTAACGAAGACATCCCAAACTTCTTTCGGATTCGTCAGAGATTTCCGCGTCCGCGCGCGGACGATTTTCCGGATGCCGTGCGCAAAGCGATCCATCGGTCGAAGCTTGGCGACCGAGTGAAACCCGGCCAACAAGTCGCTATCACCGCTGGTTCACGTGGGATTGCCAATATTGCGATCATCTTGAAACAAATCGTCGCTGAAGTGAAGAAACTCGGTGGCGTGCCGTTCCTCGTGCCAGCCATGGGATCCCATGGGGGTGGAACAGCCAAAGGTCAAGTGGGTGTTCTGGCTAGTCTTGGTGTTACATCGGAATTCGTCGATTGTGAAATCCGAGCCTCGATGGACACTCAAATTATTTGCGAAGCGGCGGAAGGATTTCCTGTTCACTTCGATTCGCAAACCTTGTTAGCAGATCATGTCATCGTCGTGAACCGTATCAAACCACATACACGATTCTTCGGCAGCGTGGAGAGTGGTCTCATGAAGATGATGTTGATTGGGCTTGGGAAGCATCAAGGTGCCTTGGTCTATCATCGTGTTATTCAAAACTACACCTTTGATCAAATCGTGAGGAGTGTGGCTCGCGAAGTCATTGCTCGATGTCGTATTTCAGCTGGAATCGCTATTCTCGAGAACGGTTACGAAGAAACGGCTGATATCGTTGGCGTAGCGCCGGATGAGATCGCGACCGAAGAACCGAATTTGTTGCGTCGTGTTCAAAGCCTCCTCCCGCGTTTGCCTTTCGATCATGCGGAACTCCTCATCATCGACGCCATCGGCAAAGATATCAGTGGCTCCGGTATGGATACGAATGTTGTGGGTCGCAAGAACAATGACTCGGCAGCACAAGGTGACGAAACGCCGAAGATTCATCATATCTACGTGCGAGGGCTGACAAAAACAACGCATGGCAATGCTGCCGGGATAGGCGTAGCAGAGCTGTGCCATCGGCGAGTGATTGAACAGATGGATGTTGCTAAGACGCGCATCAACTGTATTACCGCCAGTCACATTGCCGGGGCGGCCGTTCCCGTTGACTTCGCGAACGACCGCGATGCCATCCAAGCAGCAATCGGGATGGGTGGATGGGGGCCAAGCTCACAGTATCCCGCGATGTGGATTCCGAATACTCTCCATATTGAAGAAGTCGAATGTAGCGAAGTCTTTTGGCAAGAAGCAAAAGATCGGGCGAATGACGCGGCCAACAGTTCGCTCGAAATTTTGAATGAACCGCGTTCATTAAAGTTCGATATGCATGGTGACCTAGTGCCACGCTTTGAAGAAAAAAGCATCCATCATGCTTGATTGGCTCGCCAGTGAACTCGAAGAGCGGCGGGCGTTGGATTTGTATCGCTCGGCGATGATCGTGCACCACGGCAAGCCTGGATACATCCAAGTCGACGGACAATGGCTGAACAATTTTGGAGCCAACGACTATCTCGGTTTAGCATCGCATCCGGCCGTGATTGCGGCCTCGCAAACAACGGCTTCGCAAACGAAGGTGAATCAAGGCTCGATGAGTTGCGATGCATCGTCGCGCTCGAAGATCGAGTCACCCTCGCTTATTAGCGATCAAAGGCTGGGTAGTGGAGCAAGTCCGCTCGTCTCCGGTTACACTCACGATCATGCGTCCCTCGAGCTATCGTTAGCCCGTCTTGAACAAGCGGAAGCGGCCATTCTGTTCTCGACCGGTTATGCTGCCAACGTGGGTACGATCGCTGCTTTAGCATCCGATGGCGATCTTATCTTGAGCGACGAACTGAACCACGCGAGTCTGATCGATGGGTGTCGACTATCGCGAGCCAAAGTCGTCGTCTATCCGCATTGCAACGTCGAGGCTCTGGCTCAACGACTCCACGAGCACCGAGGTTCCTCGCGACGAGCGTTCATCGTTACCGATTCCCTGTTCAGCATGGACGGTGACCTTGCGCCGCTTTGCGAAATCGTTGAACTAGCCGAAAAGCACAAGGTTACCGTTATCGTTGATGAAGCCCATGGAACCGGCGTTTACGGTCAGAGCGGATCTGGAGTCGTAGAGGCCCTTGGTCTGCTTGATAAAATCCCAGTTCGGATTGGAACGCTTAGTAAAGCCGTCGGATGTCTCGGCGGTTTTGTAGTCGGCTCGCAAACACTCATCGATTATCTTCGGAATTGTGCTCGGACCTATATCTACAGTACCGCTATGCCCGCCGCGTTGGCCCGAGCAGCCCAAGCTTCCTTGGCAATGATGCATTCCATGGGAGAAGAACGGGAACAACTTCGCGATCGAAGCCGTCGGCTGCGTCATTCGCTGAAGCAACTCGATCTGCGGACAAGTGATGGCGATAGTCCGATTGTTCCGATCTACATTGGCTCGCCCAATGAAGTCCTTCAAATTGCGAGTCAACTTCGCGAAGCTGGCCATTTTGTACCTGCCATTCGTCCGCCGACGGTACCTCGCAACGGCTCCCTTCTTCGAATTAGCCTTTCAACATCACACACCGAAAAACAGATCCAGGATCTGTTGAATTCCATCGCGAGTCATTGGACCAGCCGGTAATGACTTCCTTTCGAATTATTGACAAAGCGAATCGTGGTCCTTGAATC
>JANOAI010000399.1:0-14718 GCA_031411055.1 Pirellulaceae bacterium
TTTCGGCATCCTGCTTTCCGACTGATCTACCTTACGGTCTCCTGGGAGCAGATAGTTAGCCCTAAGCCGAGAGAAAGCAATCCTTCGTGTGGTTGGACAGGATGTCGAATGAGGGGGCCAAAACTTCTTTATTGCGAAATCATAATTAATACTGTTTTGCTATTCCCGAGGTATCGCTGCGTAGAAAGCTTGACAGACTGAGAAACCGCCTCTATCATTCATCCGGATGAACGGATGTTTGGAAAAAGGCTAGCGGCCTAAGTTTTTCAAGAGAATCGATGTCAGCGGCCCCACCTATTGTGCTTTGGATGCAAAGTCTTTCGGATCAAACCCGAGGGCGAGTGCTTCGTTTAGTCGAGCGGGCCGAGCTAACCGTCGTTGAATTGTGCTCAATTTTGCAACTTCCACAGAGCACGGTAAGTCGACATCTTAAGGTTTTGGCCGACGATGGCTGGCTGACATCGCGTCGGGATGGGACCAGCAACTTCTACCGAATGAGCCCGGATCAACTCGAAGGGAGTCGCCGTCGACTTTGGAACCTCGTTCGCGAGCAGGCCATTAACGAAAGCACGGTCGCTCAAGATGAAACGCGACTTGAACAAGTTCTCACTGAGCGTCGTTCACGCAGTCAAGCTTTCTTTTCGAGTGCCGCCGGCCAATGGGATCGGATGCGAGTCGAGCTTTTTGGTCGACGCGTAGATAGTTGGGCCATTTCTGCCATGCTCGATCCCGATGCGATCATCGGTGATCTCGGCTGTGGAACCGGTTCCATGTCGCAAATGATTGCCCCTTGGGTGCAAACTGTGGTTGGCGTCGACTCATCGGCCGCCATGCTTCAGTCGGCTAAGCGTCGACTCAAAGATTGCAACAACATTGACTTACGCCGTGGTGAATTGACTTCAATGCCGGTGGCCGATAATGAGCTATCGATGGCATTGTTGGTACTCGTTCTTCCGTATGCGGAAGAGCCCGAAAAGATTTTGAAAGAGGCATTTCGTGCGACACGCAATGATGGACGGATTGTAATCGTCGATATGCAGTCGCATGCAAGGGCCGAGTATCGTGAAGAGTTGGGCCATGTATGGCTCGGTTTTGAACGACAACAACTGTTAGGTTTTTTGAACAATTCCGGTTGGCAACAACCTCGCTATGTCGAGTTGCCACCGGATTCTGATGCCAAGGGGCCGAATTTGTTCGCGCTCACGGCTGTTAAGAGAATGTAAATTGATTTTGTCACGTCAAGTTGGTGCCTTCATCGGCTTGATCCCTTTTTTGTTTTTGGAGTTTTATTATGTCGACCGTCGCCCCTAAGGCACCAAGCAAAGCTGCACCTGCGGCTGCTGCTCGTCCACCATTTAAAGTAAAGGCCTTTGATCTTCTCGCCGAAGGCCGCAACGCGGATGCGTTTGAGCTCGCATCGCTTGGCCGCAAAGAAATTATGTTGGCTGAAGATGAGATGCCAGGTTTGATGGCTTTGCGTGCTCGCTTTGGCAAGACCAAGCCACTGACAGGTGCGAAGGTCATGGGTTCGTTGCACATGACCGTTCAAACAGCGGTTTTGATCGAAACCTTGGTTGATCTCGGCGCTGACGTTCGCTGGGTTAGCTGTAACATTTTCTCGACCCAAGATTCGGCGGCAGCGGCTGTGGTTGTCGGTCGTGGTGGAAGCCTTGACAATCCGAAGGGGACACCAGTCTTCGCTTGGAAAGGTGAGACGCTGGAAGAATACTGGTGGTGTACCGAGCAAGCTTTGGTATGGCCATGCGGATCTGGTCCCGATCTCATCGTTGATGACGGTGGCGACGCGACGATGTTGATCCACAAGGGAACCGAATACGAAAAGACCGGCAAGGTTCCGGCTTTCAATTCGGAAACCGATTCGGAAGAGTGGGGCGTCGTCCTCAAGCTTCTCAAGAGCGAAGTTGAAAATCATCCTGGCAAGTACACCAAGATGGGCCTAGCAGTCCAAGGTGTTTCCGAAGAAACGACCACCGGTGTCCATCGCCTATACGAAATGCAGAAGAAGGGCGAACTCCTCTTCCCAGCTATTAACGTGAACGATAGCGTGACCAAATCGAAGTTCGATAACAACTACGGCTGCCGCCATTCGTTGGTCGACGGACTCAATCGTGCGACCGACGTTATGCTCGGCGGTAAAGTCGCCGTCGTTTGCGGATTCGGTGAAGTCGGTAAAGGTTCGGCTCAGTCGCTCCGCGGCCAAGGCTGCCGTGTTATTGTGACTGAAATCGATCCGATCTGTGCATTGCAAGCCGTCATGGAAGGCTACGAAGTCAAGACATTGGAAGACGTCGTTGGCCAAGCCGACATTTTCGTGACCGCCACTGGAAACTTCGACGTCATCAACGTTGGTCACATGGCCAAGATGAAGGACAAAGCGATTGTTTGCAATATTGGTCACTTCGATAACGAAATCGATATGGCTGGTTTGCAAAAGCTTCAAACGAGCGGCAAAGTCGAGCGTTTGAACATCAAGCCACAGTACGATCAATGGACGTTCAAAGATACCAACCGATCGGTTTTGGTTTTGGCTGAAGGCCGATTGATGAATCTTGGTTGTGCAACTGGTCACCCAAGCTTCGTCATGAGCAGCAGCTTTACGAACCAAGTTTTGGCTCAGCTTGAGTTGTGGAACAACCGCAGCAATGGCACCTACGAGAAGAAGGTTTACATTCTTCCGAAGCACTTGGACGAAGAAGTCGCTCGACTTCACCTCGAGAAGCTTGGTGTTAGGCTAACCCGCTTGACCAAAGCTCAGGCTGATTACTTGGCAGTGAGCCCAGATGGTCCGTACAAGCCAGAGCACTATCGCTACTAAGCGACTTGTTTTCTAACTTGATTTTCACAAAGCCCAGGCCCAAAACCTGGGTTTTGTTCGTTTTGAAGTTGACCGTTGGCGGGCTAGCAGGGCTCGTCTACATTGGATCGCCAGAAGAGAGTAGAATTTACGGCTGAGCCGAACCGGACAACGCGACTTTGCGTTGGAGTCCAGGCTTTAGCCGCCTTCCCACTTCGCGCCAAGGATTCTGGAATTGCCGAGATATATTGTTCGATGCGGTGTAATGCGAACGCTCAATGTGATGCAGTCGAAGAGTGAATACCCGCGTGGGGCAAAGGTGATTGCTCGTTCGTCGCGTGGTATGGAAGAAGGGGAAGTGCTCCGCGAAGCGACCGACGAAGTGTTGGCGCAGATGGATCGCTGCGAAACTGGGACGATTCAACGCGAAGTTTCAGCTCAGGATCGAATCGAGCTCAATCGAATTCAGAGCGACGCAGACAAAGCTGTCGATATTTGTGATCGGCTTGTTCGCGAATCGGGTTTGCCAATGGACTTGATTGATGTCGAGTTCATTTTTGGTGGCGAGCGAGTCACGCTCTATTATCTTTCCGAAGATCGAATCGACTTCCGTGATTTGGTGAAGCTACTGGCTCACGAATTCCAGACGCGAATTGAAATGCGGCAAGTTGGCATTCGCGACGAAGCCAAACTCTTGGCCGACTACGGAGATTGTGGAAAGCCGGTTTGTTGCAACACCCATTTGATCAAAATGCCGCCTGTTTCGATGCGAATGGCCAAGCTTCAAAAGCCCAGTCTTGACCCGAATAAGATCTCAGGTCGTTGCGGTCGGCTCAAGTGTTGTTTACGCTACGAATTCGAAACGTATGAAGAGAATCAGGCTAGCATGGCACCGGTCGGAAGCGAAGTTGTCACTAGCCTTGGGCGCGGACGCGTTCTGCAGCAAGAGATCCTCGCGATGCAACTTTTGGTCGAAATGGAAGACCGACGTCGCGTACTGGTGGCAAATGCCGATATACTTACCGTTTTGAAACGCGGATCGGGTGAACGTCCAGCTCGACCCAACCGACAAGATAACCAAGCTAGCGAAGAAAATAGTCCGGTCGAAGATGGCTGAGAAAGTGTTCCCAATCGTTGAATTACTTAAGCAAGACCCTCGCTACAAACTGGAAGCTTATCAGTTTGTCCGTGAGGCTTTGCAATATGCTCAAGAAGTCCTTGAGATGCCCGCGCAAGCCGCAGCCAGTTCAGGGGCCAAAGCTGAGCACCATCTTACTGGCCAGCAGCTTTGTCAAGCGATTCGCATTTTTGCCACTGACCAATACGGTTACCTTGCAAAGATTGTATTGAACAGCTGGGGCATTCATACGACTGGCGATTTTGGTGAGCTCGTTTATAACTTGATTCGCATCAAAGAAATGCGCAAAAGTAAGCAAGACCGTCGCGAAGATTTCGACGATCAATACGATTTCGAAACGGCGTTCGAACCTGATTTTTCCGTGGCTTACCGACCGTAGTTCGGGTTCGGAGGTTCTTTGCAAACGAATCCCAATTTGCCTTGGCCTGAGACGGGTCGGCTGGCAGCGGTTGATTACGGTACGGTTCGGATTGGAATTGCGGTTTGCGATCCGAGCCGAACCTGGGCTGGGCCATTCGGTACCTACAATCGACGTACGGAGCCACTTGATCGAGCTTACTTCCAGAAGATTGCACAAGATGAATCGATCGTTGGTTGGGTGATCGGGCTTCCCATCCATTGCGATGGTCGTGAAAGCCAAAAATCGCGTGAAGCCCGCGATTTTGCTGAGTGGTTGACAGCCTACACGAATCTCCCTGTGCGGTTTTTCGACGAGCGTTTTACCAGTCGCTTAGCTGAACGACTGTTGGGCGAAGCTGAGCTGACTCGCAAGAAAAAGAAACAGAAGGTCGACCGCGTCGCGGCCCATCTCATTCTTGAGGCATTTCTCGAAGCATCGCGAAACGGTCTCGAAAACCGCTTTGACGCCCTCGATTAATTTTCACATGGTACCGTTTTCGTGACGGGGCGGACAAGTGCATTTTTCCAACTTAGATTTAGAGTACGACGGACTTCTAGTCCGTCGGTGCCAAACATTGTCGACGGACTGGAAGTCCGTCGTACCCTCAAAATGAGCTGTCCAGCCAAGAATTACGCCACCGAATTCCTCGCAGGAGAGATCGGGAGTCTTCCCAATTTTGGATCAACCATTTTCAAGCAATGGGCGGCTTCTCCCACTAGCGAACCAAGCTTTGATCGCGCAGGAGCGCAACGTGTGGGGAATTTTCTTCGCTGACAGCGACGGCCATCCAGCCTTGTTCCAAGATTACTTGCGATATAGCCAAACCGCTCGCTCTTGGATCGCTTTTCAAGGTTGCATTCATCAGCGCGATCGTCGAACGCGAAGTGAAGATCTTGCCGAAGATAGCGCGAAGAGGAAGTCTTTCGCGGAAACTGATTCGTTCGCCGTCGATGCTTGGAGCCCCTTCGTGTTGCAATTCAGCTTCCAGCCCATGAACGCGAGGAATGTAGCTCGTTCGTACAACGAAGTCGGTCAGTTCAATACGACCAGGCTGTGTCAGCAACGCGACACGAAGTGTAAGTTCAAGTCGGCCATTCTTAAACTCGACTAACACCGGCCGTTGTCCTTCGAATTGAATTCGGACATCGGATGGGACCTCTGCCGGAAGTTCCTCGATGGGTTCTTGCCCAAACTGAAGAGCGAGCTTTTGTGCGAGTTCCAAAAGGGTCCACTCGCGACTCGAAAGGCCAAAGCTACTGAAGCTGTTGTTCAGTGCGGATTGGTGCAATTGAATGCTTATCATCGCATCAGAGGGAGCTTGCGGGCGAGGCGTACTCGCTGCCAAGGCATTGTCACTGGCAATTCGATAACGCGCAATCAATCGATCTTGCGTCGTTTGCAGATCCGTTACCATTGGATTCAAGTTCAGATTGCGAAGCGGACCAAGCAGCCGGTTTTCAAGATTGGTTTCCGCTTGCTTGATTTGTTTATCAAGTAACTTATCAAGTTCGGCGTCGGTTTGACTAGCTATTGTTCGTTGCATAATGCGACGAGCTGGTCCACGCTTTTCTTTGAACTCCTCCTTCGCCATGTATCGGACCATTTCTCCGATAAACGGAAGTCCATCATAGGCTGTCTCAACACCGCGCAAAGCGTCGTTCGATTCGACTTGCGTTGGTACTCCTTCGACTTGAATTCCTTGCGGTGTTATACGTATTGCTCGTGAAGCCTCAAACTTTGCATTGGACGAATTAAAGAAAGTCGCTGGCCCACGAGCGCTTCGCGTTTGACTGTGGATGTCTCCATCCACGTCAAGTCGCATTCGCCAAGAATGCTCATCGGGGACAAGATGGAGTCCGATGTTGGTTGCGACGTTGCTGTTGCCACGTGTGTCCGCGCCGAGGACGGTTTGACGCACAGGACGCTGGATCGTTTTGCTGGTCGGCAACATTCGATTGACGAATTTCTGGGAAACAGCAATACGAACGTTTGCGTTGCGATAGTAGGTATCGATTGCGGAACTGACGGCAACCTGCTTCGTATTGTCGGCGAATCGAAGCGATTGCATCGTGTCGACCAAGGTCTGATAGCTGCGATGCTCAACGTCGCTCTCGATCATTTCGATATCGGCCAGCAATCGAGCATAGTCGACGGGCGAGATCGCCAAAGGATGAATGCTGTCAGCCAACTCTCGAACGCTCATCGAATCTAAAAATTTGCGTTGTGTCTCGTTAACATTGTTGTTCGTGATACGGGCTAGCACGACTTGAGCTGTTTGACCGGCCAGAGCCATTGCTTCGTTGTTTCCATCCACCATTTGTTGCAATTCGTCGAGCATAAGAAATGTCGTCCAACCTGACTGGTCGCCGGTTTTCGACAATTCCGCTTGGACTTTTCCCAGTGCAGCCGTCAAAAGACTTAGGTCGAACGAGCGTCGTTCGGTAGCGATTTCTTGATAGGCGACGCATTCCCAGACGGCTTTCCAGACGGCCAAGCGACGGATAAGCGAATGGGCAATTTGCATTCGAGATTCGTCAAGCGATGACGGCGGATTGCTTTCTGGTTCGATGGTTAGCCCAATGGTGGCCAATTGCTGAAGTCGATCAAGTTCTGTTGCCGCTTCATGGCGTTGACAAGCTCGAAGAGTCTCGAGCGAGACCTGTATATCCTTTGCCCATGTGGCTAACCCAAGGTCCATCGCATGGGTTGCCTCGACTTGAAACGATTGAAGATTTTGAACCAATCGCTGAGCGTACGGCCAAAGTATGTTCGATTTATCGAACGAAGCATGATTTCTTAGGAGGAGGTATGGCAACTCCGAGTTTCCATCCGACTTTTTAGTCGCAGAAACGGTGATCGCGGGTTGAGTATTGGTGGAATCTAATCGTGTTTCGCTACGCCGAGCAGAACGCGATGTTGCAATCGAATCAAGATCGATGCCTAGAGATTGAGGAGCAAGTAATCGCACATTGGCTTGCGGTTCCAGCAATGCAAAGCTCGAAGTTGCTGGTCGGCTACGATAGTTGAGCCAGCTTGAATTCTCTGTCGTCGAGTTGTGATCGGTAACAAACTGTTCGAGCGAATCGGTAGCAATATACGGTGGAGCTTTGAAGAGTACTGTTGGCGTTGGAATCCCAAGGTATTCGGGTTCCGTTTGCCAAAGCGGGAGGTCAAGAATGGCAGGCCCCTGCACGTAAGCGAAGATCCCCGTTATCGCGAAAAGTAGAAAAAGTGTCATCATCCAACTCCGTGAGGAGCGGTATGTTCTGTTAGCCATCCGTAACACCTAGTTAAACTTTTCCGTGTAAGCAGCCTTGCTTGACGAATCAAGACGCGTGAATGTCTTGACACTCATTTGGGATCGGCAGCCATCCCCTTGTCGATAGAATTCGGTTCGTCGTTTTCCCCTGGTTTGAAGCCCTTTCCAATCGCATTGAGCCTGTCGAACGGAATGTTTGTTACACTGTGAAGCTTCCGCCACCCCAAATTACCAGACCATGAACGCCATCACAAAAAATGCCCCGCAACCCTTTGCGCTGCGACTAAAAACCGACCTTGTTGATTGCATAGACGGCGCGGTACTTCAACCAAGCACGCTAGCAAATCGGTCGCGTGCAGAAATTGCTTCGATTCCTATCGAATCAACTGGGCGCGTGTACCGGCTGAGCGATTTTTTCGAGTTGATCAATGATCCGTCGGATCATGTCGTAATCCATGGCGATTGCCGTTGTGTTAACCGATTGGGTGCGAGCATGCAATCGGGACAACTGAGCATCATGGGGAATGCGGGATTGGAATGTGGCGCTGAGCTAGTTGGAGGAACATTGGAGGTGTTCGGCGACGCGGGTGACCGACTTGCGATGGGGATGCGACATGGCCAAGTAATCGTTCATGGTTCAGCCGGATGCAATGTTTCCGGACCATCCGTCGGCGCAACTCGAGGAATGCGGGGAGGCGACTGCTTCGTTCTTGGCAACGTCGGTGATCGCCCGGCAGAACGAATGCGCCGCGGTGTCCTTTGGATTGGGGGGAATGCAGGCGACTACGGTGCAGCTCAGATGATTGCCGGTACGATTGTTGTTATGGGCCAGATCGGGCGTCATTGGGCGGAAGGGATGCGCCGCGGCACGATCATCGTAACGCATGAACAGACCGAATCGTTCGCTGCCCAACTGACTTCGGCTCGAGAGTTTGAGCTTAGCTTTCTCCCTTTGTTATGGAAACATTTGCAAGGTATCCTTTTGGAAAGGAACCAAATCGTACCGAATACACGATGGGCGAATCGGCAAATGGGAGATCGCTTCAACGATGGACTGGGTGAAGTCCTGACCCTCACGCGACACGCAGCTCGCTTGGAAGGGTAAGCCGTCCTTAAAGAGGTCGTGCAACTTAGAACCAATGAATTTGCTGGTTATTTGTAACCTCTCCCACGAAGACGTGGGCGAGGTAACGCGTTAGCTGCATGACCTCCGAAGACGTGGGCGAGGTAACGCGTAAGCTGCACGACCTCTATGGCGTGTGAGCACGACCGTTCAGGCTTCCTCCGCCGGCTTCCTATAAAATTTGCTGAGGTCGATCCCGACGCGATTTTCTTCTTCCATCAGTTGGATCCGGGCTTCCAGTTGCTCAAGGCGACGCTGCGTTTGTCGAAGCTGATCGGATGAGTCATCCACTTTTTGAGGGCGCGGGACTTTCGGATAACCAAGATGTCGTTGCATGGCTGCGAAGAGATACAACGGATCCTTTCGGCGATTGGCAAAAGCAATGCGTCCCTCCTTTTCTCCAAACAGAATTTCATAATCCAGTGGAGGCGGGTCTTGGGATGCGCGCTGATCACGATACAGGATAAAGGCTTGGCTGCGCCCAAAAATAAGATCCGAAAGATCGACTAAACCGAGTTGACGTCGCAAGATCAGAATCCATTCGCTCCACGCTTTATCGTAGATGGGGTCTTCCGACATGGCTTTCAAACCGCGATCGTAGTTGAGTCGATTGCGAGAGATCGATTCAAACTGGAAGAAGAAAACGCCTTGGCGATTGTCCTGTTCGGAACGAAAGTGGGCTTCGGCTTCGAGAATCTTCAGAGCCATTCGAAAATCGAAGCGACCGCGATCGGCTTCCGACTCTTCCATGATAAACGCTTGCCACGAAGAGAAATAATGGCCAAGCCTTCGCATCCCATCGGCCATGATGCCATGATGCTTCAGTTCCGTGGCCAGAAAACTGATAGCCATGGGGAGTTTGGCGGTGGCCAGCAACTCGTGCTGAAGTTGCTGGAGCAGATCTTGAACCGGGATTCCATCCGACAGCCGTTCACCCAGTGCTCGAAACAGATAAGCCTGCTCAACATACTCTTCACGCGCGAGCTGCATTGGAGAAGATTGTGTCAAAAGCTTTCGTCGTCAATCGATTCAAGCGGCGATCGTTCGCGTTTCGGACTAGGAATCACCGACGTGACACTCACCTTCGTACGCTTTAAATCTTCAATTTGCGCCATCAGCTTTTGAAGCAGGCTAACGATTTCAAGGCTCGGTGCCTCGCCAATGTGTACGGAGAGTGCTTTACGAGTATTATGCGACAGTCCCAAGTTGTTAGTATCCATGATGTTGAAAGCCTTATTCTACGGTGACGCTCTTGGCCAAGTTGCGAGGTTTATCGACATCGCAACCACGAAGCACTGCAATATGGTAGGCCAATAGCTGTAATGGAATGGACGCGACGATCGGTTGGATGAAATCATCGCAAGCCGGAATCGTGATAATATCGTCAGCAAGCGAGAGAAGTTGATCATCGGGCTCATCGACAATGGCAATCACTGGACCGCCGCGGGCCTTCACTTCTTGAAGATTGCTCATGACTTTGTCATAAACAGCACTGCGGGATACGATAAATACGGAGGGTGTATGCGGGTCGACAAGGGCGATGGGGCCGTGTTTCATTTCGGCTGCCGGATAGCCTTCGGCATGAATGTAGCTGATTTCCTTTAACTTCAAGGCCCCTTCGAGGGCCGTTGGAAAATTATAGTTTCGGCCGAGGTACAGGAAATTGTTGGCCTCGAAATACTTTTCAGCCACTTTCCGAGCTTGAGCTTCACAGCCTAAAGCTGACTCCACCAAGCTCGGTAGATTCTCTAGCTGATCAATGATCCGTTGCCCTGCTTCGTAACCGAGATGACGAAGTCGGCCGAAGTAGAGAGCCAACATGGCCAGGACACTGATCTGCGAAGTGAAGGCTTTCGTCGACGCGACACCAATTTCAGGGCCGGCGTGGAGATAAATCCCGCCATCGGCGGTTTGAGCAATACTGCTGCCGATGACATTGCAAATCGCAAGCGTGTGGTGTCCCTTGCGTTTCATCTCGCGTAGAGCCGCCAACGTATCGGCCGTTTCACCGCTTTGGGTAATTCCGAAGACCAGCGTTTTACTGTCGATCGGTGGGTTGCGATAGCGAAGCTCGCTCGCATATTCCACCTCGACCGGCAAGCGTGCCAGTTCTTCAATCAAGTATTCCCCGACGAGGGCCGCGTGCCAACTGGTTCCGCAGCCGGTGAGAATAATGCGATCGACATTGCGAAGCTGCGATGGTGTCAGATTTAATCCGCCGAATTTGGCCGTTGCGTTCTCGCGATCCAATCGCCCTCGCATTGCGTTGCGAAGCGACGTTGGCTGCTCATGGATTTCCTTGAGCATGTAGTGAGAATATCCGTCCAGTGAGACATCCACGGACTGGTCGTCGAGAACGCGAACATCGGGGCGGATACGGCCTTGGTCACGATGGAGGACCTGAATGGAGTCTTGCGTAATCGCCGCAAGTTGATGATCGGCGAGATAAATAATCCGATCGGTAAAACCGACCAGCGGCGATGTATCGCTAGCGATGAACTGCTCACCTTTCCCAACTCCGAGCACCAGTGGGCTACCGCAGCGGGCGGCAATGAGTAGATCCGGTCGATCTCGGAACATGACGACAAGACCGTAGGTGCCGCGAAGCATCGGGAGGATTTCTCGAACTGCTTCTAAGTAAACGGCGTTTTTACCTTCGGCCGTATTTTCGGCGGTCGCAGTTCTTTTCAAAGCATCGGCAACGAGATGGGCAATGACTTCGGTGTCGGTTGCCGATTGAAACACATATCCTTTGGCAGTGAGCGTCTGTTTGAGAATCTCATAGTTCTCGATAACGCCATTGTGGACAACGGCAACTTGGCCGCGCCCACCAAGGTGCGGGTGAGCATTCTCGGTCGTGGCAGGCCCGTGCGTTGCCCATCGCGTATGACCGATGCCGGAACTGCCGCTAATCGGCGAGGAAGTCATGAGATCCGCGAGACGATCGATCCGGCCAACCGAACGTCGAAGCTGAAAACCTTGTGTCGCAGCTTCGCTTGAAAGGGTTGCGATACCGGCGCTGTCATAGCCGCGATATTCAAGTCGACGAAGCCCGCTTAATAAAAACGGCCCTGCTTCATTCTTTCCGACGTAACCAACAATTCCGCACATATCTCTGTAGTCCCATGAGGAGACGAGCCAGCAAATTACCTTGAAGATTACAAAGGTAGCTCGAATTCTTAAAAAACGGAGTATTAGATGCTAGGAGAAGCACCAAGAACAAGAGATTTTAACAATTCAAGTCAGTTTGCAATCCAATAATCTGCCAAGTCCACAAGAAATGGGGGGTTGTAGCGATTATGCAGAGAGTCGGCGGATAGCCGTTGGGTCGGCTGGAAGTCGGATGTAAAAGGCGGTCCCTTTTCCGACGGTGCTTTCGACGCGGATCTTACCCTGATGTTCTTCGATAATCTCGCGGCAAGCCGACAGCCCCAATCCGGTCCCCCCTTTGCCGCTGGCGTCCGGACCCATCTTCGTGGAAAAGAACGGTTCAAAGATACGAGGAAGCTGTTCCGGAGAAATCCCAGCTCCCGTATCTCGGACCATGAGAATGACCTGCTGCTGGTCTGGATCAAAGCTCAGTCGAACGCGAATGGTTCCCGATTCGCCGATGGCTTGTCGAGCATTCGTAAGCAGATTGATCAAAACCCGCTGGATTTGATTTCCTTCAGCAATCGCTGGCGGTACGTTTTCCAGTTCGGTATCGACTCCAATTCGATAGCGAACCATTTCACGCTCAAGGAGCACCAAGGTATCGCGGATCACGCTAGCTAAATCGGTTGGTTCCCGTTGGCCACTGCGATTCCGAGCCAGTCCAAGAATCGTCTGGGTGACTTTGGCGGCTCGGTTGGCTGCGTCGAGAATCTTGTTGAGTGCCTTGTCGCGAGTCGGTTCGTCCTTGTGACGAAGACCCATCTTGGCATAGTTCATGATGGTCATCAACAGATTATTGAATTCGTGGGTTGTCGTGCTCGTGAGTTCGCCGACCGTGGCTAAACGCTGAGCCTGTCTTAGTTTTTGCTGGAGTTGCTCAATCACCAAGGCGGCGTTTTGCGAATCATTCGAAGAATGGCTTTCAATCGAATCCATCTTCATCGTGTCTCGCGTTGTTTGGCTCATGAATGCCCTGGATTCCATCAAGGAGGGTTGGTATCAGACAGTTCTCGTTGTATCGGTCGTAACGGACTACCGGGCGAAGAAAAAACGAGATGGGATACGAGTCCCCCTTTGCCTCCCAAACAAGGAGCCTTTCCCATGTTGACAAACTCGGTGGACCTTCTGGAAAAAGCGATCGAATACGCAAAGTCACTCGGCATCGCCGTACGGACGGAAGTACTCGACGGTGGGACAGGCGGTTATTGCCGATTTGGCGGTAAAGCGCATATCTTTCTCGACCAGTCCCTGACGGCAGCAGAGCAATTGGAAATCATGATGCAGATATTAAAACAACATTCGCCCGCAGTTGTCGTTAGCTAGCAAACGCAAGATCGGTACAAACCATGCAACCCTGTCGTCGACTTGCGTCTCAAGCAAAGAATGCCTTATATCAGCATTTCAAAAACAAGCTCGGTTATCAAATTGTCCGATGAAGTCACAACGACGACAACGAGCGATACATTTTGAGGACACCCAAAACAATTAAGTCCCAACCATAGCCTTGATGATGAATAAGCGACTCTTTTTTTCAGTCGGCGAACCAAGCGGAGATTTGCATGCGGCAAATCTGATCCGTGCTTTACGTGCGGTTGAGCCACAAGTCTCCGTTCGTGGCTTTGGCGGTTTGAAGATGACTCAAGCTGGCTCCCATTGCGACTTCGATTTGACGACGATGGCCGTAGTCGGCTTTGCGGAAGTCATCCCAAAGCTACGTGAGTTTTTCCGCATCGCGGATATGGCCGAAGATGTTTTTCGTCAAGGCGAATGCGATGGCGTCGTCTTAGTTGACTTTCCTGGATTCAACTGGCACATTGCCAAGCGGGCAAAAAAATATAACTTGCCCGTCTACTATTATCTTCCTCCCCAGATGTGGGCTTGGGGTGGATGGCGAGTCAAAAAAATTCAACGCTACGTTGATCGCGTGCTGTGCAATTTGCCGTTTGAAAAAGCATGGTTTGAACAGCGCGGCGTAAAAAACGTCGACTATGTTGGCCATCCATTTTTTGACGTTGTTGAATCTCAACCATTGTGCTCCCGTTTCTTGAGCCAGTGGACGTCGTCAAAATTTACGCAAATTGCGGTCTTGCCCGGATCTCGCGACCACGAAGTCCACCACATCTGGCCAATGCAACTTGAGATCATGCGTCGTTTGCATGAACAGTTTCCCGATGCTCGCTTTTTAGTTGCAGCCCTTAAAGACCAACACGCGTTGTTCTGTCGTTCTCTGTTGACGGGAGTCTATCGAGATCTTCCCGTCGAGGTCTTCGTAGGTAAGACCAGCGAAATCATCGAACTTGCCGATTGTGCCTTGATGAAGAGCGGTTCCGTTTCCATGGAGATGATGGCTCGCGGCACACCGAGTACTGTCATCTATCATGCTAGCCGATCGACTTACACGGTAGGACGCATGCTCACGCGCTTAAAGTCGATGACGCTTCCGAATCTTATTGCGGGCGAAACCGTGATGCCCGAGTTCATTGCCGTTGGTCGTTCAACGGGCAAAGTTATCGACCAGGCGACGAAAGCCATGAAAGAGCTTATCGGAAATCCAGAAATCCGAGACTCGCAAAAGCTCGCCTTAGAGCGACTTACCCGACAATACGGTCAGCCCGGAGCGAGCCACCGAACCGCCGAAATTATTGCCGCCGATCTTAGCCGCCGCGTCAACGACCATCATCTTAAAACGACGTTGCATGCAGCCTAAATAACCGTGCGCGATTTCGAGACGTTGATTGGAACATGATATTCCATTGTATTTGTAACCTCTCCCGCTTGCGGGAGAGGTCGGACGCGGTAGCGGCCGGGAGAGGGTCTTCTCCTGCGCCAC
>JANOAI010000400.1:0-1721 GCA_031411055.1 Pirellulaceae bacterium
GATTGTGGACAATAGTTGTGCCGCATGCAGCCGTTCAGCGTTCTGACGCTCCAACTGCCGCCGTTCCGTGATATCGCGGAACACCAGCACAGAGCCGACGATCGCGTCATCCTTGTCGCGAATCGGCGAAGCGCTATCGTCGATCGGTCGCTCTGTTCCATCTTTGGCGATGAGTATCGTATGATTGGCCAACCCGATGATGATACCCTGCTGCAAGGCCCGCATCGCCGGGTTCTCAACCTCCTGTCGTGTGGACTCGTTCACAATTCGAAACACTTGCGTCAGCGGCGCGCCTTCCGCTTCGCTGCTCCGCCATCCGGTAAGCGATTCGGCCACCGCGTTCAGGTAAGTGACGTTGCCGCTGGCATCGGTCGAGATGACCCCATCCCCGATGCTGGCAAATGTCGTCCGCAACTGTTCCTTCTGATCTGCCAACCGAGCTTGGGCGATTCGCATTGCTTCTCCAAATCCAGCTAAAGCGAATCCCACCGTCAAGTACACGGCTAACCCGATCGAGTGTTGCAGTTCTTTCAGTTCAAAGCTGAACCGAGTTGGCACAAAGCAGAACCATGCCAGTACAAATCCAAGCCCAGTAGCCAACAACGCGGGACGCAAACCTCCAAGCCATGCAGCAAGGGCGACCGCAATGAAAAAGCTCGCGAAGGGTATATGGTCTCCAAGGAGCGGGTCAAGCAGCCATCGTATGATCCACGCCGCTAGAATTGTGACAATGGTCACGCTGTAAACAGATAGTCGGCTCATCGGCCCCTCGCTTCGCAGGCGGCATAGCTCGAAATTAGTCGCGTGTTCCACATCAAAGACTCGGACCTAAGATCAATGGATTTCAAAATGGCGGTATGTGCAATAAACAGCTCTCCTTGTATGAGGTCGTCCGAAATATCTTTACCCTCCTTTTCAAGGAGGTTTCTTCCCTCTCCGCTCGCAAGACTCGCGACTCTCCCAGTGGGAGCGTGAAGCAAGCCTTGATTTCCTCGATGCCCAAATAGGACGACCTCGAATGTCGGAGGATGGTCGTCATGGTCGGACGATGGAATTTTCATAATGGAGTGCTCTCAACAGGCAGCAAGCTGGCCAACAGTTTTTTGAGCACGGCGGGATCCACTGGCTTGACCAAGTGATGATTGAAGCCCGCTTTCTGCGACTGACGCTTGTCTTCGTCTTGGCCCCATCCAGTCAGAGCGATCAAGACTATCTTTTCGCCCCACGGCTGTTCTCGGATCCGACGACAGGCTTCGTAGCCATTCAACTTCGGCATTCCAATGTCTAAAAAAATGACGTCGGGCTTTAAGAGCTCTGCCACTTCGACGGCCTGCAACCCATCGTTGGCAGTGTGAGCATCATGGCCCATATACTTAAGCATCATCGCCAACGTGGTAGCCGCGTCTTTGTTGTCGTCTGCTACCAAGATGCGTCGTTTGCTGGACGGGATGGCGACTGGAACATCATTGGTTTGAGATGCAGGTTCTACTTCCGACATATCAACGGGTAAACGGACGAAAAACTCACTTCCCTTGCCGTGGCCTTCACTGCGTGCTTCGACACTTCCGCCGTGCATTTCGACGAGACGCTGAACCAACGACAGGCCGATGCCTAAGCCGCCCTGCGATTTCTCAAGTGACTGATCCACTTGCGTGAACAAGTCAAAGATTCTTGGCAACATATCGGCTGGGATGCCGACCCCGGTATCTTTCACTCGCACA
>JANOAI010000401.1:0-6562 GCA_031411055.1 Pirellulaceae bacterium
GCACAACCACAGCTTGGAGCTGGTGCTGCACAACCACAGCTTGGAGCTGGTGCTGCACAACCACAGCTTGGAGCTGGGGCTGGAGCACAGCAAGTTGGTGCTGGGGCTGGAGCACAGCAGGTTGGTGCTGGGGCCGGTGCACAGCAAGTTGGAGCTGGCTCACAGCAGCTGCTCTTGCGAGCCTTTAGCTTAGCGAGAAGACCAACACGGCCTCCACACTTTGGAGCTGGCTCACAGCAGGAAGGGGCGGGTGCTGGTGCACAGCACGCGGGAGCTGGTGCAGGAGCACAGCAGTCACTCTTCGAGTGAAGCTTAGCAAGCAAACCACCACCGCCGCAACCAGCATCACCACCACACTTGTTGGCGCCGAGCTTGGCAAAAAGTCCACCGCCGCAACCGGCTTCGGCAGAGCTAAACAATCCGAGACTCGCAACAACTAGAGCGCTAGCGAGCGTCTTCAACATACTACGGTTCATGAAACATTCTCCTGGGAGTTGGATAGTACGCGGACACGACGCGCGGGAAGCAAGCTAATCTTTCTCGGCCGAAAACCAACAAGGTAATCGGATAGCTCCCAGCCACTACGACCGCAAACAATATTAATGATCGCCGACTTTGCCGATTAGGGTAAATAGGCAAGACGGTGAATTCGCGTAATAAACTACCCAATGAATCTCGTGTGTCAACCAGGTTGTGGATAACCTGCGACAAGAAAGCTGCTATTGGCGGATCCCCCCCTTTTTCGGACCAGATTGCGATGCCGGGTAATGGTCAGATCCATGTCGCCAACTGTCTTTGAGGCCTGGATTTTTGCCCTAGCCTCGCCACCACGATTGAAATCCAGGTAAAATGGGCGTTTTTTGCGGTGTTCAATCTCAAATCCTTTTGCCAAAATTTGTCAAACGGAACCACTCCTACGAACGATACTATCGCTATATCCCGCCAAAACCCAATTCTTTTGTTTGAAAGCTGTTTCTTTCCATGTCTTCAGAAACGACACAACCTGTATCGAGTAAACCTGTAGAGCATGTCGCCGGCGTGACCGTTCGCTTGGTAGGCGACTCGGGGGACGGGATGCAATTGCTTGGCACCCAATTGACGAACACCTCGGCGCTAGCAGGAAATGATATCGCGACGTTTCCTGACTTTCCGGCAGAAATCCGAGCACCGCGTGGAACGCGGGCTGGCGTATCCGGATTTCAAGTTCAATTCGCGTCGCACGAAGTTCACACCCCGGGCGACACGCTCGACGCACTTGTTGCGATGAATCCAGCCGCATTGATCACAAATCTGGCTGATCTTCGCAAAGGCGGCATGCTGGTTGTCAACGACGATAGCTTCGAAGATAAAGATCTGAAGCTAGCCAAACTCAAGACGAATCCACTCGAAGATCCTTCGATGGAGAATTACCGTCTCGTAAAAGTCGGCATGACTCGGCTTACGAAAGAAGCCGTCGCTGAATTCGGCTTGAGCCCCAAAGAAGCCGATCGCTGTAAGAACTTCTTTGCCATGGGCTTGGTTTATTGGTTGTATGGACGAAGCCTCGACCTAACCCTCCGATTTATTCACGGCAAGTTTGCGGCCGGGGCCCCAGAGATTGCAAAGGCGAATGAAAAGGCCTTGCGATCGGGTTGGGCTTACGGTGAAACAATTGAAGCTTTTGGTACGAGCTATCAAGTCGAAGCCGCCAATCTTACGGCAGGAAATTATCGTAACATTATGGGTAACCAAGCGATGGCTTGGGGACTGTTGGCTGCTTCGCAGCGTAGCGGCAAAGAAATTTTCTACGGTTCGTATCCGATCACCCCAGCCAGTGATATTCTTCACGAAATGGTGAAGTACAAGAACTTTGGTGTCTGTACATTCCAAGCGGAAGATGAAATCGCTGCGATTTGCTCCGCTATCGGCGCAGCCTACGCTGGTTCGATGGCCGTGACGACCTCTAGTGGACCTGGAATCGCACTCAAAGCCGAAGCGATGGGGCTAGCTGTGATGCTTGAACTGCCGATGATCATCATCAATGTTCAGCGTGGTGGACCAAGCACCGGACTTCCCACGAAGACCGAGCAATCCGATTTGATGCAAGCTATGTTTGGTCGAAATGGCGAAGCTCCCATGCCGGTCCTCGCCGCAGCCAGCCCCAGCGATTGTTTCGAAATTATTCAAGATGCTTGGAAAGTCGCGACGCAATTGATGCTTCCCGTCATCGTCCTCTCGGATGGCTATATTGCCAACGGATCCGAACCTTGGGTCATTCCAGACATGAGCAAGCGTGAGCCGATCGTGGTCGTGCATCCGGGACCGAAGACTGACGATGACAAGCCATTCTTGCCATATGGACGCAACGAGTTGCTCAAACGTCCTTGGGCTCTCCCCGGCACAGCCGGTCTCACGCATCGCGTTGGTGGCTTGGAAAAAGAAGATGGTACTGGCAACATATCGTACGATCCAGACAACCATCAAAAGATGATCAATATCCGAGCTCAGAAAGTCGCGAACGCAGCCAAGATTCTTCCGAAGCAAGAAGTCGTCGGACCCCAAAGCGGTGAACTGCTCGTTCTCTCTTGGGGTGGGACCTATGGGACCTGTTTGACCGCCGTGAAACAAGCTCGCGATGCCGGTCGAAGCGTCGCTCACGCTCACTTGCGTTACCTTAATCCATTCCCAAGCAACCTCGGTGAGATCCTCTCGCGATACGACAAGGTACTGATCCCAGAACTCAATTTGGGGCAACTTCGCATGTTGATTCGCAGTCGATATCTGATCGATGCCATCGGCTTGAACAAAGTCAAAGGTAAGCCATTCATGGTCAACGAGATCTACGACAAAATCTGCGAACTCACTCCAGCTAAAACGGCTCGTGTAGCCAGCTGAAGCAAGCTTTCAGGTTTCGTTGCACGATAGCTACTCCGTTTCATTGGATCGGAGAATATTAACCGAAAACGAATGAACCAGCGCGATGATGCATTCATCGCGGAACCGAAATAAACAGCACCACTAGAACTTAATTAAGAACTTTCGAATCCACTATGAGTACTACCCTCCCTGTTTTAACTTCGAACGATTTCACAAGCGACCAAGAAGTCCGATGGTGCCCAGGCTGCGGCGACTACTCGATTCTGGCTCAAATGAAGAAAGTTCTCCCCGAAATCGGGGTCGCTCCGGAGAAGACCGTTTTCGTTTCCGGCATCGGTTGCTCCAGCCGTTTCCCATACTACATCGATTCCTACGGCATTCACTCGATTCACGGGCGAGCTCCGGCGATTGCCACTGGGATCAAGGTTTCGCGGCCTGAATTGACCGTGTGGGTGATCACCGGCGACGGCGATGCACTCAGCATAGGCGGCAATCACTTTATTCACGCGATCCGACGCAATCTCGACATCAACTACATTTTGTTCAACAACCGAATCTATGGACTGACCAAGGGTCAGTTTTCGCCAACCAGCGTTGAAGGCCAGATCACCAAGACGACGCCTGGCGGAGTGGTTGACCATCCACTGAACCCGCTCATGCTTGCGGTCGGAGCCGATGCAACGTTCGTCGCTCGATCCGTCGACTCGAATGTGAAGCACCTCGCTTACACTCTCAAGCGCGCTGCCGCTCATAAAGGGACCTCGTTCGTCGAAGTCTATCAAAACTGCAATGTCTTCAACGATGGTGCCTTTGCTTATGCTCAGGACAAATCAACCCGAGAAGATTCGACGATCGAACTCGAGCATGGCAAGCCGATGATCTTCGGCAAGAATCGCGACAAAGGGATTCGGCTGAACGGCCTCACCCCTGAAATTGTTGACCTCAACAAGTCCGGGATCAAAGAAGACGATCTTTGGTTCCACGACGAGCAGGCCGATTCCATTCACGCTTTCCTCCTGTCACGACTACGTCATCCTCACTTCCCTGAGCCCATCGGGGTCCTCCGCGCAGTCCAAACGGAGACCTTTGACGAAGCGATGCGAAACCAAGTTTCGGAAGCCATCGCCAAAAAGGGAAAAGCCGATCTTCAAAAGCTTCTCAACAGCGGCGAAACCTGGAAAGTCGCTTAGTGCTTCGTCACAGCTAATTTTTTTAAGGTACGACGGACTTCCCGTCCGTCGACAAACGTTGGCACCGACGGACTGGAAGTCCGTCGTACAGGTTCAGCTCAAACCTTGTCAATCTCGCCTGACCTTCAAGTGCTTGAAGAGAAATTCATGGAGTGTCTTCGGGGCATCCGATGCCGGATGAATATTCAAACCAGGTAAATCCGCCACCGCATTGACGCCAACTTCGCGACATCGATCGTATACCAGCTGCGAATGCTTGGGGTGATGCAGATAAGCCCCTTTGTCTTCGATCGGATCGCCCGATCGCGAGCACGCCAAGTATACCGGCGCGTCATCCTTCGTAACCAAACCACACATATCGCAATCGGCCCGAATCTTCTCACCGTGCGGTTGCTTGAGTTCATCCATCGACTTCAAACCGTAGAACTCGTTCGGTTTTTGTAGATCGCCAAAACGTTTGGCATTCTCTTCACCGAAGGCATCAACCCATTTCACAATGTCGTATGAGAACTGGCCTGAGTTTGAGCCTGCGCAGGAAATGCGGGTCGATTCTCGAAGGACCGGATCCGGATTGTTGGGATCTGCTAAGTCGTCGTGAAAAGCTAGCCACATGGAAGTCCCTGCTCCAGCCGAACCTCCAAAGCATGCGACTCGTGTTTTATCGACGTTCCAATCGGTGGCTTTCGAGCGCATGAACTGGACCGCACGAGCACAATCACGCAGAACATCTTGAATCGGAGCCGACGTTCGATACCGATAGTTGATGGCCGCATACGATACTTTATTCGCTAAACATTCCTCGAGGATCTTGTCCTTGCTAGCCTTCGTCTTATCGCCGCTGACAAAGCCACCGCCGTGAATATAGACGACCAGTGGCGTTGGCTCATCCGATGCCGCTTTCCAGAAGTCCAGCTTATTCCGTTCGTGGGGACCGTAGGATATGTCAGCGAACGTTGGTTTCGGGTTGGCTCCCTCGGCACTTGGGTTCGAATTCGATTGAGTCGATCCACCCTTGCGCTTTGCCTTCGCGAACTTGATGGCTTCGGTTTCGCTGAGCGCCCCATCTCCATTGAGATCGGCTTCTGGAAATCGCTTGAGCAACTTCTGCCGGGTCGCATCGTCGAGCTTAGAAATATCTTGGGCGACCAACTTGGTGGTCAGGCATCCGAGACTCAAAAAGACGACCGATAGAAGGAACGATTTCATTTTTGACATCCGTCGAAAAAAGGGGAAACGCACCGATGGCAGTTCTCTGTTAAAACGTTCGTTTCACACATCGATTACAGCCAAAAATCGAAACAAAGTACATTTATCGAAAGATTCTCTTGCAAACAGCCTTACGGCGGGTCGTAACCGCCCTGGCTCCACGGGTGGCATCGAAGAATACGATACACACCACGCATGGAACCCAACACAAGGCCATATTTTTTGATCGCCTCAAGCGAATATTGCGAGCATGTTGGGTGAAACTTACAGCGAGCGCCGATCAACGGGCTAACACCGCGCTGATAAAAAAGGATCGATTGAATCCCCAGCCAAGCTGGAAATCGCAGCAAAGCCTTGCCGACCGTAAACACTATCGCTTTCCATTCTCGCATTTGGCATATTCTACATTCCGTAAACCATTTGTGGTCTGCAGATCGAAACTGAAATTACGGAGCGATTGCTGGATTTATGAAGAATCGAGGACGAACACTTTCGTTTCCGAGAAACCGACGATTGGTGCTTGATATCTGCGCCGCAGCCCGAAGCGTCCCGAGTTTTCCCGTCGAACGATCGCTGAAGCTTGGTGAGGTTGCGGCCGCGCGCCAGGCAGCCAGCTTACGTCTCTCGTGGGTCACACTCTTCCTTCGAGCTTATGGCCTCGCCGGAATCGACATTCCAGAACTGCGTCAAGTCTACTCAAAATACCCGTGGCCTCGAATTTACGAACATCCGTGGTCAGTCGCTTCGCTTTCGATCCACCGCGACGATCCCGATGGCGGTAAAAGATTGATTTGGGCCCGGATCGACGCTCTTGAGGATAAGCCGTTGCTTGAAATTCAGCGTCTATTGCATCATGCCGTCCATGGCCCAATCGAGGACGTTTTTAAAAATGGACTCAAATTGGAGTGCTTGCCGACACCGCTTCGAAGACTCTCTTGGTGGCTTTGCATGAACTGGCAAGGACGACAGAAAGCCAAAAAAATTGGAACATGTAGCGTTTCAACACTGGCCAGCGTAGACACCCTCAATCGTGGACATCCGCTGATTATGACGAGCAGCATTGCGTATTCGCGTTGCGATGAGGCTGGCGATTGCCTCGTTACGCTTCTCTGCGATCACCGCGTACTCGATGGAATACTGGCTGCTCAAGCTCTTCATCGCATCGAATATCATTTAACGCATCAAGTTGTGGATGAACTCAAAAGCCTTTGAGGAGGAATTTGCAGAAATATTCCTCACTTAGAAAAATTATTGAGCCTGAGGTGCAAGCCGATTTTAAAGACAGAGGAGTCGGCTAGCGCCTCAGGCTC
>JANOAI010000402.1:0-3169 GCA_031411055.1 Pirellulaceae bacterium
GAAGTGCGAACGTATTTGGCAAGTCATCCAAGTGATACGCTTCCATGTGAGCTTGAGGGGATTATTCATTGCAGCGGCTTCTGGAAGAATAGTTTCTTGCTTGGATGTGCTGAAGGACTCAATGTCCCGTGCCTCGCACCTTCGAGTCTCTCAGAAAAAGTAGCGTCTCTCAAGCTGGGCGACCGTGTTCGGCTTTCGGGACGGACAGTCGAAGGTCAATTTCAAGTCTCTGTTTCTTCGTTCGAAGTCACCGGTCACGTCGATTCGATCCCAACGAAGCCCGTGCGTTTTGTCGATGGAATTCCACAAGTTTTGGGAAGTGCATACCATTCGGTGACAGGGGTTATTCATGAAATTGTCCAAAAATCGAACGAGATCGATTTTTGTGTCGGAACGCCGGACGGCGAGATCTCGATTTCTTTCCGACCTCGAACTCCGATCGATGAAACAGTGAAAGAATGGCTAGGAAAAACGGTCCGCGTCGAAGGCAATGCAAAGCATCTGATGTTCCCAACATCAAAAATTGGACATTCGATTCTCATGTGCATGGATCGTTCACAGATCAAACTGATAAACGATGAAATGGAGGACGCCACCAATAGTCCACTACCTTCCAAAACTGAATCAATAACGTTCGGTATTGTCGAGTATGTAGAACCTGACAATAGTATCGTCGTGGCCGAGCATCGTTTTAAGTCTCGTTTGACGCACTGCTTTAACGTTGGTGATCGAGTAGAAATCGTAAAGCCAATGGTACCCGCGGTGGATTTGCCATTGCTCTTTTCCAAGATTGTCAAAAACGAGCCTCTTCCTTCAACACAGGTCCTGGATATTCCTACCGCCGCGAAGCAGTTATCAAATTTACAGCCAACGTCAATCTTCGGCACCGTCTCGAATTGGCAAGGTAGTAAGTCACATTGGATATGTACCGTTGAAGCGGACAATGCTCGGATCAAAGCGTTTCTTCCTTGGACCATCTATCGGGATTCGGCACAAATAATCGAAAAGATTCCTATTGGAAGTAAGGTCCGATTTCGAGGCGTTATCGACAAGAATTTGCCTCCAGGTTCGAAGGAACTGTTCTTCTTGCGAGTGGGACGTATCGAAGACGCGGTATTGATTCGGGATGTGGCCAGTCTCAAAGCCGACAAGTTACTCTTTGCATTGATCATCATTAGCGGAATCGCGGCTGCTTGCTTGTTATGGATCGTTTCATTGAAACAACAGGTCCGCGCTCGAACCATCGCTCTAAGGCGAGCCCAAGAAGAGCAACTTCAAATAGATAAACTCAATGCGGTTGCCCAATTGGCTGGCGGGATTGCGCATGACTTCAATAACTTATTGACGGTTATTTCCGCCAATCTTAGTCTCGCTGAAATCGAGGTAAACGACCCAGGCAAGTTGCAACACCGCGTAGCTATCGCGAATTCGGCAATTGAACGCGCTGGGACACTCACCAAGAATCTGCTTGATTTTTCGCGACAAACTCCAACGAATCTTCAGCCGATACGCGTCAGCCGAGTTATTGAACAAGCAGCTGAGTTAATGCGTCACACGCTCAAACCCTCCGTTCGGTTCTCCTGTTCTGTCGACGAGAATCTAGGAGTATGTCGAGTTGACGCTTTGCGACTCGAGCAAGTCATCCTCAATCTTTGCTTCAACGCCCGCGACGCACTTCGTGATAAATCCGGTTCGATTTCGATTCGGGCATCGAACGATCAACACAAACGTTTGGGGGCCTGTGTACGAATTACAGTCGCGGATGATGGCGTTGGAATTCCTCCGGATGTTCAATTGAGGATTTTTGAACCGTTCTTTTCAACCAAGGCGATTGGTTCTGGGACCGGGCTAGGGCTTTCCACCACTTTGGGGATTATTGAGCAGCATAAGGGGAAGATCGAATGCCATTCGGTAGTGGGTCAAGGAACTCGATTCGACATCTATATTCCGGAATGCGATCCAAGTAGCATCCCAAGCCCATTGATTCAACGTGGCGAGCCAGCCAGGATCGGCGTGACCGCATCCCATTCGCTCCGAATTTTGCTTGTCGATGACGACCAACTCCTTCGAGACAGCAACTATCAACTTCTCTCAGCGCTCGGACATTCCGTGGTTCAGGGAGAAAATGGGCAAGTTGCTATTGATCACTTGCGTCGCGATGCGAGCTTTGACTTAGTACTCTTGGATATGACAATGCCCGTGATGACCGGGAGCGAAGCGTTGGTCGTGATGAAAGCCGAGTTCCCCCATCTTCGCGTTGTCGTTTGCAGTGGTTATGCAGCCGGCTCTCAAACGTTGGGTTCAGGTTCCGATTCAGTCAAGCCCGACGGATTTTTACAAAAACCATTTAGCATCACCGAACTCATTGAAATTCTTGACGATTGCTCGTCATCTACGAATCCGATTCAGCGCACCGCCGCCGCATAGCAACGGTGAAAATCCATTTGACGTGGTTCGACTGTCCCAAATCGTATAACACAACGCGCAATTTTTGAAGTTTCACACTTTCCGCAGGGCGGAAGGCCCGGAACAACCTATGCCGGTGGCGAAAGCCATCGGAACGCAGATTTTCTAGAGTCCCAAGCCCCGGAGGGGCGGTATAAGGCAAAGCTGTGTCGCCCCTTTCGGGGCTTGGTTGACGAGCGATATCCAAACCGGGGCTTCCCGATAACCATGGAGCAAGCGAGAAATCACGTTGAGGTAAACAAGTCGGGTAGAGAGTTTGGCTGTGTTCGCATTGTCGGGAGCGTGCATTGCGGTGCAAGAAAAATCTTGGAACATTGCCGGGCGAATATTTCACCCCTTGAAGGGTGTTTTTATTTCAGTCGTTGTCTTTCAGTTGCTTTTCTCCAACACCGATATGATGCTGCAGAAGCAACCATGGAGTGAAAGAACTGTGACTGTGCATTTCGACCAATGAGAGAACCACGTCTCGATCACACCCCGTCCGAAATGGAACACAACCGGAACGATTTGAGTCGATTGCTCATTTCGATTTAGGCTTTGTTTCTAAACGAGCTTTCACGTAACTGCGTCTCTCCGAGACGCAGATGATTCGCGTCTCGGAGAGACGCGGCTACATGTTTAGAAACAAAGCCTAGAGTTCTCGTTGACAACCGTCGTCCAAAGCATGTTGGCTGCCGCGGATATTTCGGTATCCTTTCGCTTC
>JANOAI010000403.1:0-1848 GCA_031411055.1 Pirellulaceae bacterium
CGATTGGCGAAGGAGCTCTTGGCCGAGGATGAAGAGTCGGTAGAAGCGGTCGAACTGCTCACTCGCCTGGGCCGTCGCTCTTAAAGCCGAGTTAGTGGGGGTTGATTCGAACGATCTTCTAACGCTTGGTCAGCTACTAAAATGTTGGATGGTTCAGCAACCTACGGTTACTGCCATCATCGGGCTCGATGAACTGCTACAGGGTCGCTATTCTTCTGAATGGTTCCTCGGCTTGCAGACAATGTTACAACATCTCCGTTTGGATCGAACGACGTTCCACTATTCGATAGCTTAGCGCTAACCAGTCCAGAGACGGTCGCGTTGTCACTAGGCTTTGTTTCTAAACACGATAGGGGTAGGGAAGTCGCATTGAGTTGCGACTCCCCTCCCTCAGAACCGGACTGGCGAATTTCCCGCATCCGGCTCTCCAGTTGATAGTTAAGCTAGTGGCTTCCTTTTCAAGGATTGACATTCACGAGCACGGGTTTCCACTAAGCTTAGCAACCCGTGTTCCGCGAAGAAGGCGTTGGTATAGCGGTTGTGATCTAGACCTCGCCCACGGCCTTTGCGACCGTCGCGTTTACGTAAGATGCTACGAAGACGGCCACGAATGTAACCATCGAGCTCAGGGAAGGTGGTCTTCCAGCTGTGCTTGAAGTATTCGTACCAGCCTCGAAGGCTGCAGTTTAGCGTGGCGATGGTCGATTCCAGGCTGTGACCGGACGTACGACGTGTTTTATGTCGGATCTCCGAGACGCAGATGATTCGCGTCTCGGAGAGACGCGACTACGTGTTTAGAAACAAAGCCTAATCCAAACGATTACTTCACTGGCACGCGGCGCAATCACCTCCAGATCGGCACCTTGCTTGCCGATGTAGTGGATGCCGCATGGGCGAATCTCAAGCCGCTGAAGACCGACACACCGCGCGTCTATTCCGCACGGGTCACGCTGCCGCGCCGAACCTTCAGCAAGACCGAGATCGCCAATGCGAAGGATATTGTCGCGAGGATGGCCGAAAAGAATTTCGGCACGGTCCCTCTGGCGGAGGCTGTGTGCATTCTTGAAAAAGTCGCTAGGCAAAACGAACCGCTAACCGTCGAGGTGCAGGTCATAGGGTTCAGTGACGAGGTGGCCATCGTCGCGCTGCCCGGAGAGATTTTCGTCGAGCTCGGTCTCGCTCTGAAAAAGGCTTCGCCTTTCAAGCACATGATCATCGCCGAACTCGCCAATGGAAGCATCGGTTACGTCCCCGACCTCGCTGCCTATTCGCAGGGCAATTACGAAGTCGTCAGCGCCCGATGCGCCGCAGGTTCCGGCGAGCTGCTCGTCGAAGCCGCGCTGAAGGAAGCATCCCCGCCTTGAGCGTCACCCAACCTGACATCGCACAAGGTGCTTCTCGGCCGAATCAACGATGATGCGCTCGCCATTTCAACAACCATTCCGCAGTGCAAACCGTCAGTCGAGTTTCTCGACCATACGTCATGCTGGAAAGCTAATTCGACTCTCCACCGGTCTTAATCGTTTCAACCGAAACTTTCGGACTATCTTTGAATCTGATTTCGAGGATTTTATCGATTCGGATGTTCATCTTTGTTCTCTTCGTGAGGTTTTAGAACCTATGTTTGAAATCGAGTCTAATCAATACAACAAAACTCGATGCGAAGGTTTATGACACGTGATTAAGTGCATTGCGGAGTTCTGTACCTCAGGAATTTTCTTAGTCGCCTTTGCCTATTCTGGGTACGCACAGACTCCTCCCGACATTGTTGGCATTGAAGAGGACTGGGAAATGCTAATCAAGACCCCGGAGCCAACCAGAGGCTCTCCGCAGGTACAAACTTGGATG
>JANOAI010000404.1:0-5922 GCA_031411055.1 Pirellulaceae bacterium
GAGGCCATCGGCGCGATGGGCAACCAAGAAGTGAAAACGCCGAACCTAGAACGACTCGCCAGTCGGGGTCTGGTTTTCACCCACGCCTACAACATGGGATCGTGGCAGGGCGCCGTTTGTATGCCTAGTCGCGGGATGCTGAACACAGGGCGTTACCTTTGGGATTTCCAAAAGGTCGACGATCAAATGCCCAACGAGCGTAAAGCTGGCCGGCTTTGGTCAGAATATCTGCGCGCCGCTGGGTATCACACCTACATGTCGGGCAAATGGCATGTCCGATTGGAGGCGGAAACCGCCTTCGAAAGAACCGGCACAGTGCGGGCCGGCATGCCGAAGGATACGCCAACTGCCTACAACCGACCGTTAGCTAATAGCCCCGACCCCTGGAGTGCGACCGATCCGAAATTCGGTGGCTTCTGGGAAGGCGGAAAACACTGGAGCGAAGTACTTGCCGACGAAGCAAGGGCTTACCTTGCGGAGTCGTCGCAACAAACCAAGCCATTCTTCATGTATGTTGCTTTCAATGCACCGCATGACCCACGACAAGCACCGCAAGCGTACCTTGACAAATATCCGACTGAAAAAATTGCAATCCCAGAAAACTATCTTACCGACTACCCATTCAAGAATGATATCGGACTCAAGAATTTGCGCGACGAAAATCTTGCCCCCTTTCCTCGCACCGAGCACGCAATCCAAGTCCATCGACGCGAGTACTACGCCATTATTACCCATTTGGATGATCAAATTGGTCGCGTTCTCGAAGCGTTAGATAAATCGGGGCAGGCTGATAATACGTGGATCTTTTTTAGTGCCGATCATGGATTGGCTGTCGGGCAACACGGCCTGCTTGGAAAACAAAATTTGTTCGATCATAGCATTCGCCCCCCGTTCATCGTTGCTGGACCAGGTGTGCCTGCAGGAACTCGTACGAGCGAACCCATTTATTACCAAGATGTGATGCCTACCACGCTCGAGCTGGCGGGGGTAAAAAAACCAGCGCATGTCAGCTTCCAAAATCTACTCCCGATCATCCGCGGCGAAGGGAAATCGAAGTATCCGTCGATTTACAATGCGTATATCGACTTTCAGCGGTCCGTTACCCAGGATGGATGGAAGCTCATTTTGTATCCACAAATCAAGAAGACTCTTCTCTTCGACCTTACGAGCGACCCTCGCGAGATGCGCGATCTTTCAATCGATCCAGCTCAAGCAAATCGTATCCGATCGCTTTTCACCGAGCTACTTCGGTGGCAAAAAGAGACAGGTGATGTACTTAATTTAACTACACCCTACCCCGATATTCTTTGACCGCCAATTTTCAGATCGGATCAGCGCCCTTGTCGACTCCTTTATCCCTCCTCAATGGCTGTCGGACATTGTTATCGCGACGGAAATTCTTTTCGTTATCCGGAACTTCAGCCCTTGCGAGTTACGCACTAGCGAGCCGAACGATGGGGTTTGAAACAGGAAAAAATAGCGTTGGCTGGCGAATGCCCGACGAATCGGCTCGGCATGAATGTACTTGGATGGCGTTTGGAGCCAGTGAAGAGATCTGGGAGGATCTGTTGGAGGATGTCCAAGAGGCACTTGCATTGGTCGCACGGGCTATTTCTAAGTATGAACCAGTTTATATGCTGGTTCGACCCGAAGAGCGGAAGCTGGCCGCCAAACTGTGCGGTAGCCAAGTAAAGCTCATCGAGGCAGATTTGAACGATCTGTGGATTCGGGACACAGGCGCAGTTTACGTGCTCAACGATCAAGGCGAATTGGGAGCGGTTGATCTGAACTTCAATGGCTGGGGTGATAAGCAGGAGCACGAGGACGACGCCACCGTAGCGAAACTGCTTGCCGCTGAGTCGAAAGCGGTACACTTAATGTCGAAACTGGTTGGCGAGGGTGGTGGAATCGAAGTCGACGGAGAAGGAACGGCCATCATTACCGAAAGCTGCTTTCTGAACGAAAATCGAAACCCGGGGGTCAAAAAATCAGAGATGGAAGCAGAACTCATGCGTTTGCTTGGGATGCGGAAAATCATATGGCTGCCAGGTGTGAAGGGCCAGGATATCACGGATGGCCATACCGATTTTTACGCACGCTTTGCCAGTCCAGGTGTCGTCGTCGCAGGACTCGAAATGGATCGTAATTCGTTCGATTACAATGTGACTCGTCAGCACGTCGAAATTCTCAAATCGGCTGTCGATGCACGTGGGAAGAAACTGGAAGTCGTTACGTTGGAGTCGCCCAAAAAGACGAGACGTGAACTCAAGACCGAAGAATTCTCGGCTGGTTATATCAATTTTTATGTCGTCAACGGAGCGGTCATTGCGCCTGAGTTTGGGGATGCAACGGCCGATGGGAAATGCAAAGAGGAATTGACGCGATTGTTCCCAGGACGCGTTATCGTACAACTCAACGTGGACTCGATCGCAGCCGGTGGCGGTGGAATTCATTGCGCAACACAACAGGAGCCCAAAGTGTTGTCGTAACGCTCGCGACAAGCTATCGTTATTTGCTAACGAAACGCCCAAATCATTCCTCATGGTGTTTCGATTTCGTCTCTCACCAAAATTGGAAATGCAAACGATGAGATTCTTCTTTCAAAGATTCCTAATTGCGTTATTTGCGATCACGATGTGTTCGTGGCTAGGCTTGACGACAAAAGCTCAGGAACCGATTCAACATTCGCTTTTTATCGCGGGTCCTGATTTCACCGGAATCTTGAACGAAGACGGTTCGGTGCAATGGGATGCGGAACGCAAGGCAGCTCGCGATGGTTTCGTGCTTGACAACGGTAATGTTTTGATCGCTTGGAATGACGAGGTCAAGGAGTTCCGTCCAAGCGCGAGTAATGCGATTTTATTTCATTATAAAAAAACCACGACCAATAAAGAAATCGGTACCGTTCAACGACTCTCGAACGGGAATACGCTTATTACAGAACTCGGGAGCGACCCACGGCTCTTGGAGGTTTCACCAAAAGGAGATGTCGTCGTATCTTTCTCGCTCGATCCCGAAACCGATAACGCTCATATGCAGACGCGAATGGCGAGAAAACTTGCTAGCGGCAATTATCTCGTGCCTCATCTCTTAGCGTTTAAGGTGAAAGAATATGATTCGACCGGCAAGGTCGTGCAAGCGATCGCTACCGATTTAGAGGAACTGGGAGGACGCCAAGCAGAAAATTGGCCGTTCACGGCGATTCGATTAGACAATGGCAACACGTTGGTGAATCTCACGCATGGCAACAAAACGGTCGAGTTTGACTCAGCGGGCAGCGTTACGTGGCAAGTTTCGAACGAAGATTTCCCGGAGCTAAAACCATTTTCCGATCCCTGTGGGGCGCAGCGGCTTGCCAACGGCAACACCGTTATTGCATCTTACGCGGCGAAAAAAGGTGTCAAGGTTTTCGAAGTAACTCGTGAAAAGAGAATCGTTTGGAAATATGAAGGACCGTATCGGGCGCATGAAATTCAGGTTTTGACAACCAACGGCGTAAAAGTGGCCGGGATCCCTTTAAAGTAATAGAACGAAGCTGCAATCTATCGCATGAATTTGCTCAGTTCGACTGTCCCGAATCATTTAACACGAAGCGCAAGCGAGTGGCTTGGCTATCCAAATCGCAAGAAAACCACTCGCTTGCGCTTCGTGTTATCAATGCGATTAAGCCTTCCGGGAGAATTTGGGACAGTCGACTTAGATGGTAATTCAGGTCAAAGTGAAGCCGAATGCGAGAGTCGCAAAGTTCGAAGAGCTGGCCGATGGAACGTGGATCGCACACGTCAAGGCAACCCCAGTCGATGGCAAGGCAAATGAGAAACTCATCGCGATCGTTGCTGAGCATTTTGGTGTCAGCAAAAGCGATGTGAGCATCCAAACCGGGAAATCGTCTCGCATTAAACGGCTGCGAATCGAGCGTTTTTGACTTGCCCTTCGTATATCCATACCAACACGGCGCAATCGACACCTAAATCGCGTCGAGTTGTCGGCATCCGAAATAGGCTTTCATGACCAGAGTGTTGCAGCTGAAGATTAAGATTCAAACGCTGCTGACGGCGATGACGTTGCTCGCAATCTTACTCGCCGTCTTGCTCGCGGCACGTCCCTACGCTATCCCCATTCTATTTACCGTCGTTTTCGTCTCGCATGTTCTTTCAATCCTGATGCCGATTCCAATTTTGGTTGCATCGATCACATTAGGACGCCAGGATGGAAATAGGCTGGTTGTTTCTGAAAGTCTTATCGTGCGATCTCTCCTATACTCATGGCTTTTTAGCTTCGTCGTGGTCTGCGTCTTTTGGGTGGCGATCAGCATCTACTTCTTTATTGTTTGAATCATAAGGTTTGAGACTCTGGGGTTGGATGGAGTCGTAATGACATCCTGCTCGATAATCGCCGGTCTCCATTTTGGTAAGCAGCGGATTCTCAGAGCGGCGGGTCGCTTTACATGGTTAAACCACTGGACTGACCATCGAACGCGAGCATGGGTCCGATCGCTTCATGGCATTCGTGGCTCATGTCTAGGATCGATCTATTGAATAATGCGATTCGCTTTGAGGAAATCGATGGAGTGATTCATCGTCAGATCAAAATCAGCGTCATGGTTCCCCTTGCGGAAGAATGACCCATTGAAAAAGCCGTGGTCTTTGCCTTCAAAAGGGACGAGCACGCATTGGTTCCCTGCTTCCTGCATAAGACGCGTAAAGCGTTCAGCGTTTTCGAACGGCACGGTCTTGTCCGCAGTACCGTGAAAGATAATCGTCGGCACAATCCCCTTTCGCACGTGGTGACAGGGCGAAATGTCCGTCTGCTGCTCTGGTTTGAAATTTTTCGCGCCGTATCCCTTGGAAGTCGTATCGAGTACGGGATTGAAGAGGATCATCGCATTCGGAACAGAACTGATGCTTGCACTCTCACCTGCTTCTTCAACACCCTCGATAACGCCGGTACAAGCCGCAACATGCCCTCCTGCCGAACCCCCGCTGGCCACGATTCGATTGGAATCAACACCAAACTCTGCTGCGTGTTCGCGAACCCATCGGATCGCCGATTTACCATCCTTCACGCACTCGAAGGGGGTCGTTTTGTTGCGGCTCTTCACACGATAGTCAATCACTACTCGGAGTTGCCTAGTTCTCAACCGCAATCGGTATTGCAAAGAACTTTTTGGAAAGGGTGTCTTTTGATTCTCGGAAGCTTCCAATATTTGCCTAAATGAGAGAAAACTAAATTCCGCCCAAAATCCTGGCAAGATGATATGAGGAAGGTGCTTAGCCATTCAACGAATCTAACGCGATCGAATTTCTAAAACGTTGCATCACACAAATGGTTAACGCAACCACCAAAGTGCATTAATTTCATTGTCAGAAAGGAACATGATTCATGAGTCACATTGTTGAGATTCGAACACAAGTCCGTGATGAGGCGGCAGCTCTGTTGGCTTGCCGAAGACGGAATCTACCGACGCCGGTGCATGGCGAGTTTAAGTTGTTTACGAAGCAAGCGACGGGGCTGGGTGTTCATTTGAATGAATGGCGTTACCCGGTCGTGATTGACTTGCCAACAGGGCAACTTAGTTACGACAACTATCAGGGCAAGTGGGGGAACCCAAACGAGCTAAACGGATTCCTTCAGGCCTATGCTGTAGAAAAAGCTAGCCTTGAAGCTCGAAAAATGGGCCATACAGTCGTCGAGAAGTCACTCGACGATGGGAGCATTCGTCTGTCGGTCATGGTCGGAGGTGCCGCGTAATGAAGATCATCGAAGTAACGGTCGATCCGCAAGGCAAAACGAAAGTCGAAACGAAGGGCTTCTCCGGCAGCGAATGTGTCGATGCCTCACGTGCTTTGGAGCAGGCTCTGGGTGTTCAAGTCGCCGAGCGAAAGACCGGCGAGTTTTATTCGGATGCGATGACCGGAACAA
>JANOAI010000405.1:0-2794 GCA_031411055.1 Pirellulaceae bacterium
CGGCCCTTCGGGTGCTTTGCACTTTTGGTACCTGACCCCGTTTTCCGAATGGCTATATGAAAAATGAAAATGCTCTAGTTCAACTGTCCCAAATCATTTAACACGAAGCGCAAGCGAGTGGCTTGGCTATAGAAACTCCAAAGAAACCGCTCGCTGGCGCGTCCTGTTAATGCGTTTTTCATTGGTCAAACGCGGATTTGACCCCAGAAGTGTGCAACTTCAAAACTTGCGATTCGCGTTATCAATGAGATGATTCCTGAGGGAAGCATTTCGGACAACGAGTAGTCGGCTTCCGATAGGGACACCGAATTACTCCTTCCATTTTCAAAGGCGTAAAGTGTTTTCGCTGCTATTGAATGCGGAACATTGTGACCATGAGATCGTCCACTAGCTCAGAAAGAACTAGACCTGCTGATGGACCGTTTTTTCATTACTCACTGAAAGCCCCCGCTCTTGCTTTCGCAATCGCAAAATCAACGAGCGCTTGTTCGTGAAAGAACCCTTCCCAAAAACTATGCCCTTGGTCTTTGGCAATGATGAGATTAACCAATTCATTTTCCCCGGCAGCAGTGTAGCGTCGAAGGAGTTCCGCCGAGTTCTCTTGCAGAGGCACTACAACGTCGTTATCGCCATGGATGATCGTGACCGGAATTTTGGCTTTGGCGAGTTGTTCGACGCGCTCGATCGGATTGAACTCGGCGCTTCGCCTCTCTAGCTCTTCCGGAGTAAGTCCATAGGCGGGCGCCGCCTTCTCAAGCTTTGGATAGGTCCGAAAGTCAAACACGGGATAGATGCCTATGATTCCAGCGACTCGGTTCGGATTGACGATTGCCCAACTACTGACCCATAATCCTCCGCGGCTTCTTCCAAACAAGCACGGCTTCTTCGCAAAGCCACGCTTGTTTACCAGTTCATCGTACAACGCATCGAATACTTCGTGACTCTTCGGATTTCCATACGCTTCGCCGACATCGATTCCTGTAATAGCGATACCGGCTTCTAAAAACTTCTCGTGCATCCAGCGTTCGGCTTCGTCAGGATACTGCGGTAGCGTTGGACCATAAAAAATCCACGGTTGAGGAGAAGCACGTTTTGCAATTTCGGGCAGAAAAAGGAACCCAGGGCGTTCCGCGATTTGGAGACTTTCTCCTGGCAGCTCAATACGAACTTTTGGTTTGGCAACTGGCTTTTTCGGCTCATCGCCGACAACGCTTCCATGGAACAGACACACAAAAACCGTAAAACAAAATCGGATCGCCGTTTTCATGGTTGCTGGCATTTCCCCAGGTGGGCAGAATGATAGGAGTAGAACATGGCACATATCATAACTTCTAGCAACCGACAGGGCGGCCTGTGAAGTCGCCTAATCCCTTCGACTGAAGCCAATACCAGGTTTATCACGATAACGGACGAACGCGAGGCCATGGTTGCAAGTCGGGTCAAGTTTTCGCCCCAACCCCACCTTTGCTGAGTACGATTATTGGATTCCAATCGCTGGTGATATGCGAAAGCCATGTATGGATGGCCGCCTTGAATTCCCCAGGAATGATTAGCGATACGAATTGAGAAGCCTAGGCTGATTGACAAGATGGCATTGACCCAGTCCGAAAAAAACGCCGACGATGGTGATGAAGATGATGCAAAAGACGATGCAGTTGTCGGACTTGCGATCTTTGCCAATTTTTGGCAGGTTATGCCAAGCTGGGCGGTAAGCGCGTTGTTCCATCTCGCGGGGATCTTAACGCTAGCGGCCCTCACGATCCCAATGCGATTTGAGCCGAAGGGAATCTTCGCGGTCAATGCCTCCAATTCGACACCCGATGAGATGTTCAGTGTCGAGATCAGCAGCCATCCAGGCTCGATCGGCGAAGCAATGGTGCCCCAAGAAAGCAGTCTAACGAGTCAAGCCGCGGAGGTCTTTTCGGCGGAAGCTTTTATGACTGAACAAGACATGAGTTTGCTTGTCTCGTCAAAATCCACCGCGACATCTGCGATCGATGCGCTTCGAAAAGCAGCCGAGGGAGGCGGCGGAAAGTCAACGGGACTCGGCGTTGGTATGACGAGTGTTTTTGGTGTGCGGACCAAGGGCAATCGCTTTATGTACGTCGCGGACAATTCGAATAGCATGTCCAAAGGCCGCTTGGAAGCAGCGATTCAAGAGATTCAAAATTCCGTCGAAATGCTCAAAGCGGATCAATCTTTCTATGTCATCTTTTATAGCGACACGGCTTATCCTCTTTTTCATCCCAAGTCAGCCAAAACATATGTCCCGGCGACCCCGGAAAATAAAGAAAAGCTTCGCGAATGGATGAAAACTGTCGAGCATTGCTTACACACGCGAGGTGAAGAGGCGATGGCATTGGCAATGAAGCTAAAACCAGACGTAATCTATTTGATGGGAGACGGAGCCTTCACCGACAGAACGGTTACACAAACTCTCGAGCGAGAAGATTCACGCGTTCTAATTCACACCTTTGGCTTCGACATGAAAACAAATCGCGACAAGGAAGGCTTTGATGCGATTGCCAAACAGTTCCGTGGCGAGTTTCACGACGCGTCGGTCGCTCCAGAATTTCTGGCTGTTGAAAAACGAAACAAACGCCCCCACAACAAGACGCACCACGGCTCCTGGGGAATCACCTTGCCGTTTGAATCCAAGAAATAGTCGATCTAGTGCTTCGTCATAGCTAAATTTTTGGGTACGACGGACTTCCAGTCCAGGGATGTAAGGGTACATAGCGATATCAAAATCCCGAGGGCTCGCCCCGCGGATCGTTCGGTTTTTAGCTAACAA
>JANOAI010000406.1:0-7338 GCA_031411055.1 Pirellulaceae bacterium
GAGTCATCCGGGTTCACCGCGCCTTCGAGGTCTTTTTGCGTGACGACGTAATCCGATTTCATGCGCCGCGCCTCGCGCACGTAAAGCTGATGCGGCCATCCGCCTGTCTCATCAAAGATACCGCGCTGAAAGCCGGTGGACTCCGCTCTATCACGCCAATACGCCGAAGCCGAAGGATCGGTGCGTAGAAAGTGATACATGCCACGCACGAAATTCATCTCATCGCGCCAGATACGCGAGCGCACCGCCCAATCGCCATCGGGATACGCCGCGTTCGCACCCCCGACGGATTGCGCCCACAGCGCTCGGCTGGAGTTGGGGCCGAAGATGCCGCCGCCCGAATAGTCTTCGTATTCGCCGAGCACGTGCATCTTGCGAGCCGCGCGGATGTCGACGCCTTTCTGAAATGCACGCCGGAAGATCTCATACGTGCGAGGATCGTAGTCGTCGGGCTTCTCGATGCGGATCGGGTCCTTGTTCGTGAGGACCCATCGGAACGCATACATCATCGTCAGCTTGTCAGCGCTGCCGAGCGGGCCGATCTGGATGTCTTGCAGCAGCGGCAGCAGGCCGCTCTTCGGATCGCCGGGCTTCACATACGGATCGATGTCGTAGCGCATCAAGATGGGCCGCACACCGCCGAGCGACTCGCCATACTCCTCGCGCGACTCGCGGCCCCAGGTGTAGCTCACGTCGGCTTTCGCCATCAGGTCGCCCTCATACGAGCAATCGATGAACACCCGCGCCGTGACCGTCTTCGCGTTCTTCGTCAAAGGTTGCTCGATGGGGCATCCGAGCTTGTCGGGCGGCGCATAGTCGAGCGTGATGCTACGAATACGCGCGCCTTCCTTCACCACGCTTGCGAGCCGATGCTCATAGATGACAGGGATTCCGCGCTGCGCGAGTTCACGCTTGTAAAGCTCTCGCATCGCCAGGTCGTCCTTCTCGATGAGGAGCTTCAACGCCATCTTGCCGACGGTGCGTTTGTCCCCCCAATCAATCGCATTCAAACCGCCGCCGCTCATACCGCCGAGCCAGCGCGATGGCTCCAAGACGATCACCTTCGCTCCCGCATCCGCCGCGCCGAGCGCTGCCGCAATACCGCTCGCTGTCGCGCCGTAAACGCAGACATCGGCTTCTACAGAATCTGCAGCCTGAAGCCCGGAATCAAAACGGCTCGTGGCGAGCGCAGAGAGTGAAACGCTCGTACTATGGACAAAGGTTCGTCTAGAGATGTTCATGTTATTAGATCGTTTCGCTGTCGGATTTATCAATGGTTTGTATCCTGATCATCGTGCAAAGTTGCTTGATCTTAACCTCCCTCTGTTGCCTTTGCTTGGATTTGATGCGGGATATTTTCAACCGACTTTGGGTAGGACGATTTCAGGCTTACTCAGGTTGATGTAACATGAGTATTAATGGCGGCCTCACCGTCGAGAATGATAACGATCTAAAATATCCTGATGATAACTGACGGCTATCGAGTGCAACGAATTTCCTACCGAGTATTGATTGTCTTGATCGCCTTATGGACGATTGGTAATGTTCGTGCGGAGGCACCGCTTGATCAAAAAGGGATGGATTTCTTTGAGGCCAAAGTCCGCCCAGTGCTTGTTAGCCGATGCTATCAATGCCATTCGGAATCGGCTGACGAGCTTAAGGGCGGATTGAAGCTTGACACGCGTGAGGCTGCTCGCGCTGGAGGCGATTCGGGGGCGGCTGTTGTTCCGAATGACATCGCGAAGAGCCTTCTCGTTGCCGCGATTCGTTATGACGGACTTGAAATGCCACCCGATGCCAGGCTTTCGAACGACGAGATCGAGAATATCGAACGTTGGATAAGAATGGGAGCCCCCGATTCTCGCGATGGTCCCGCTGCCCCAGTCGTGAGAAAATTTGATCCGATAGAGGCACGCGATTTTTGGTCTCTCAAACCGATTTCGAATCCGGCGCTTCCCGTAGTCAGCAATCAAAGTTTGCTACGGACGTCGATTGACTATTTTGTCCAATCGAAACTCGAACAAGCGGGTTTACATCCGGCCGAAGAAGCGAATCGCGTCGATTGGTTACGGCGCGTTCACTTTGATCTATGCGGGCTGCCGCCGACGATCGAGCAAATCGATGACTTCGTGAGCGACTCATCGCCCGATGCCTATGAAAGGATCGTCGACCAATTACTTGCCAGTCCTAGGTACGGCGAACGATGGGCGCAACATTGGTTGGACGTCGTGCGGTTCGCGGAGACGGAAGGGTTTGAATATGACCGCACGATTCCGGACGCTTGGCGGTTTCGAGACTATGTGATCGAAGCGTTGAATAGTGGAATGGGATTCAACACATTTCTTCGTGAGCAGATCGCTGGCGACGAGATTAGCGAAGAAGACAGGCGACTCAAGATCGCGGCAGGCTTTCATCGGCTCGGGGCCGTGCGTCGCAACGCTGGCAATCAAGAAGTATCGGGGAGCCGAAACGAAGTTTTGACCGAGCGAATCGATATCATCGGTTCAGCCTTTCTTGGCATGACGATCGGCTGTGCCCGATGTCACGATCACAAGTTTGATCCGATCTCGCAACGCGACTATTACGGTTTGCAAGCCTATTTCGCTGCGTCGCAAGAACATGACTTACCCTATATTGAAAGTGACAGCGTCGAACACTGGAAGAAAGAAACGACGCGGGTTCAGAATGAGATTGATCGGCTCACAAAAATTCTCGCAAATCAGGGAGGTGAAGAAGAAAAGGCAACGGTCGCAAAAATTCGTGCCCTCGAAAAAGAGCTTCCGGAACCGATTCCGATGGTCAGCTCAGTTCGAAACGACTTCGAGAACTCAACACCCATCCATTTGTTGAAGCGAGGTGAATGGTCGATGCCACTCGATCGAGTCCAGCCAAGCCCGCCCGCTGTTCTCCTTGACAATTCATCCAGCGTTTCATCGACGAACAGTTCGACGCCGAGAACGGCGCTATCCGAATGGTTGGTGGACCGACAGAACCCGTTGACGGCTCGAGTTATCGCAAATCGATTATGGCAATATCACTTTGGTCGGGGCATCGTTCCAAGTCCAAATGACTTCGGAAAAAACGGTCGCCCTCCGAGCCACCCAGAACTACTCGATCATCTCGCATCGCGATTGATCGAACACGATTGGCAGTTGAAGCCTATTCATCGCATGATCTTGTTGAGCAATACTTATCGCCAATCGAGTTCGACAGCCAGAGCGACCGAGTTGCGCGAGTTGGATCCCGAGAACACGCTGCTTTGGCGATTCAATCGGCGGCGTTTGAGCGCTGAAGAGATCCGCGATTCGATGTTGTTCCTTTCCGGCGAATTCAACTCCGAAATCGGTGGCCCAAGCATCATGCTTCCCGTCGACGAACAACTGGTGAAGCAACTCTACAAACCGAGTCAATGGAAAGTGACGGAAGACGAGGCACAGCAGGCCCGTCGCTCGGTCTATTTGATCGCGAAACGTAATCTTCGACTGCCGTTCATGGAAGCCTTTGACCAACCAACGTTGCAATCGAGTTGTGCCAATAGGGAAGCGAGTACGCATGCTCCGCAAGCTTTGGAGCTTTTGAATGGCGCGATATCGAACGGGCTGGCTGATCGCTTTTCTGCTCGACTTGCCATGCTTGCCCTTGGCGATTGGGACAAGCAAATTGAACTAGCCTATCGGATGGCCACGAACAGATTACCGACCCAAGAGGAATATCGACTATCGAGATCCTTTCTTGAAAGCGGAGCGCATCGTGAGTTCGCTCTCGCCATTTTCAACATCAATGCATTTTTGTACGTACGATGAGACTGGAAATAATTCGATGCCCAGATGCACCGTTCGAAATCGTCGAAAATTCCTGAATGAGAGTTGTTGCGGCACGGGTTCGTTGGCATTGGCTTCGATCTTGTCGCACGAGCAACTTCGAGCGGCTGGGACATCGCCACTCAGCCCTAAACCACCGCATTTTCCGGCGAAAGCCAAGTCCGTGATTTTTTTATTCATGGCCGGCGGTCCAAGTCATCTCGAGACGTTCGATCCTAAGCCACTCTTAAATGAGCTGGACGGGCAAGTTCGCCCGAAAGAGTTCGGGGAAGCAAAGTATCAATTCGTCCCAAAGGAAGCACGGTTGCTCGGATCGAAGCGATCTTTTTCCAAATGCGGACAGAGTGGAATCGACGTCTCGGATCTCTTTCCTCACGTCGCTAAAGTAATCGATGAGATCGCAGTCATACGATCTTGTTATGGCGACATGGTGGTCCACTCGGCAGCCCAATATGAATTGATGTCGGGGCGTGTGATGCCAGGTTTTCCCAGCATGGGTGCCTGGTCTATCTATGGTTTAGGCTCGGAAAGTGATTCGTTGCCAGCGTATGTTGTGATGCCCGATCCAGATGGTGCATTGGAAGCGGGGCAACCGATGTACGGAAACGGTTTCCTTCCCTCGGCCTATCAACCAACCGTCTTTCGGGCGGGAGACCGACCCGTACTGAATCTCGATCTGCCGGCTGGTATTGCGATGAAAGATCGACATAGAACGATTGAACTGATTCGCCAACTGAACGAAGCGACGTTGGCTGACGAAGAAGATGAATTGGCAGCGAGACTTCGAACGTATGGCCTGGCGTTTCGGATGCAGACCGAAGCGCCGGAGCTCTTTGACCTAAGCAATGAAACGGAGGAGACGCTCAAGCTATATGGTGTAGGCACCGAGCCAACCGACGACTATGCGCGGCGTTGTTTAATGGCGCGTCGGCTAGTTGAAAACGGTGTTCGCTTCACGGTTGTCGTGTCGGGAGGTGGAGCGGGAATGCTCCAGTGGGATGCTCACAAGGATATTGAAGAGAATCATCTTCGCATGGCAGCCCAAACGGACCAACCGATTGCCGGATTGATCACCGACTTAAAACGCCGCGGACTACTCGACTCGACGCTCATTCTTTGGGGCGGCGAATTCGGACGTTCGCCGGAGGCACAAGCTGGCGTTGGACGTGATCATCACAATCTTGGCTTCACAATGTGGATGGCTGGAGGTGGAGTCCAGGGAGGACGAATCGTAGGGGCGACCGATGCGATAGGGTTGCGTGCGATCGAGAAACCCTATCACTTTCGCGATATCCATACCACGATTTTGAATCAACTTGGTCTCGATCAAGACCAGCTGACATTTCCTCATCTCGGCCGGAACGAACGTCTGACGCAAGTTCACGGAAAAGTGATCCGCGAGATTCTTTAGCCATGATCGAAATCAGTCGTCACGGCTATTGGCACGCACAGAAGTGAGGTGATGACGATTGTTAGCTCTATGATCTGGACAACTCACTTCTTAGGCTCGGGAGGAAGTTGTTTTAACCAAGCAAGATTAAAAGTGTAGTGGCGGCTGCTGGTAATAAGCTGAATATGTCCATCGCGAGTTTGGGTGATCGCGAGAAGGCCATCGGTGTCGGCTACTTCATCAAGGCGGCCCAGCGCCGCAAGGGCCAGGACGGAGACGAGCTGGCAAGAACATAGACGACAGGAAAATGGGCTGTGGGTCTTCATGTTTTTTATGATCCTGAATGTTCAATCAATGGCACACCAGCTGATCTCCCCATCGATTGAAGCTTGATAATTTAAGGCTGTGCGACTTGGGTCTTTCTGCGCGTAAAAAAGATCACGTTGCTTCGGGGGGGTGAGCGTCGAGTCGTTCGTTGGAATTCACGAACGCCCAACAGATAGCCCCGAGGAAGTAGCTGATAGCGAAAAGGCCGATGTTGACGGACCAATTATTGTCGGTGGCGGCGAGTACGAGAGGCACAGCCATCGGCGCGATGGCTCCGCCCACTTGCCCCATCATATTCATACTGCCGGAGAGCGCGCCGGTATGGCGACCGCCGACGTCCATGCACGCGCCCCAAGCACCCGGCATGGCTAGGTCGCTACATAACGATGCAAGACCAATGGCCAGCACCGATGCCACCGGGTCGTGAAGTTGGATCGAGATGAGCAGCATTACGCCCGCGGTTCCCATGCCGAGCACGCCGAGCCAGCGGCGTGTGCGAGCGATACTGCCGAACCACGCATCCAACCGCGCCGACAGCATACCTGCCAGGATGGAGCCGATGCCACCGAAGAAGAGCGGCACGCAGGCTAGCAGCGCGCGTTGCATGTCACTCATCTCTGTAAAATTTTCCTTTAAGTAAGTGGGAAACCAAGTGATGTAGAAATACCATGCGTACGACATAAAGAAATACTGGGCCCAAAGCATCCATACCGTTCGGGAGGACAACAGCTTACCCCAGGGCATCGAATGATCGCCGGTATGATGGGTTTCCCCGATGACCTGCAACTCGCCTGCATTCACCGCCGGATGATCTTTCGGTTGATCTCGGAACCACCAAAAAAACGACGCCGCCCATACTAAGCCGAGTAGGCCAAAGAGGAGGAACACATAACTGTAGTGAAGTCCAAGCCCCACTTTTCCTTCGCCGCTGCTGGCCAACATCCAGCCGACAAGCAGTGGCGTGAAGGCACCACCCCATCGGGCGCTGAGCCAAAGAATGCCTTGGGCACGAACTCGCTCGTTAACCGGAAACCAGTTCGTAAACGCCTTGGTGATGTTCGGAAAGCAGCCCGCCTCACCCATCCCGAAGAAGAATCGGAAGACGACTAATGAAACTAGATTCCATGCCCAACCGGTCGCGATGGTAAAGACGGACCACATGCCCACGACCCGCATCAGGACCTTGCGAGGGCCAATGCGATCACCAAGCCAACCGCCGGGGATTTCAAAGATTGCGTATGCCCACCCAAACGCGGTGAAGGCATAACCCATCTGCATTTTCGTCAATTCCAACTCGGCCTGCATCGCCGGAGCAGATTGCGAAATGCAGACGCGATCCACATATGTGATGATCGCCAAGGTGACGGCAAAGAAGAGCACCAAAAAACGTGCGCGGGATGGAGCGGAAGAGTTCATAGTCGGAAGCTAAATGGTAGCAGGCACATTTGGAATCGGTGTTTTTTTCGTACAACGCCCTTTGCTGGGCGTCTAAGTTATAAGCTTTATTTCCAAATCCGTGTTCTGTGAGTTGCGTTTCTCCGATATTCATGTGACGCCGATGTGTTCTCCGACCCGCGCCCAGTTGCTGACTGGTCGGCATTGCCTCGATAACGAAGCCAGCATGGTCACTTGCGGACGCTCCATGCCGACGGCAAGTTACCGAGTTACGAGCATGACACAACCACGATCCGAATTCTTGCGCGCGGTAAAAAATTTTCGCACCTAGAGCATTTTCATTTTTCATATAGCCATTCGGAAAACGGGGTCAGGTACCAAAAGTGCAAAGCACCCGAAGGGCCG
>JANOAI010000407.1:0-7388 GCA_031411055.1 Pirellulaceae bacterium
CGGCCCTTCGGGTGCTTTGCACTTTTGGTACCTGACCCCGTTTTCCGAATGGCTATATGAAAAATGAAAATGCTCTAGCCGTTTTGGTGTTAGCCACGGTTTTCCGTGCGAGAACCGCGGCTAAGGCCGTTCGGCTGATTCAAAGTGGCGCTGTCCAGATAGACTATGCGGCTTTTGCGCGTGAACCCACATGGAATCGCGAGCTTTGCTTGATCTGACTTTGAATCCAGTCCATAAGAAAGGCGGCAACACTTTCGCGTTGCAGCTCAAAATGGAGGTCGTGTCGACAGTTTGACCAAAGTCGAAGAGTTGCATGGTCCGCTTGCTCAGCTAGTTCTTCGGTTGCCTTGGGACAAGTGAGCGTATCATCGCAACCATGCATAAGGAGAGTCGGCTTGGAAATCTGATTGGCATTCCGAAGAACCCATTCACCGCTATCAATGAGAGACACCCCCAATCGCAGAGACATTTTTCGATGGACGTATCGATCCCGGAGATAGGAATCTTGGCCGAGTGGATCGCTGCACAGCTGACGTACATCGACCGGGGCTGACATTCGGAAGTTTGGCAGTCGCTTTTCTAACCACCGGCCGACTTTCATAAATTGCGCACTTGGCGCTCTCGCCATGCGCAACATGGGCGACATCGCGACGATGCCGGTCAAACCATTGGATTCAAACGGGCGGCGCATCGACCAATTCAAGACGAGGTTGCCCCCCATGCTTTGACCGAGCACGAATGAGGGTGTATCCGACCAAGTTCGGTTGGCTAAATAGACCGCGTTACCAATTTCATCGAGTAACGCATCGTAACTTGCGATTACGCCTTGTCGTCCGGGACTTTGTCCATGACCAAGGAGGTCGACCGCCAGAACGCCTAATCCCGCACTCGCCAAGGAATTGGCAAATTGGGCAAATCGTCCGCCATGATCGCCTAAACCGTGAAAAATCGTCAGCGATGCAAGGGGTTTGACTCGGAGTGGTTGCCAACTATGAACGAACCTCTCAACGTTAGGCATCATCTCGGACTTGAATGTTCGATATTCAACCGGATAGAGATGTGTTAGGTTTCGTTGCTTCATCAATTTCACCGATTCAGATCAAGAGGGGCCGGCACGATATCATTTTTTGTCGGTAATCAGCAACCACGATCCTGAATCCGATCGTTGAAAAATCGCCTTCCGCTAGCAAAATTGGCAGAATCGCGAAACGCCGAGGCGGAAGACAGGAAGGCTCTTTAAGACAGGCTGAATGCGGGGTTTGCATTCGATGTTCTTCAAGCGAAGACAGAGGGTGAGCTGTGTCTGGAATTTTAGCTCGCTAGGTGACGACTTTGTCTTGAAGGCAATTCTGTGGTTTCCCCCGTTGGGACATTCGCTTCCAGTTGATACCCCTTCAAGAAGCCTGGTTTTTCTCGACGGACATTGCGATTGTAGTCTTGCCATATTTGCTCCGCGATGTACTGACCATCTTGCGGAGATTGACTGTGTAGGTATTTAAAAACCAATTCGAACAATCGCACGAGCGATATTCCATAGAGCTGAGGCTGTTTGGAATAGAGCCATTGGCTGAGTGAATAGAAGGCTTCAAAGGCCGAACCGGTTTCCGGGCATAGGAGCGGTAGCGTTTTGATAAAATTTCCACTGTTACCGATAAGGTCCCAGTAACGTGCAAAGCGACGAAGGCCCTGAATGGTACTAAAATCCATCAAGCGGGTCGATAATATTTCATAGGGTGGATGAGGGCTGTAAATCATCTGCCACGTTTCATCATGGCGTGTGATGGGTGTGCCGCGAAGTCGCTTTAAAATTCCAACTTGGATCTCTTGAGGTTGCAACGCATAAAGTCGATCAAAGCCAGCCGCGAACGACTCAAGTGACTCGCCGGGTAGACCAACGATCAAATCAGCATGGATATGGACGCCGGTGAATTCGTGGAGGAAACGGAAGTTTTCCTCGAGCTTGGTGTTGTCTTGACGTCGGCTGATGAGTTCACCAACCTCGTCGTTGAAAGACTGAACACCGATTTCGAACTGTAGCGATCCCGGTGGAAAGCGAACAATCAATTCTCGAAGAGCCTCCGGGAGACGATCAGGGATCATTTCGAAATGGAGAAACATCCCTGGCTCGAAGCGTTCGAGAAAGAACTGAAGAATGGATCGACTGACTCGAAGATTGAGGTTGAACGTCCTATCGACGAACTTGAACTGTCGCGCGCCTAGATCGAGCAACCGTTGCATAGCTAAAAGAAAAGCATCCAAATCAAAGAGTCGGACTGGGATATCGAGCGACGACAAACAAAACTCGCAGGTAAATGGACAACCCCGTGAGACTTCAACATAGAGGATTCGATGAGCGATATCATTCGGCGAGTAGAACTCGTAGGGCAGTTTGAGGTCCGCCACGTTTGGCACGGGTGCCGAGATGATCTTGATTGCGGGGCGATCATTGTTGAGCAATCGCTGGCAAAGCTCGGGGAATGCGAGATCGGCTTCACCGGTGATGACGTAGTCGGCTAGCTCGACGATCGGTTGACCTTCGGTCTCGTAGCTTACTTCAGGACCGCCGAGAATGATGATCGTCTCGGGCCGGACGGCTTTGATATCCGCGACAATTCGATGGGTGGCTTCGACATTCCAAATGTAGACACCGAAACCAATGATCGTCGGCGACGTAGCGAGTAACTTTCCAAGGATCTCGGCTGGATGGTCGTTGATCACGAACTCCAAAAGGCTGGATCGGTCCTGTAGTTCGCCCATGTTGGCGAACAGATAGCGCAAGCCGAACGCAGAGTGGATGTATCGCGCATTCAGTGTGGCTAGGACAATATCGGTCATGCTCGCATCGTATTCGAGCGATGTCGGTTAAGCAAATGCAATACGAAACACCATAACTGAATAACCGTGCGAGATTGTGAGCGCTCAACATTTTTAGCGGCAGGGCGCGAGCCCTCCGGTTCTTGGCTCACCGGACGGCTCGCGCCGTTCCGCTATAATCAGAATCGCACACGGTTGTTTACCGCATGAAGGGGAGTTCGCCAGCTACTTGCGGCGAAAATCTCCAGACCGGCGGCGTAAAGTGTGCATCCTTCGGGGTCAACCAATCTCTCAGCTCTGGACCGGTGTTCTTGCTCAAGAGGGACGTTAGTTCCTTAATCATCAGAGGGTGATTGCCGAAGTACGAATGTCCGAGCAAACTCATGTCGATTGGGGTGACGTCCACAAAGTCGATACCATCGATGGAAGCTTGCGTTGACATGGTTAAGCCCAATCGCGGCTGTTGATTGACATGCATGGATGCCAAGAGTGCTCGATCCGTCGCTGATGCGTAGACGGTTGTACGAACGGCACATTCGTCGACTTTTTTTGCGTAACGTTTCTTGAAGTCGTTTGCATCGACATCCGGGGCAGCCATGACAACTTGTTCAAGCATCGGTTGTTGATAAGGATATCGAAGCCCCAATCGCTCCAAGGCCCCGACGAGGGCTCGATTTCCCATCGAGTGCGCGATGACATTGATTTTTTTGGCACCCGTCCGCTGGCGAACGTCAGCAAGAAATTGCTCAAGATGGGGAGCGCTCCAATCCGCTTCGTCTTGATCGCTGCGATACCAAGCTAATCGACCATGAGATGGCCAGGAATACAGAATCGGCGCGCCAGCAAACTTCAAATCAACGCTCAATTGAGCCGTACGGCGCAGTGCACTATCGAAAGCAACGTTATAACCGTGAACAAAGACGAGCACCGATTTGTGCTCATCCTTGGCAATCCGTTGATCCAGTTGGTCGTAAAACGTTTCGACATCCAAGGCTTGAATGCGTTGGATCACAATGTGCTTGTTTTCGTCTTCCTTATATTCGAAGAAGACGGGTGAAGGTTCTTCGATCTGACCTTCACGATGCCGCGGAGGAATACTGACAAGACTGCTTCCGAGATTGAGTGGGTAGGCCTTCGATGTTTGCATTCGTCGCGATGAAAACCAGAGACTGTCGTCCTGAGCTAGGCGATAGAGCGTTCCTGTCTTGATGACCGTGTTGCCTACGATGAGATAAGATAGCCCAAGACCGAGGACAGTGGCCAACCCCCACCAGACGCGGCGGCGTCCGGCGAGCGTACCGGCTGCAAGTAAGGCCGTAATGAGCACGACGAAGACTGCCGGGGCCAACGTGGTAACCCAGAGCTGCGGATCACTCGCCGAGTATAAATACCGGTCGGTCGCGTAATAGACCCGGACAGCATTGGGTGGATCGGTCGATTCGATCGAGGTAATCACTTTGTCTTTGGGAGGAGAGGCCTCATTCTTCTTTTTGGTAGGGAGAGCGATCGCATTGCTTTGACTTCGTTGATCGAGGCTCTCTCCCGTTGAGAGGGATGAGCTTGACGGAATGCGCGGGCTATCGATGACGAAAGAGTTTTCGCCCGGTATATCGGACTTTAAATGGGAACTCGAATCCGAACCCCGAGTTGCCGAATTCTCAGGAATCATGGAGGGCGACGAGACTGCGGGTGCCATCGATGGCGTCGAAGTCGAATGTTTTTTGGAAAGCATCGACGGGATGGTCGCGGCGCCTCCTACAGCAGCTGCGGCTCCTGCAAGGACGATTTTTAGCGTGGCCTTGCCTATTCGTTTCTGAAAAGTCTGCATGGCTTCCTTCCAGTGGTTACCTCGCGAAGCAGCTCAAAAATGGGCCGATTCTTAGAAAGATGGGCGGAATGGGATCCTTAGGCGTTTCCGTTCAATCAGAATCTCGCAAGCGTTGTGTTACTTCGACGGATATCCTGTATCTATCGGTTAAGCAAGGGAGGGAAGATAAGTCGGCTTGGCGATTTTTACGGTTTATCCACAAAGCTGGCCTTTTCGACAGCAAGAACAGCGGTCGCGGGAGGAAGGGGCAATTGTTAAACTGTAAGGCCTTTGGCACCCCTTTTTAAAATCATCCGCTAGGAATCCATCGCCCATGGCGCTCGACCAATATTCGCTTTGTCCCTGTGGTAACGGCAAGAAAATCAAGTTCTGTAAATGCCACGAGCACTATTCTGAGATCGAGAAGCTCGACCGGATGATTCAAGGAGAGCAGTACGTCGCTGCCTTGGACCACGTCAATCAGCTTCTCAAGTCGATTCCGTCTGAGCCATGGCTTTTGGCGATGAAATGTGAAGTCCTTCTCAAGCTCAACGAGATCGAACCGCTTGAAGAAGCTTCGGCGAAGTTTATTCGACTTCAACCGGACAACCCGCTCGCCAAGATGTACCGTTCGCTCGTAGCGGTTGTCCGCGGCAATGCCGAAGAGGGTTGTAGCCTGTTGCTTCAGGGGTTAGCGGCCACCAATGGACCGCTTCATCCTTTCTTCTTGACAGCGATGATCAATTTGATCGAGTTGCTTATCAACTCGCGCCGCTTCCTGACAGCCATGATGCATGCGGAGATTTTGCTGTCGATAGCCGAAGGCTTTGAACAAGCCGAAAAACTGGCAACGGAAATGTATTCGACCCTCTCGACCGATGATCGAGTGAGTATCCTTCAGCGCGAGGTTCCTCCATCGCCGCCTGAAGCCGACGATCAACCGTATGCGGAACGCTATCGTGAAGCCTTAGCGTTGCTTGCCAAGACACATATCACTCAAAGCAAGACAAAGCTCGACGGGATTATTCGCGAGTTTGGTCCCCAAGCGCCGTTGCTGAGCGCTCGGTTGCATTGTCAATTGATGATTGCGGATACGGATGGAGCGGCTGAGACGTGTCTTCGTCTTGCGAAAACCGAATCGCTTTTGGTAGCACAAAAAGTTTACTACCAAGCCTTGGCTTTTGAACTCGCGCCGAAGAAGTCTGGGGCAGCCGTCGACATGGAACTGGCTGTTTATGAACTATCCGACGAAGCCGAGATCGAGGCTAAGTTGATTAGCAATGCTCGGCTAGTCCCGGTCAAATCAGAAATGATGCGGGATATGTTCAAGGCAATCACTTCCGAAGAGGTGCCTCCGAAAGCCACCTACGTTTTGGCTGTTCCGGTTTTGGGAGACGAATTTGCAGAGAGCCGGCCAAAGGCCTCTGGCCAATGGATCGCTCTCATGGGTAAGCAGACCGACAAGCCAGCTCGATTGTTTGCCCTTGAACCAAAAATTGGTTACCAAGCTGAATGGTTTAAACAGTTGATTCAGGATGTTGGATTGGCGAACGCCAAACGCGAAATCAGTGCCACATTGCCATCGAGCGTCTTAGCGTTCTTTGATGCAACGGTACAAGTCGATCAACGTCCTGGTCCTAATCAACATGCGAGTTTCTCGAAAGCCATTCGCGAATTAGATCGTCAGAATTTTCTGAACTTCCCAGTCCCCATGTTTAATGGTGGGACTCCAAAAAGCGTCGCAAGCCAGTCGCAATATCATACCGAACTACTTGCGCTTTTGCTCTTCTGGCAAGCGAGCGGCAAATCCAAGTTAGAGTCGACGGATTTTGTTGCGTTGCATCAGGAACTTGGCCTCGAAGCTCCCAAGGTAGATCCAGCAGACGACACCTTTGATTTAGTTGGTGGCGCAAGCTACTTCTGGACCGATCTGTCGAAGATTGACGAAAAGGGATTGTTGCAGTTGGCTCAATCGGCGTTAACCCGCGGCGTTCATTCCGTCATGAGCGGATTAGCGGATCGTATCGAAGAAGTGAAATGGCCTGATGAACTTTACATTTCGGCTGACTATACAAAACTTTCGCTTCAAGCGAGGGTCGAACGCGACCTTGAGAAGGCTGAAAAGATACTATTCCAACTCGTCGAGAAAGGCCGCGTTCTTAAATTTACGATTGGGAATGCGGTATTGGAGCGATGCCGGATATTGCATTCACTCAACCGCGAAACGGAAGCGACGGAATACCTCATCAAGATCTTCACCGAGTGCCCAGACGATCCTGCAATCCAGCAATATGCCAATATGATGTCGATGCGAGAAGCAGAGGCCAATCGAGGTAGTCGCGGTGGTGGCGATCTCGATGACGCATTGCTCGGAAGGGGTGTCGCCGGAAAGGCGCCGACGCCTGCAAGTTCCAGTTCGAAACTATGGACTCCTGATCAAGGACCCGAAGATGTCGGACAGGGCTCAAGCGGTGGCTCGGGAAGCGGCCTCTGGGTTCCAGGACAATAGTTTGCTCTCCCATATTTGAGCATTGGTCTTCAGATATCTTCACCTCCCGCTTGCGCATTGGTCGTTGCACATCTTCACCCTCCCGCTTGCGGGAGGGTCGAGCAGCTTAAGCGTTACCTCGCCCACGTCTTCGGAGGTCGAGCAGCTTAAGCGTTACCTCGCCCACGTCTTCGGAGGTCGTGCAGCTTACTCGTTACCTCGCCCACGTCTTCGTGGGAGAGGTCGGGCTCTCAGGCCCGGGAGAGGGCCGCATTTTCC
>JANOAI010000408.1:0-18066 GCA_031411055.1 Pirellulaceae bacterium
CCGAGCCACCCGGAATTGCTTGATTGGTTGGCGGTCGATTTTGCTGACAACCATTGGGATGTGAAACGCCTTATCAAGCAGATCGTTGTCTCCTCAACCTATCGACAAAGTTCGGCTGCGACGCCAGAGCTACTCGAGCGAGATCCACAGAATCGGCTACTCGCTCGCGGCCCGCGTTTTCGGCTTCCGGCTGAATTCATTCGGGACGCGGCCTTAAAAGTTAGCGGTCTGCTCGTACCGCGTATCGGCGGTCCGAGCGTGAATCCGTACACGCCTGGCGACCTATGGCGCGAGGTGAGTCACTACGGCAGTACGCCAGCAACCGCCCAAACGTTCGTTCAAGATCATGGTGAAAAACTCTATCGCCGAAGTCTTTATACGTTTTGGAAACGGACTGCCCCGCCGCCGAACATGGTTGCCTTTGATGCCCCGAACCGTGAGGTCTGTACGATTGCACGCGGTAATACGACGACCCCCTTGCAAGCGCTCGTTACGTTGAACGATGTTCAGTTCGTTGAAGCAGCCCGCGCTTTCGCCACGCGAATCATTCAATCCGCCGCCAAGTCGGAGGCTGAAAAGATCGAATGGGCTTTCCTGGAAGCGACTTCGCGACCAAGCACGGCCAAGGAACGCATTATTTTAGAGAGGACTTTGTTGCGTGAGCGAAAACGTTATCAGGCCGATCTCGAGCTTGCCAAGACTTCTGTGAATGTGGGCGAAGCTCCGTTGCCTGCTGACATTGCTTTTGATGAGCTCGCCGCTTGGTCACAAGTCGCAGCGATCCTCTTGAATCTTAGTGAGAGCGTAATCTGTCCATGAAAAATCTTATCGATCTTCAGCAAAGCAATTTCCGCCGCACTTTTCTTGGGAGCTCGTTGCGAGGAATAGGTTCGGTCGCACTCGGTTCGATGCTGGCGAACGAAGCGGCCCGCGCGGCGTCGACAAAGCATAGCGGCCTAGCTGGATTGCCTCACTTTGCTCCAACTGCGAAGCGTGTCATCTGCTTGTTTCAGAGCGGCGGACTTTCGCATGTCGATTTGTTCGAAGACAAACCAACGCTTCATGAATTCGCCGGGCAAGAGCTCCCCCCTTCGATCAAAGGAACGCAGCGACTCACGGGAATGACTTCCGGGCAGAAAGGGTATCCGGTTGTCCCTCCGCTCAAACCAGGAAAGCGATGCGGTGAAAATGGATTGTGGATCAGCGACTTGTTACCGAACATTCAAACGATCGCCGACGATATCTGCATTATAAAGACGGTTAACACAGAGGCCATCAATCACGATCCGGCAATCACCTTCATGAACACCGGCAATCAACTGCCGGGCTACGCCAGTATGGGGGCATGGGTGAGTTATGGCCTTGGGACGGAGAATGAAAATCTTCCGGCCTTCATCGCGATGGTTTCGCAGGGGACGGGCAAGAATCCGGGGCAGCCAGTCTTTTCGCGGCTTTGGGGAAGTGGTTTTCTGCCGTCATCCCATCAGGGGGTTGGTTTGCGTCCAGGAGCCAATCCCGTTCTGTATCTTCAAAATCCGCCGGGGATTGTCGCCAAACAACGTCGATCGATGCTTGACGATTTGGCGGAGCTGAATCAGCTTCGCGCACAAGATCAAGGCGACCCCGAAATTCTCACGAGAATCCACGCCTACGAAATGGCCTATCGCATGCAAACCTCGGTGCCCGAGTTGACGAACATCAGCGATGAATCGGCGGAAACGATCGAGGCCTATGGTCCGGAAGTAGCCAAGGCTGGAAGTTACGCTTCGAACTGTTTGTTGGCTCGTCGGTTACTGCAGCGCGATGTTCGCTTTGTTCAGCTATTCCATCGCGGCTGGGACCAACACATTGCGATCAGCCGACAACTACCGAACCAATGCCGGGACATTGATCAACCGACGGCTGCGCTCATCAAAGACCTCAAACGATTGGGGATGTTGGAAGACACGCTCGTCGTTTTTGCGACCGAGTTTGGCCGGACGGTCTTTAGTCAAGGTAAACTCGGCGATCCTGCCATGGGTCGCGATCATCACGGCCGATGCTTTAGCGTTTGGTTGGCTGGTGGCGGGATCCGAGGCGGCATCGACTACGGCCTGACCGACGACTTCTGCTACAACATTGCCGAAAAGCCAGTTCATCTAAGAGACCTGCACGCCACGATTCTTCATTGCCTTGGCATCGACCACAGTCGCTTCTCGGTGAAGTTCCGCGGTCTCAACACGCGGCTGACGGGAGTCGAAGAAGCTCATGTCGTGAAGGATATTTTCCTTTAGGCAGGATGACATACAAGCTATGTCGCCATCGCGAGATTGGAATGTATGCACGCAATGAGAAGGTGAACATTGGAGTCTTGGTGGATAGCTTCCAACTTAATAGTTACCTCGCGCACGTCTTCGTGGGAGATGTCGGGCTCTCAGGCCCGTGAGAGGGCCGCATTTTCCGTGGCGCAGGAGAATCCCCTCTCCCAGCCGCTACCGCGTCCGACCACTCCCGCAAGCGGGATTGGTCTCTACACTTCTTTCACGAGTCCAACCTTCACCCTCCCCTTGGGAGGGTCGAAGCCGAGGGACGAGGCTTCGGGGAGGGTGCGGGTAGCGTTAGTAACAGTTGCCCTCCCCTCGCTGCGCTCGACCCTCCCGCTTGCGGGAGGGTGAAGATGTGTAGCGTGCGCGAGCATGCGCGAGCAGGCGACGTAATTTATTTATTCAGAATCGCTGGTCCGAAGGTGGGGCAACTTCTTTGCGCCTCACGCTAAACAGCACTACTCCATCGGCACGCCAAAGAGGACGTGCATTGCAAAGAGGAACATCGTAAAGCCATTAAAACAAAGATGGACCACGATACACGGCCAAATGCGATTTGTTACTCGATAAAGCCAGCCAAGTGCGATGCCGAGAACACAGAGCGGAACCCAACTGACACCGTAAGAGAAATGAGCCAATCCGAAAAGGATCCCTGTCACGACCGTTGGCCACCATGGAACATCGATTATTTCACCGGGCGTACTTGGCTTCGATTTTCCTTCATCGCCTTCGATGGGTGAATATCGGACGTCAACATTGGTTGCAAATGGATTGCTACTCGTAGCTTCCGTTTGCATCGTTGGAACATCGAAAGGTTGTTCATGATAACTCGCGTTGTTGAGCGATGTTTCTGAGACCCGTTCCGTACCATCCTCATTGCCGATTTCCCGATTTGCGACAAGCACTTCTCCGTGAACGGGTGTGTTTTGAAGATGGACTCGACCTAAGATAAGCTTTTCGACGGAGAATCGACCGACGGACATCGACTCAAGAAAACCTTGGATGAGAACGCGGAAAGCAAATTCTTCGAGAAGTGGCGCGAGTATTACTGCCATGAGTATCGCTGGTATCAGTAGCGACGGGTTTTCCTTCGCCTCACTCATGATCGGGTGTTCATAGGGGATCCCGCTTACCTTGGTTGCAAGCGCCATCAAAACGTAAGTTGGAGGCGCAACGAATACAAAGCACAGCACACCCAGTTTTACGTCCGATCCGATGGAATGGAGCGACCAGCCGACCGCGTCGGCAGGAACTCGGCATCGAGCCATGATAAACAGGGTCCCACCCACAATCGCCAAGGAACAAATGGCACTCATCAAGAACTGAAAATTTAGATTCGGTTCACCTGCCGCGGCCGACTTCATGTCGATCAGCCCCATTATCGAGGCCAAGCCACCCCCAATAATCTGGAGGAATACGAAAAGGCAGATAACGAAAAGCAGATCGACAAAGCCCCAGCGTTGTGGCATACGAGGTTCCGTTTCAGGCAGCCAGCGCTGCCCACGAAACATCGCCAGCAATACATTGCCCCAAAGGAAGAAGGAAAGGCTAAATAACCCTAGGATGGCTACAACCATCAACGCAATTGGTATGGGAGGCGCGCTATTTGCATCCATTGCTTATTTCAGAGTCCACTGGGTGTAGCGTCGTCCGTAACCGAAATGGCGACTCCACTCAGGGGTACTTTTCGGACCAAACCAGCCATATGCATAGGGCCCGGTAGCTTTGGATTCGTAGTCTGCATGCGGCGTCGGTTGATTTGTCGTCGAATACGGTAAATGCTTACCAACATGCTTGGGAAGAGGACGTGGAAGGATTCGATACGTCGATTCCGTTCCCGACATCGATTCGTTCATGAATACCGGTTCCGTTGCACCGAGTTTCGAGCTCATTGCCATTGCCGAGGCGGCGAAACACCACGCGATTCGCTTCCAAAGGAGTTCCATTTTCATCATGATTTTCGTCTTCTTCTCGATGCGTGTGCCGCAGGCGCTAGCCCAATGCCATCTACTTTTGTAGCGGAACAGCGCAAGCTGTCCGGTGTATTTCGTATTTTGCTTGGTTATACGGACAACCAAGAACCGGGCGGCTTGCGCCGCACCGCTAGAGTAGATGGCATTGGGCGGTAGCCGATCCGTACGCCCTTTCAAATCGGCTTCGTTCACGCCTCAAATTCACCCCAACTGGAAAAGTTTAACCTTCGTAGGTTTCGGAAAGTCGAGAATAAGCTGGCGTTTCGTAGCGGCGGTTTGTCGCGTCAAGGGAGATGAAAGCCTTACCGTCTGTAGCGGCAACAGTTTTTATTGCGACGCAACGTAGAAGTTAGGTCGGACCGAGCTCCGTTCGTGAAAGAAATTCGTTTCTTCGATATCGGTTTGCTAAAACCCGAATCTTGCGCAGATTGTCTAAGCCATCTTGCAATCTCCGATCGATACGTAGTAATTGGATGGCTGATGCGTAGGCGATGATCGCCTTAGGATCTTCCTCTCCACAATCGTTTCGGATTTCGGCATTCGCCGACGTGTGTTTTGTGAAAGAACGTATGCATAAGAGAAGTGATGGAACGCGATCTCCTCTCCCGCCGGAGTTTTTCCGACGCGGTCGCTCGATTTCCGATTTGCTTTCGGAGTCTCGAAAAACCTAGTCGTTGATTGACTAGGGCCATCATTCCCGCTCGTGACTTCACGGGGCTCCGCCGACAAGGTGCTGAGTTGTGAAGTTAGCTTCTTAAGACTTGGAGGGTCGGAAGCATGAGCGCCGGATGGATGATTGGAATACTTGCTCTCGCGTTGAGCAACTCAACGGGTTCAAAAACTTGCACCGAGCAAGTCGATCTCATTGAGCTGAATCACTTTCACGATTGCCTTGGACGGCATGTCTATGACCAAGTCATTTTCTATGAATGGTCTGAGGAGCATCTTCAGTACCACGTCCGTGCTTGGTGCTTGGTCGAAGATCGCGAACTGGAGAATCGACGCCCGGTAAAGTCATACTCGGATGATCGCTACCATGTGCGGTGGCACGACCGCGATCAAAACTTAAATCGCTGTATCACGAGCCTTCATTTTCGCGAAAGCTGGACGCAAATCGATCCCGAGCGAGCCAACAAGAAGCTCCTCGATGAACGGCAACGCACGGCGCTCATTAAACGAAAGCTCGACCCTCCCAAAGCCATCGAAGAACCGGTAGAAAGCCCAGGCATCAGTCCCGAAGTGACCCTTGCCCAAGTTGAAACGAATGACGTGGCGGCTGTTTCGCGTTGAAAATTGGTGCCAGGTCTTTTCACAGAAGACTTCATCGATAAGTTAAGTAGATTATGCCAATCTACGAATACTATTGCCGTCCCTGCCACACGATCTACAGTTTCTTCGCTCGAAGTGCTTCGAATCAGAATCGGCCAGTCTGTCCGAAATGCCATCATAAAACGCTCGAAAAACAGGTCTCGCGCTTTGCGATATCCAAAGGGCTGAGTGAACCCGCGGCGGGTGGCGACGATCCATTTGCCAACGTCGACGATGCTCAAATGGAAAAACTAATGTCAGAAATGGCGTCGACCTTCGGGGAGGATGGGGAGTCGGGTTCGGAAAACCCCCAAGATATGGCTCGAATGATGCACAAACTGTTCAACATGACCGGGATGAAGCCCAGTCAAGCCATGCAAGAAGCCATCCGTCGGATGGAAGCTGGGGAAGATCCGGATCGTATCGACGAGGAAATGGGAAGTATTCTTGATGAGGAAGAGCCTATGTTGGGTGATTCCAGCGGCATTAAAGGGAGGTTGAAGCGGTATATCGAGCCACCTAATGTCGATCCTGAACTTTACGATTTGTGATTGAGAGTTAGGGATAGTCTGGGGCAGGCGAAACGATAGAATTCGAGTTGCTCTCAAGATTTTCGCCATCGATCCGAAATTGTCCGCTTCGCAACGACTGCTCCGCCATCCAAATTGCGTTTCGGTTTCTTTCGGCCCACCTAGGATCATTTACAGGATTCTCAGCTTTGACCGGGGTTACAAGGACGCCGTCACTTGAATTGACGCAATCAATTCGCGTCATGATTTTCTTGGCTTGCGTGGCACTTCTCCATGGCAATGTCATTGCGGATTCGTCGTTTGAAGTCCCCCCTGGCTTCGAAGTGAAAGTCGTTGCCGATGACCAACTCGTGCATGATGCCTTTAGTATGACGACCGATTCCAAAGGTCGGCCGATCGTTTCAGGGCCTGGGTATATCCGTACCTTGATCGACGACGACAATGATGGAGCTTACGATCGCTTTATTGAATGGACGAAAGGTCCCAAAGACGGTGCCCAAGGCCTGTGGTCTGAAGGAAAAACCCTTTACTGGGTCGGTGACGGCGGACTCTGGAAGTCCATCGATCAAAATGGTGACTTGGTCAGCGATGGTCCCGCTTCCAAAATGTTGGTGTTACCAACGGGTGGAGAGCACGATGCGCATGCTATTCGTCGTGGTCCGGACGGTTGGTGGTATCTGATTGTTGGGAATTATGCGAATGACATTCAAAAGCTAAATCGCTCACAAGATCCGATTGTGAAACGACCTCGAGCCGGAACAATCTGGCGCATCAGTCCAGACTTTAGCGAGTGTAGTGCTTGGGCGCACGGTTTACGCAATGCCTACGATTTTGATTTTCTGCCCAATGGTCGCATTGTTACTTTTGACAGCGACGAAGAACGTGAAGTCTCGTTACCGTGGTATCGACCGACACGAGTGCTGGTCGTATCACCAGGCGACGACGCAGGCTGGGTTGATACCGCTTGGTTCGATGCTGATGATCGAATGGGTATGCCTCAGGTCATATCGAAACTAGGCCGAGGTTCGCCGACGGGCGTTGCTGTCTATCAGCACTCGGTCTATCCGCAAAAGTACATGGGGGCCACCTTCGTTTTGGACTGGACCTTCGGACGCGTCATTGCGATATATCCTCAACCCGTCGATATGCAAGTTTCCCGCTTCATGGCCGAAACATTTATGGAGTCATCCGGAACCGACGGCTTCGCGCCTACCGATATCTGCGTTGGTTCCGACGGTAGCCTGCTTGTTTGTGTCGGTGGTCGCGGTACCACAGGCGCTGTCTATCGCATTCGCTATAGCTCGACCGAAGGATTGGAACCATCGCATTTGAAGACTGTGACCGACCTCAGCCAACTGGGAAATCAAAGTGAAATGCTTTCGACTGCGTTAGATCTTCCCTGTCCCTGGGATAGTTGGTCGGTCGCTCAGTGGATTAAACCACTAAGCCAAGTGCCGGATAACGTATTCGCCGATGTGATCAGTGGCGCAGAAACACTTGGCGAAACCGAACCCACTCGAATCGCTGAACGCCGTTTGCGGGCTGCCCAGTATGCTACCTATCTCCAGAAAGACGTTCCGGCTGCCTCGCTTATGACAGCGATTGAAACGCCGTGTTCTATGACGCAAGCGGCTGCATATTGGTACATCGGTCGTGGGCGATCCAAGTTAAGCAATTCTCAAATCAAGCAGCTCCTTGATAAATCGCCTCAGCACACCGCAGAAACAGATCGTTCTGTTTCGACTTTTGATGCTTTATTGGGCGGACTCGCAGAACGCCAGCGATATGAAGCGTCTGGTTTGAAACGAGTTCCTGTCTCCTCGAACGAAACTTTCGATTCATCCGATTGGCGCGTTCGAAAATCCATTCGCCAGGCTTCGCTTTGGGCCATCTCTCGACAGCTCAAGACCTCCTTTCAGCCGGTTTCGACCGTCGCGAAAACGATGGGACAAAGCAACGATCAGCGATATGCGGGATTGCTCTTTGGGACCGGAAATTCGTCGCTGGATGCCGAGTTAATGGACGGTCTTGCACGCCGCATTTCATCGAAAGAACTTAGTAGCCAACCGGATCAAGTACTCGAAGCCATTTCCATTCTCCAGGCCGCACTTGGTGATTTTCGATGGATCGTACCTCTTCAGCAGTCGCCGCCAACGGTCCATGCCCTCGACGGATATCGCGCGACGTATTCCAAGAACATACCAGACAAGGTTCGTGAAGGCTGGACCCGGTGGTGTGTGTCGATGCTGAACGGTGAAGGTGCCGACGCATATGTGATCGAAGCTGAGGCTTTGCGTCTTCTTGCCATGCTTGAACCAAAATCGGAAACGGCTGTCGAAGCCTGTTTGAGCGGTATCACCAATGAGTCGCATCCAACTTCAGACCTGCATCGACTTGTGGCTTTAAGTAGCTGCAAAGCCATTCGATCGCATGAGCAAACCGTTGCGACGGCCCGAGCCCTGATTGGGGTAATCGAAAAAGTGAACGCCCTCGAAATGAATACGGACAGCCGATGGAACACTCGGCTGGAACAGATTTTTCGCGAGCTTATTTCGAAAGATGCGTCGCTCGCTTCTTCGATCATTCCAACCGGTTCGGCCATTACGCAGAAACAGTTGTTTTGGCTGGCCTGGTGTCCCAACACGCAGCAAACACAAGCCCGCGAGCAGATTGCGAAGCAATTGCTTGCCATTCCGGTCTCGGAATGGGAATCGGAGTTGATCAAATTTGTCAATCAGACAACCGTTGATGGACGAATAGTCGAACAACTTCGAAAGGAAAACTATCCGGCTGATCCGGCTCTCCGTATCGACCTCATTTCGCGATTGCCGAATGCGAGTGACTATGACCTCATGCTTGAACAACTTGAATCCGACAATCGAATGGTCTGGCCGTTCGCATTAAAGGCGATGTCCAAGCTTTCGGTGCAAAATCCCAAACGCGAGCTGGAAGCTCTTGCGCTGGTCTGGGCCAAGCTACAGCAGAGTCCGCACGCCGAAATCACGAGTAACACCTTGACGCCTCGCCTTCGTTCATCCGTTTTGAAGCTTAAGTTGCCCAATATGCCTCCCAATGAGTCGTGGGATACTTGGCAGCCATTTTTGAAGCAACATGTTTCCTCGGAAATACTGGCGAAGATTCAAGATTTAGTCGGTAAGAGTGCAACCTGGTTGAGTCAAGTCAAGTCGTTGGATGGCCTCACGGGAAATGCACCGAAGGGTGAAGAACTTTTTCGTCGTGCGAAATGTGCTCAATGCCACGGTGGGGGCAATGCGTTGGGACCGAATCTGGCAGGAGTTTCACGCCGGTTCTCCCGTGAAGATTTGTTTCGAGCGATCTACGAACCAAGCCGCGATGTGCCTGATCGATATCGTGCAATCAAGGTGCTTACGGAAGACGGCGAAGTCTTCGTTGGAATGAAAGTTTACGACAGCATCGATGGCGTAACGCTTCAGATGGGTGATGGTAAAGTGGTTCGAATCAATCGGTCGTCGATCGAAAGTAAGTCAACGTCTCCGGTTTCGCTGATGCCCAGTGGCTTGCTCGACAGCTTTTCCGACCAAGAAATTGCCGATTTGTACAGCTATATCCGAGGTCTTTGATAAAGTCGAAAAAAGGCGGTCGCGGGAAAGACGGCATATTTTCTTCAAGAACGCCCGGAATTCCTCCTTTTGCCGACGCAAGGCCCTCTTCATTTCACCCGTTTTGTCGGCATCGCGTTGCCTCGATCTTTCACTAGTCTTCTTGTGTGGTTGGCCAACTCGGCGATAATCTGAGCTTGTTGAAGATGCTACTTGAAATGCCCAATGGAGTGCTTTTTCCGTGATCGTTGCCGCCGCGACAGCCTGTTTTCCTGAGCTACCCCTGCATGAAGCGATCGAATTGCTGAGTGACCTAGAGTTCACATGCATTGAGATTGCGCTTCATGATGACGGAACGCAATTTCCAACGGTTCGGCTCGAGGAAGACTTTATCGAATCCGTTCGCCAGATTCGCGACACGCATCGTTTGGATATTTGCAGTTATGATCTGCGGATTCTTGAAACCGGTGAAAAACACTACGAGCGATTCAAACTTTGTTGCCAATTAGCCAAAGCGACCAAAGTCGTAACGCTGACTGTCCCCAGTGCCCCGCAGGGGACTCCGTTTAATGAAGAAATTGAACATCTCAAGCGGCTGGTCGACATTGCCGAAGCTCACGGCGTTCGTGTTGGCATGCGCAGCAAAATCGGTTGCCTCAGCGAAGACCCGGATACGGTCAAAAACATTTGCGATTACGTTCCAGGACTTGGACTCAGTCTCGATCCTAGCGAGTATCACTGTAGCCCGAATCGCAACAAGAACTACGATCGACTGATGAAACATGTCTTTCATGTTCACCTTCGTGATTCCAAGAAGGACCAGATCCAAGTCCGTGTAGGCCAAGGCGAAATCGAGTATGGACGGCTAATTACTCAACTGCAACGAGCTGGTTATGACCGGGCTCTCAGTGTCGACATCTTCCCAATGGAAGACCTCGACAGTCGACAAGAACTGCGAAAACTTCGATTGTTGTTGGAGAGTTTGCTCTAAACAATGTCGCCGTTCGCTTCCGCGAATGAAGCGGGTGTTACCAGCAACGTACGGTAGTTTCAACGGCGGTAGTATCGCCTCGACATCAAGTAGCACCCTTCCGCGATGCAAGACTCTCCCCGAAGCAAACCGACGCAGTGGCATGGACATCTCTATGTTCAAACGATCATCGGTGTCTTGCTGGGCGTCGTGGTGGGCTTGTGCTTCCCGGACTTTGCAAAGAATCTAAAGCCACTTGGTGAAGCCTTTATTTCACTCATCAAGATGGTCATCGGACCGATCATCTTTTGCACGATCGTCCACGGCATTGCATCGGTCGGTGACTTACGAAAACTGGGGCGTTTAGGCTGGAAGGTACTGCTCTATTTTGAAGTTGTTTCCACACTGGCTCTTTTGATTGGATTAGTCGTTGTCAATGTAGCCCAGCCAGGCGATGGATTTATCGACGGCGAAAAGGTTGTGATTGAATCCTCGGCGGTGGAAGCAAAAGGTAAAGCTGCCATCGAGGGTTCCAAAGAATTGAAGGCGGTCGATTTTTTCCTTCATTTGATTCCGAAGACTCTTTTGAGCCCTTTTGTCAGCGGTGATCTTCTGCAGATCTTGTTGGTTTCGATCTTAGTGTCGGTGGCCGTTCTGGGATTGGGTGATCGACGGGAGCAGATCATCTACGCCATTGACTCTCTTTCCCAAGTTCTTTTTGCCGTGCTTCGCATGCTCGTCAAGCTAGCTCCGTTGGGAGCCTTTGGCGCGATGGCTTTTACGGTCGGCGAATTTGGTGGCGCGTCACTCGTCAAATTAATCGGATTCATGCTCCTTTTCTATCTAACCGCATTTCTTTTCATCGCGGTCGTTCTCAACTTGATCGCTTGGTATTGCGGTTTTTCGCTATGGCGATTTCTACTGTATATCAAGGAAGAAATTCTTTTAGTCCTTGGTACGAGCTCATCGGAAACCGCCTTACCTGGGTTGATGCAAAAACTTGTCAAACTCGGTTGCTCGAAATCGACCGTCGGATTGGTCGTACCAACCGGCTATAGTTTCAATCTGGACGGAACGAATATCTATATGTCGATGGCCGCAATTTTCATTGCACAGGCAGCCAATGCTCAACTTACCATTGGCGAGCAGTTTTGGCTTTTAGGACTCGCCATGATCACTTCAAAAGGGGCTAGCGGTGTTACCGGCGCAGGCTTCGTCACGCTGATTGCAACGCTGCAAGCCTTTCCTCGTATCCCTGTAGAAACCGCGTTTCTCCTCATCGGTATCGACCGTTTCATGAGTGAATGCCGAGCGCTCACGAACTTTATTGGAAACGGCGTTGCGGCGTTAGTAATCAGTCGCTGGGAGAACGAGCTTCCCGATGAGCTAGATTTCACCCAGCCAAGCAACGCGTAGGCAGGACGGTCTCAAATAAAGCCGCTGCTACTTTCCTGCGGCCAGCATCGACTCGAGGGCGGTCTTTACTTCAGAAGCGTTGTGAAAATCCATGGCTCGGAAATATCGGTCTTGTTCAGCCGCGTTTTCCGTCTCCAAAATGATCTTCGCGAGGTAGCTACAAGCTTTCGACGAACGGCTTCTCCATAGGATGTCTCGCCCGGCTGGCGAATTCCAGTTGTTCCCAACCAGCTTTAGCCACGCATCCAAACACTCATCGGCTCGCAGGTCGGAACCAATCCCCAAGGCTTCGAGATACCAACGATCTTGTCCATCATGCTTGGAAGCCAGTTGAGCCCACATGCTGGGCATGTCGGCTGACTTGTTCAATCGCAAGCCAATTGCAAGTTCGCGTCGAACTTGTGGAGATGGATCATTAATCAATTGTTTGGCAATCGCTACAAAATCAAGATTGTGCAGTCGAGCGATGCGAATCCCAACAATGCGAAGGTTCGCATCGGAATCGAAAGCGAGTTTCTTTGCAACCACTTCCGCTTGTTGAGGTAGAGCAGCAAGTTGAAATGCCGCACGGGCTCGGATTCGCGGCGATGCATGCTCACTGGATAGCTTGCTCAATGCCGGAACGGCTGACGTTCCAAACTTATTGAGGGCTTGTTGAGCCAAGTAGCGGGTGGCGGTGTTCGGGCTTTCCATCGCGGAAATCGCTCCTTCGATCGTGTCAAAATGGTGTTTCGGCACCGCATACGCAGTATGGCCTTTCGGAACCGCTCGGAATATTCGGCCACGCGACGTATCACCCATGCGATGACCGCCGACGCCAGGATCGTACCAGTCAGCGATAAAGAGCGAACCATCGGGTGCCGTCGATACATCGACTGGTCGGAACCATTGATCACGCGTCCCTTCGACCAAGTTGACGATCTTGGCCTTGTAACCTGCTTTGTCGTTTTCGACGGGATACGCCCGCACAACGTTTGGACCTGGATCGCAGTGAATGATCTGATTGCGGAAGACGGATGGGAGTAAATCCCCTTCATAAAACGCGATCCCCGTCGGCGAACCAGCCCCCGTTTGCAGTAGGTTGGGGACGACGCCTGGATCGTTCAGATGCCAGTGCTGGAGCGGAATGTCTTTTTCCATCCCGGTCCGTTCGACTTTCCATGTTGCGCCCGTCAACTCGTCTCGATAACCATAGTTGCCGTACTCCATCACATAGTTGATTCGAGTCCCTCGATTTCCATCGTCATCGTTATCGGATTGCCACATCGTGCCGAATGAATCGAGGCACAGCTCCCAATTGTTGCGGAAATTCCATCCTAGCGTTTCGAATTCGCTGCCGTCGAGGTTGCAACGAAAGACCATCCCTTCCTGATATGGTCGACGAGCATCCTCGACAATATTTCCAGCCTTGTCAGTAATCGGCTTTCCATCTGCATCGTAGATTCGTTTGCCTGCATTGCCAAAATTGAAGTAGAGTTTGCCATCGGGTCCGAGCGTAAAGGCATGGATACCATGGTCGTGTTGAACGCCATCAATCCCGCTGAATAGCGTTCGTTTTTTATCGGCCTTTAAATCACCATCTTCATCGGTAAAGACAAAGACATTGGCTCCGGCCGATACGATCACGTCCTTTCCAAGAACACAAATACCGTGTGGCGAATCGATGTCGGTGCCTTGATAAAAGACGGTCAGCTTCTCCGCTTTGCCATCGTGATTTTCGTCTTCCAAAATAACGATACGGTCGCCTTCCTTCCGTTCTTCGTTGTTGGGATTGCGGAAGTGGCGATAGTTGACAGCTTCGCAAACCCAGACGCGGCCTAGATGGTCGACGTCGATATTGATTGGGCTAAGCATCATCGGTTCGAACGAAAATAGCTGAAGATCGACACCTTCGGCGACGTCGATTCCCGAAAGGGCATCTTTTGGATCGCGACTACTCGCAGTCTCGCCTTGGGGCTTGGGCTTCTTGGCAACCTGATCAAAGCCAGCTTCTTCTTTCTTGCGAAGAAGCACCATGTAGTCGACCAAATCCACCAGACCTTGAAGCGGCATCAGCTTTTGCAGATCGGCCGGCATCAACGATACGGATTGCTTTTTCAGCTCTTCGATATCCTCGGTCGCAACCGTGGTTTCAATCGCTTCCGCAGACCGAATAGTAACTAATTTATCGGTTTGATTGATGAGTGTCCCGGTCAGTACAACACCGTCGCTGGTCAAACAAGAATAGGTTTCATAGTTATGACTGACGGCCGCGCTAGGGTTGAGGATCGCGACGTACATGTCTTCGCGCGAGAGCTTCGATCCGATTTCGGAAAGGTCGGGGCCGACTTCTTTTCCTTCGCCGAGGACTTTATGGCATTTGCTACAGGTCCCAACCGTATTGAAAACGATTTTACCTTTGGCGGCATCGCCACGCATTTCAGCCAGCTTCTTGACGGGTGGAAGTGGCTCACTGGTTCCTGCAGCCGCCGGCTTTACAAAGTCAGCCGCCTCCTTGCGAATGTCTTCACTGGTTGAACCCAACAAGGCATCGGCGACAGCGAACTCGAATTCTGTCGCAATTTTCTTTGCTTTGGCGTAATTCAAAAGCACCCGTTGGCCACGAGCGGACTTCCCGAGGGCGGTTGCGGCAGCTGTTCGAACAACTCGGCTCCTTTTTTCATCGTCAAATATCTTGGTGAGCAGCTCGGTCGCAACGGCCGAGTTCTGAAAGCCAACGGCCGCGATGGCCGCGGCAGCTTTTTCATCGTTAGGATTGTTGGTCGCCGATACGACTAACTCTTTGCTGTTGTTCTCGAATAATAGCTTGGCTGCTCGAGCCGAATCGGTGGAGAAAGGAACCGTGTTCAGCATGGCTGCAACGGCGGGCAGTTCATCGCGAATCGATAGCTTCTCGATGACGTTAAGATACTGAAGAGTACCAACGACCCTTGCTAAATATCGCTTCACCGATGCTTGATGTTGCGGAAATTTTTCCAGCTTGGCATTGGGGATACGAAGCAACGATTCAACGATCGCATTATCGTGACCAGAGTGAGGGGTATCCGCAGCGGAAATCGACGTTGAAAAAGCCTGAACAGCTACCAAACAGAGCAGGACGGCGGGAAATTTCATGGCGGGCTCTGAGAGGGGGATGGGGCGGATTCACTAAACGGATTGAAACGCAAAATAATTTTGCGTTAAAGTAGTCTCGATCCGCAAGGAGATTTTGCGCGAATCTTAGAAGAAATTATACGACAAATCGCACACGGAGTTTCAGGATTCGCCCACGAAGCTTGGCTCATGAAAGTTAGGCCCAATGCTGCTAACTTTGAGCGATTCACGTAAACGAGTCTCTCCGAGACTCGTGAAATGTTCAACAACGCCAAGATGTCAGTCTCGGAGAGACTGACCTACGTGTGGAAAATCAACGGCAATGAGCTAATTCAATACCGGATTTTTAGCAATCCAAGGCAGTTCGCCTTCTTCGAACGCAACCCGCGATGCTCATCCCGACGCCTAGCAAAAGAAAGGCCGAAGGCTCAGGAACGCCGAGTGCGTAGATATGACCACCGGTTCCTCCTGACGCAGCCCCCGCGTCCGTAGTGAAAACGAAAATCTCACCATTGCCATCTTGTCCAAATCCATGCACGGTTTGACCCACGATGTAACCATTGGGATTGGTTAATGGATCGGTGATAAAAGGGAGCAAAAACTCCTCCATCTTTCCGGTTACCAAGTCGGCATAGAAGAGGCGACCATCCACTCGTCCAATGGTCCCATTGCGAACGGATAGATCAGCGAAGATGTATTTACCTTCCAACTCAGGGAGAAAAGAACCGCGATAGACGAAGCCGCCGGTGATCGAAAGGCCGTCTTGATGGTCGTATTGGAGGTATCTCGGCAAACCCGTCCCTGGGTCAATTTCCGATCCTCGGATCGGATCTATGGTCAAAGGATTAAGAAGGGGTTCCGGGCTGTTGGTTGGGTTGAGGAAGCCTAAGTTGGGAGGATTCGTGACAGGAAGCGGTTGCAAAGTACCATCGGGATTCAAAGCCCGAGTTATGTTAAATGTCCCTTCTCGATTTACCCAGCCGTAGTTGCCGCCAATCGTGACTCTATCTATTTCCTCGATGTTCCCTTGGCCAACGTCGGCGGCGATCAGATCGCCGTTGCCGCGAGGACGGTCATCGAATGCAAATCGATACGGATTGCGTAAGCCGTAGGCAAACGTCTCTCGCAATTGCCCTGGCCCCGTAAAGGGATTGGCGGTTGGGATTCGATATTGTCCATTGCTGCTTACGGCATCTGTACTCCCTGGCCTGGAACCGCCAGGAATGGGATCGATTCGAAGCATTTTACCGAGCGGATTCGTTAGATCCTGGGCGTTTCCTTGGGGAACGTGGCTATTGTTGGTGGGGTTTCCGTTGGCCCCAGAGTCGTAGGAATTTCCACCGTCGCCCGTTCCAAGATACATGTATCCGTCCGGGCCAAAAGCGATTGTGCCACCGTTATGGTTCGACGCATTCTTTCCATAGGAAAAGACTTCACGCCGAGTATTCGGATCGATGATGTTGGGATTATTGGCATCCCTTGTAAATTCGTTGATAACCATCTTAAAGGTTGTCGGTGCACTATTCGGCGTCGCGTAGGTTGGTGTCGTTCCAACGGGAACCGGCTCGCTTCCAAACGTATAGACCTTTCGGAAACCAGCCGTGCCTGGATTGGCGTAATCAGGATGGAACGCAAGTCCGAGGAGCCCACGTTCATCGTTGACGCTCGTCGTTACAAGAGGCGGAGCGACTCGGCTTCCGATGTCGAGTGCGGGTGTTGGCAAAACGGTCCCGTTCTGCTCCATGATCAAAATTTGCCCCTTTTGCTCGACCACAAAAAGTCGATTGGGGTCGCCGGGCGCACTAATCCCGTAATTGCCAGAGCTGATGTTGGCGAGTGGCTTTAAATGTACCGCAATATTCCCCTTCGGAATGGATGGCAGTAGGTCCGGTGGCTGTCCGATAGCTCCTGAATGGAGAACAAGGACCGCGAAACTGGCCACCGTGAAAATGCGTCTCGAAATCATGGTAAGACTCGACTGTAGATATAGAACAAGGAGAATTGCGAAAGGGATTGGTTTAGCGATGAGGCGTTCAGACTGAAAAACAATCCGGAGCGACAAGGAATCGTTGCTCTGTATCGATGGGAGTTCGAGCAAGGACGAAATAGTTGTCGTGAGGGAGCGACAGTTTGACGAGGAATTGGTCAGTGCAAATCAGATCGAAATGGCTTCGAACGAGTCGCCGAAATCACAAAGGTAGACTGGTTGGAGCCTTCGCTTTCAGTCTTGCGACAACCGCAGCATAAATGAAGCGGCAATCGGAATACGAATTTTGGGTCAAGCCAGCAAACTTTGCCGAATCGGTTACCTGTCCCGATTGTAAGGTCTTTCGCTCGTTTCGCAATCATTTTCCGGGGTTGAATTCCTCATTAGGCCCCCTGAAAGTGCAAGTAATACCGAATCTTCCGCTAAGTCGAACTTTTGAAATCGTGGAAACCGGCCTTTTGGGGCTCCTATTGGACGCCTGAATTTTCTCACCAAAATCGGAGAGAAATCGACGCTTCACGCTAATCGACACCCCATCGGAATCAATCTACAAGTCAAAAAGCCTCAAAACCTTGGTTGGCGTTCGGATCGCGGGCATAAGCCCAATGCCATCTACTTTAGCGGTGCGGCGCGAGCCCAATGCCATCTACTTTCACCCTCCCGCGAATGAGGTCGTCCGATTTAACTTTACCCTCCTTTTCAAGGAGGGTCGAGCGCAGCGAGGGGAGGTTTCTTCCCTCTCCGCTCGCAAGACTCGCGACTCTCCCAGTGGGAGAGTGAAGCAAACCATGATTTCCTCGATCGCTAAATCGGACGACCTCGAAGAGCGGGAGGGTCGATGGCGAGGTACGAGCCAGCGGGGAGGGTGAGATTTCGAATGTTTCGTGACCATATTCCCTCCCCTC
>JANOAI010000409.1:0-9879 GCA_031411055.1 Pirellulaceae bacterium
GAACTCTTGCCAGAACCGCTTACCCCCGTGATGACCGTCATCCTTCCGTGAGGGATTTCAAGATCGATGTTCTTGAGATTATGGGTTTTTGCGCCACGAATCGCTGTTTTTTCGAGCGGGGAATCAGAAAAGGGGTCAGGACTCTTTTGTGCAAAGCACCCATCGGGCGAGTTCCTCGCAAAAGAGTCCTGACCCCTTTTCTGATTCGTTGTGAACTCGGCTCGATTTTGGGAGTCAGTCATGGCTAGAATAGAGCGGTAGCTGCTGAAGGTATCAGCAGTGTACGCCTTTCCTATGCTGGTTCCCAGGGTAGAAAAGTGGTCAGGACTCTTTTGTGCAAAGCATCCTTTGGGCGAGTTCCTCGCAAAAGAATCCTGACCCCTTTTCTCCGTCGTGGGATCAGTCGCATTCAATTGATGGAAGACGATGGCGGTTTCAAGCATACGAATTTTTGGTCAGGAAGACCTGCGTGTGAACAGTTGGCAAACTCGCGAGCAAACGCTGCTCGCTACGTACGCATTTTACTCAAAGCAATCGACTGGCCGGCAACATCCGGAAGCTTTGCATCCGTACCGAAGTCCATTTCAACGAGATCGCGATCGCGTCTTGCATAGTGCTGCCTTTCGCCGGTTGAGTGGTAAGATGCAAGTCTTTACGGGTGACATGGGGGACTATCATCGAACTCGTTTGACGCACACGCACGAAGTGTCATCGTTAGCGAGGACGATCGGGCGTTGCTTGCGATTGAATGAAGACTTGATTGAAGCGTTAGCGTTGCTTCACGATATTGGTCATCCGCCGTTTGGGCATTGCGGTGAGGATGCTCTAAATGAATGCTTAGCCCAATTCGACGGTTTTTCCCACAATCGCTTTGCACTCAAGCTCGTTGAAGAATTGGAGCAACGATATACCATGCACGCTGGGCTGAACTTGACCGTCGAAGTTCTTGCAGGCCAAACACATCGAACGGAAAAGGACAAAGTAGGTGAAGGCCTGTCGCCGATCCTTGAAGTTCAAGTTGTCGATGCGGCGGACAGTATTGCTTACGATGCCCATGATATAGACGACGCGATCAAGCTGGGCTTAATTAACTTTCAGCAGATACGCAGTTTGGCCCTGGTGAGACGGGCTCTGGATTCCGTGCAAGACACGGCGGTGCAAAAACAGAACGAGCGGCAACTGTTGGTGCATGCCTTGATTGATCTTCAGATCGATGATTTTATCGTGATGAATCAACAAAGACTTCAAGATCTTCGCGATTTTGATTCGAAGGCGGTCCGAGAGATCGGTATGCGACTTTGTATGTCGACGGAGTTGGAGGTCGAGAAAAAGGAACTCGAAAAATTCCTTTTTGAGCATGTCTATCGCCATTCCAAGTTGTTGGATGTTCGACAGCGAGCCGCCACGCGAGTCAAACAATTGTTTAAGCTGTTGGTGGCCTATCCCGAGCGATTGCCGGTTCGATTTCAGCAGCGGGCCTCGCGATTTGGGGTGGAACGAAGCGTCGGAGAGTATTTGGGTGGAATGACCGATCGGTTTTGCGACGAGACCTACGTGCAGATGGTGGAACTCGGTCGAGAAAAGGCCAATGACTGGTAGAACAACCTGCGATTGAGGATCACTGAAATCGCAATTTTAGTCGTTCTACGTTTCGAAACGTCTCGATGCATCACTCGTCGAAGTCGATCTAAACACCAAGTGTCTTCTTTTCAAAAGTGAATTGAATGACTACTTGTTCGAGGGGCAGTATTTTACAAGCCAGCTAAAAATCTCTTGATGCCACAATTTGCTGTTGGCGGGCTTGCTTACCCAATGCCCTTCATCCGGAAAATTCACGAATCGCGATGGGACGCCCTGACGCTGAAGTGAAGCAAATAACTCGAGGCCTTGGCCGATGGGACATCGAAAGTCCAGGTCATTGTGGATAACAAGCATGGGTGTTTTCAATTCCCCGAGCTTGCCAGCTTTCACATGTGGCGAAAATTCGCGGTACTTTTCCGGTTTCTCCCAGGGGAGACCACCGTGTTCAAATTCGTCGAACCAAAGTTCATCGGTTGTACCCCACATACTTTCGAAGTTCCACACACTGCAATGTGTAATCAAGCAGCAAAAGCGATTCGTATTCACCGCAAACCAATTCATCATGTATCCGCCGAAACTCGCACCAGCTGCGGCGATTCGCGATTTGTCGATATAAGGCAAAGATTCGACGTAGTCAGCTCCTGCCATGAGATCGCGGTAACACTTCCCTCCCCAATCCCCGGAGATTTCCTCGACGAAGTCTTGCCCAAAGCCGGTCGAACCACGCGGGTTCGGCATCGCAATGACGTAGCCTTGAGCGGCCCATATTTGTGCACACCATCGATTGCTCCAAGCATCTTCCCAAGCCCCCTGAGGCCCACCGTGGACCAGATAAACACACGGATATTTCTTCGAAGGATCAAAGTTTGGCGGCTTAAGTAACCACATCTGCATCTTTCGACCACCTTCGATTCGAATCGTGTCGACACTTTCCGGTCGATTGAGTTGAATCTCGTTGAGCAGTCCTTGATTGGCTTGGCTGATATTTTTCTCGGGCAATTCGTTGACCTTCAAATAGATCTCGGCCGGTTGATCCATTTGAGATCGGCTGAAGGCAAATCCCGTTGCATGGCCATTGAGGCCAGAGAACAGGCCCGGCTGGATGGGCAGCAAATCAGAATGTCGTGTCACAGTCGAGCCATTCTTGGCGAAGGAAAGAGCCACAATACGCTGCGCGCCGAAAGAATCGGTCGAATAGACGATCGATTGACTGGTGATCCAAGCAAATTCACTCACGGAATCGACGCCTTGCGTGACCGTGTCGATCTTGGCGGTCCCGAATCGTCCATCTTTTTCGATGGCAACGACGGAGATATTCCAGACATCCGCTTCGTAACCGGCTATTGACTGCGATCGCCACGCAAGCCACTTGCCGTCGGGCGATACACGAGGACCGCTATCGGCGGCTGGGTTTTGAGTCAACGTTTCCCAGTCTTTGCTTTGATTATCGATCTTTACTCGGCAGATGTCGAAATTGGTACTCCACGATTCATTCTTCGCGGGAACGGCGGTGAAGATCAGGAACTGATTATCCGGCGAAAAAGTAAAATCTTCGCCCGACGAGAAGGTCGATGAAGTGGGATAGGCATCTCGATCACCTGGCGTCGCATCATGAGGCATGCCATCGGCTTCCAATCCGTTGGGTCCTAACTTGAGATTGAGGACAAAGAGATGTTGCCGTTTCCCGTCAACATAGGAATCCCAGTGGCGAAAGAAAAGCCGATCCGCGATGCGAGCTTTGGTATGACTCTTCTCGGCGGCTTCGTTGGCTTCGCGATTGGCTTTGTCCGATTCGACAAATGGTTTCTCGGAATGCTCTGGCAGGACAGCGGAAACGAAGGCGATCTTCGTACCGTCTGGGGACCACTTGGCCGTCGTCGCCTCGGTTGCAATCGTGGTCAACTGCCGAGCCTCTCCGCCATGGATATCGATGATCCATAGCTGCATCGAACCCGAGCGATTGGATTCGAAAACAAGGTTTCGGTTGTCGGGAGAAAAACGAGGTCGACTGTCTTTCTTACCGGAGCTCGTCAGTAGTCGTGGTACGGCACTCCCGTCCGTCGGAGCAAGGTAAATCGCTGTTTTTGATTCGTTTTTATCGACGGAAATACTTGTCTGTTGATACGCGATCCACATGCCGTCGGGTGAGTATGTTGGCTCGGCAACACGCTGGAATCGATACAGATCTTCCAACGTCATCGCTCGTTTTGCATTGTTTTCTTGAGCCATCGATACATCCCATGTCAGATGTAAGACAATTGCAAAGGCGAAAAACACAAGTGCTCTAAACTGCATATTGAAGTTCCCGGTAGTTTGGTTTCCATTTTTCAAGAATACCGCTGAGGATAACTCTCTTTTGGCCGGATTCATCGAGAACAATCAAACCGCCCGACGCGTCGATTCCACAGCAATGCCCCACGATCACGCCATTTGGTTGTGCAATCGTAAGTTGCTTTCCAGTCAGAAAACAGCCATCACTCCAATGTTCTTGGAGATAATCGGGCGTAGTCTTCCAAGAGTCGAGCGTTGTCTGAATCTCAGACAGCAAGTCTATCAAAATCGATTCACAAAAAATGGAATCGCGACGCGAGGATTCCGCTTCAAGATGCAAGCTCGTGGCGAGTTCCGAGATCGCATTGGGGGCAGAATGAATCGGGACGACAACGTTTATCCCAACGCCAATGATCCAGGTCTGTTCCTGTCCGCGGGTGACATTTTCGATCAAAATCCCAGCTAACTTCTTCTCTCGAACATAAACATCATTGGGCCACTTCACCTTAACCGTGCCAGGAATACTCACATATCTTCGTACCGTTTTTGCAATGGCAATTCCGGTGATCAGGGATAACTGACTAATTCGGTCAACTCCGGGGCCAAGTTGAAGCGCGAGCGAAAACATCAAACAGCCGCTTGGTGACCACCAAATATTTGAGGCCCGCCCGCGACCGGCCGTTTGCCGGTCTGCCACCACGAGCCACGGGAGCATCGGCAAGCGATCCTCGTTCGCCGCACTCTTCTGCAGAGAGTTCGTCGATTCCGTTTCCTCAAGCCAATCCTGCGATCGGATCCATCCCGATGCCGTAATCTGATCCTTAAAGTAGGCGCGGCGACTGAGACCTAGTTCATCCAAAATCCGATTCCAATCCAAACAAGAATTTAAACGGATAGTTTACTCTGGAATCACTTTCCGTTGGATGCCGTCGTTGCCGTTGGTTCTGATGACCTGATCGCAGCGACTTTATTCGGCATTAAAATTTTCGTTTCTTTGAAAATCACGACCGTGGAGCCTGCCTGATAACTTTTTGAAACACCCTTTTTAGATGGGCGCAGCTTGCTTTAGCAAGTATTGACTCTTTAAGCTGTTCGCGAGCATGGAAAGTTGCTGAAGCGTATCACAGTGCGCCGTGTACTGAAGCCTTGGCCGAAGACTATCTGTCAAAGCCCGCCCGCCGACAACGACAACCGTCTCACGCGGAATCGCATTCCAAAAATCGGAGTAGTCTTCGACAAACTTCTCTTGATCAATGAGGTGGGAGACACTTAGCCAGAAGAGCTTGGGACGCTCGGATCGCACTGCCTTCAAGATGGTATCGAGCGGGAGATTCACCCCTAGATTGACCGCCTGCCATCCAACCTCTCTCAAAGAAACCTCCACCATTTGACCTGGCAGGGCGTAGTAATCGCCTGTCACAGCAGCACCGAACGCCTTTGGCGCCATCGGACTTGGTTCAGCAAAAAGACGGCGAAACTCATGGATGAGTCGACCACATAGCTCGCACGCACGACGTTCTTGGAAAATCTCGATCTTGCCTTGATGCCACAAATCGCCAATTTGAGCAAATGCCCTGCAAATCAACTCATCGCCTAAACATGCGAAACTGGAAGTGCTTCCATACCATTCAATCAAAAGTCTTCGACACTCCTTTTCGTCACCGTAGATGAGAGCATCCTGGAGATATTGCAGCCGCGTAGTTGCATCCTGTGACGAAAACTTCGCTTCTGGCGGGATCTCGTTTCTACGGACCGAGGAAAGATCCATTCCAATGGCAGAAAGATCAGGGATATCGCGATTTGTCGATTCGAGGAAAGCAAGCAGCGAATCCAGCGGGATTCTTCGGTGGCCACCCAAAGTCTTCACCGTCTGAATCGCACCTCGATCGCACCATCGTTTTATCGATGACTCGCTCACTCGCAGCGCTTCCGCAATCTGTTTTGGGGAAAAATTTTGTTCCAAAAATGAGATCCTGCATTAAAAACGTTCAATTCATTCAGCAGTATGGCGCGTCGAACAAGTTTATCAAGACCTCCAGACTCAAATAAAATGGGGAATATGCCCTTGAATTCCCCGAACGGGCTGGATATTCTTATGAACGAATTGAACGTTTTTAGATTAATCCAGTCGGAAATACCGGCAAACGAACGTTTTGAATGTTTTTGGAAGATTTAAAATGATCATGGTATCGCCTCTCGCGAAGAAAAAACAAATTATCGCCAAGCCTGTTCGAGATCGAAAAGCAGTTGCTACTCGAAGCGAAAGCTTGGCATCGGACGGAAATCGGGGAGGCTCCTTGCCTGCCTTGGGATATGACGACCTGAAATCGGGTTCGTCAAGACAATCTGGAAGGAAGCCGAAACGTCGCAAAACAACCTCAGAACCCTTTGAGGATTGCGAGCTCAATGCGCAGCTTTACGAATTCACTCGGCTCATCGTTTGCGATGACGGAGACGAGGGTTACGAATCCCTTCGGGAAGAGCTTTGTTCAAAGAAGTTCGATTTTATCGGAAATTCAGCCTTCGAAATAGCAGGAGCTGAGTCGGAAATTTTGGGAGCTACGTTATTCTACGACACCGACGGCAATGGGTCAGTCAACTCGTCCGCTCGGTTTGCAGCTCTTCCATCATACTTAGCACGACTGTGCGAGGCTCGACTGCTCAAACCAGAACTCGAAGTAAACTTGTTTCGTCGAATGAATTATTTGCAACATGTTGCAAATAAGTTCATGGCCGGGATTGTTCCGGAGAGTCTGACTCATCATGATTTGCTGTGCGTTAAAGGTCTGATTGCGGCTGCCAACTGGTATCGAGATTTGATTGTGAAATCGAATATGCGACTCGTAATATCCATTGTGAAAAAGTTTGCGAATCCAAACAATCCGTTCGACGACCTACTCAGCGATGGTATTATGGCCTTGATCCGAGCGGTTGAGAAATTCGATTTCGAGCGAGGTTTCCGGTTTAGTACTTATGCAACGCAAGTCGTTCGACGCAACGCTTATCGCAACGTCATGACGAAGCAAAAGGATCGCGTTAGGTTCGGGACAAGCCTTCAAGAAGCCGATGTAGATTTGGACGATCGCTATTCGGCTGCCGGGATGTCACCCGAAACATGGCATCTTTTGAGGACCAAGTTAGTGTCACTTCTTGATAAGCTTGATCGCCGTGAAAAATTCATTGTCCGCGCGCGGTTTTCGCTTGGAGGCCATCGAAAAGTGCAAACGTTGCAGAAAATTGCGGATAGTCTCGGCGTTTCCAAGGAACGCATTCGTCAGCTCGAGAAACGTGCTCTCGACAAATTACGAGATCTCGCTTCGCTCTTGGAGTTCTCGGAGTTCGGATCCGAGTGACCTTCGAATTCGCCAGTGAGCTTGATTTTTCAGCCCAGGAGGTATTTGGCTATCATGCAACTCCTGGGGCATTGAGCCGGTTGACTCCTCCTTGGGAGAAGATCTCAATTCATCGCTCGGACGAGAGTCTGGCGCCGGGTTCTGAGGTTCTTCTGGGGATGAAGATTGGGCCAATTACACAGCAATGGCTTGCTAAGCACGAAACCTTCGATCCGCCTCATCTCTTCTCAGACCGACAGGTTCATGGTCCGTTTGCTTCGTGGTACCACGCTCATCATTTTCACGAACTCGGCCCTCGTCGTTGTCGATTGACTGACCGAATTGACTACGAGCTTCCATTTCGTTCTCTCGGGAGCTTAGGCAAAGGCTTTGTCGAATCGAAATTGAATCAAGTATTCGCTTATCGTCACCGAACAACACGGTCCGATTTGGAATTCAATCGCGCGCTGGTTGGTTGCGATCCGTCGAATGCTAAATCGAAAAAATTTGCGATCACGGGGAGTCGCGGCATGATCGGGTCGGAAATCGTGAGGCTGCTGCGAGTCTTAGGGCATACCGTAGTTCGAGTTGAAAGAGTTTTAAACAATCCGAGTCACCGATCATCTCACGCTGCTGAAAAGGATGTTGTTTCAACGCAATGGAATCCGGAATTGGGGTTCGAAAATTCTTCTGATTTAGAAGGGTTGGATGCGTTTATCCACCTGGCAGGGAAAGGCATTGCCGACCAACGCTGGACGAGTGAAGTGAAGGAGGCGTTATGGACGAGCCGGGTGGATTCGACGGTCGTCGTTGCAAATCAACTCAGCCAACTTTCCCAGCCACCAAAAGCTTTCGTGTCAGCTTCGGGAACAGGGGTTTATGGATCGTGTGGCGACCGGCTCTTAGATGAATCAGCGTCGGTCGGAAATGATTTTTTAGCCAAATTGGCATCGGCGTGGGAGAATGCTTCGTCAAAATTGGAAAAATCCAATTCGCGTATCGCGTACGGTAGAATGGGAATCGTAATGAGTCCACGCGGCGGAGCGTTGGCCAAGCTGCTCCCGATTTTCCGATTTGGACTCGGTGGCCGGATTGGATCAGGAACTCAGTTTTGGAATTGGATCGATCTGGAAGATGCAGCCGCTGGCTTTGTATGGTTGGCATTAAATCCGACTTGCACTGGTCCTTACAATTTTGTCGCTGAATCGCTGCGAAACAACCAATTTACAACCCAAATCGCTGACTGCCTCGGTCGTCCAGCTTGGTTTCCAGCGCCGAAGTGGGGCCTGCGACTGGCAATGGGAAAAGAAAAGGCGGACGTCATGCTTTTGTCAAGTTCGAACGTTTCGAATTCGAAGCTTCTTGCCAGCCAATTTCGTTTTAGACACCCTACATTAGCGGAGTCTGTAACGAATTCGCTTGGGATTTCTCGCGATATTGCACATTGAACCGAATTTCGGCGCTGTGATTGAGTTGCACTCGCTGATCGGTTAAAAGCATGATCATGAAGGAATTGAATCTCCACTTTTTAGGTACCGCTGGATACCACCCCAACGACACGCGCCAGACTTCGTGCTTATTTATTCCTGATTGTGGACTCATGCTGGATGCAGGAACTGGGGTTTATCGCGCCATCGAATGCGCGAAAACGGAATCGTTGGATATCCTCTTAAGCCATGCCCATCTGGACCATGTGATGGGACTCCCTTTTGTCCTCGACCTCAAGTACGCCACAACGCTCAATGCTTTTCGCGTTTATGGTGAAGCCGAAAAACTGCGTGCAATTCAGGACCACCTTTTCCACGAATTGTTGTTTCCAGTCAGTCCGCCTATCGAATGGATTCCTCTCGAGAAACTGCCCAAGAATTTTGAGCTTTGCGGTGCGAAACTCTCCTGGTTCAAACTCGATCATCCTGGGGGAAGCGTTGGCTATCGACTTGACTGGCCAGAATTTTCGTTCGGATATGTTACCGACACGACGAGCCGTCCTGATTCAGCCTATTGGAATTCAATTTCCGATCTCGATTACTTGGTCCATGAATGCAACTTTACCGACGATGAAATCGAGTTCGCGGAGTTGACGGGGCATAGCTGGCCTAATGCCGTTCTTACACAAGCCGAAAAGCATCGCATCAAGCACCTGGTCCTCACCCACATGAACCCGCTCGCGAATGGCGATGATCCGCTTCGACTTCAATCGAAATCTAAACCGTCCCAACAACGTGGTGTTTCGGTAACCGTTGCTTTTGATGGCCTTACCATTCCACTGGAGCCGCAAGGGTAACCGAGGAAATTCGGGTTGGTACTTTCGGTAAGTCGAGCGACAGCCGAAGAGCTACCGGTCGTAGAACTCAAAAGAATTCCAATGGTGCTAGGAATTCTAGAGCAGTTCTTTAATAGGTGTAGCGAGTGAATTCCAATCGGCGGCGGAGTTGCGGTGGCAGAATGCCACTTACTTTCACCCTCCCGCGAAGAGCGGGAGGGTGAAGTAACCATCGTCGAAGGCATTCTGATCGCGCAGCTCATCTACGGGAACGTTGGAAAAACGCTACATCTAGAGCGGTTCTAGGGTTGATGTATCCCGTAAGTCTTTAGTCGGTAGCCGGCGTGTAGGATGTATCGTAGGCATTCCTCTGCGGGAAATCGATCGACGAGCCTACCTATCGTTTTCCAAAGTTCAGATACGGTTCGAGCC
>JANOAI010000410.1:0-11615 GCA_031411055.1 Pirellulaceae bacterium
CACAACGCCACCAAAAATCATTCCATGCAAACTTAATACCGCTGGTTTATCCTGCGGAAGCTTCTTTTTTCCGCTAACAACAGGATCCGCCGCAAAATCTCTCGCTCGCCGTATTTGCCTTGGGCAAATCCGGCGAGCGAGAGATTTTGCGGCGGATCCTTTTGTTAGCGGAAAACAGAAGCTTCCGCAGGATAAACCTGCGGTATTCAGTTTGCATGAAAGTATTTTTGGTGGCGTTGAGCAAGGAATGTCATATATTTTCGATTTTTGAAACAGGCGTACACCGTTCGCCGGATTCGAGATCGAAGAAATGCAGTTGATTTGCGTTGAGCGTGTACTGAGCAGCTGGATTGGGAGGATTTTCGCAGACGGAGACGAGCCGCTGGATTTCAATATTGGGAAAGCCTTTACGTTCCCATGACCAAGTTTGAATGGCTTTGTCGCCAAAAAAGCGTTGAGTTAAGAATCTCGCAATCCTTAATTGTTCGAGTTCCGGAACTTTCGTGTTCTCCAGACGCGTTGCTTGCCAAGCTTCGGGACGAATGCCAACAATCGATCTCGACGAACCCCTGATTGCATTCGAATTCGTGTGTCGTTGCTTTAAAAAACTTGTTTTCGCCAGGTCGAAATTCCCTTCAATATCGATACGATCGTAGCCGCCATCCTGCCGAGCAATCGCGGCTTCAAAGAACTGCATCTGAGGTTGGCCGAGGGTCATCGCTACGCAAAAATGGTTTGGTTCGCGATAGAGCTCTTCAACCGTCCCAATCTGCTGAATTCGACCCTGGTGCAAGATGGCAAGTCGCGTTGCGAGTTGCATCGCATCATATTGATCGTGGGTAACGTGAATGATGGTTCTCCCCTCGCGATGCAATTCGCGCATGAGTTCGCGGATCGACGCGCGAAGTACTTCATCCATCTGATTCAACGGTTCATCGAAAAGAATCAATGGATTACATTTGGCGATCGCCCGTCCAATCGCAAGACGTTGTGCTTGACCACCTGAAAGTTCGCTTGGATACTTTCGTCGAAACATGGCCAATCCAAGGCGTTCAAGCCACGCATCCACTTCTTCGGAACTCGATCCCTCCAGTTTCATATTCTGCTCGACCGTAAGATGATCGTACCAGCCACCGTTCTGGAAGACGAACGAGACACCGCGTCGATGAGCTGCTGTGTTGGTAACGATTTTTCCGTCGATCGTAATCTGTCCAGAATCAGGTTGAATCAGCCCGGCAATACTCCGAAGTAGGGTTGTTTTCCCGGATCCGCTTGGTCCGAGAACAACCAGCAGTTCATTCTCCTGGACTTCAAGACTCAATCCATCGAGAACCGCTGGTGGTTCAGATTGCTTGGAAGGCGAGAACCCCGTCAGGCGTGCGAAAAGAGAACGATCCTGTTTCCGTGCGTCGAATCGAAAGGAGAGTTTTTCAATCTCTAACATCAGCTTTCCACACGCTTACCAAGACGCTCAGCCAAGCGGGTTAAGGTTTGGCTGGCATCGCCTTCGACAAGTTTTGCATGGATGATATGAAGTTGCGAACGATCGTCCCAGGCCTCTCCAAGTGCTTTACAGAATTCACCTTCGTCGTCAACGAGGTGCCCGCGTCCACCGTTATAGATGGTCGGTAAGGCATGGTAGTTCCATGTGTGAATTTCGTTGTACTTCCACTCACCTTTCTGTAGCATACGTTCGGTCCCGTAGCCATGGTTGTCTAGAATAATAATGATCGGTGAATGGCCGCGACGGATAAGGGTCGACATTTCTTGGCCTGTCATCTGAAAGGCCCCATCGCCGCAGATGACGACCACTCGGTCATTCGGTCGAGCCGTACAGGCTCCGAGCGCGGCTGGGACCGAGAATCCCATCGAAGTGTAGTAAGCGGGTGAGATGAAGTCGGTTGAATCATGAATGACCAACTCAGTGGCCGCAAATAGCGAGTCACCAATATCGGCAATGATAATCGTATTCGAGTCGATGCGTGCGTTCAGATGAGCAATCATGCGACTGACGCGAAGTGGAGCCGAGGCTTCAATCGATGGTGCCTTCGGAGCTTTGATATGGAGGTCACTCGGGATCGCACGCTGAGTCACCTGCGGTTTTGCATCAATTAGCCGCTGTATAAAATCTTCAAGTGGAACGCGAGGGAAATGATGATACGAAATTTGCAGTTGCTCGCTGGTTGCATAGATACAATTTTTGACATCCAGTTTTGCCGTATAGATCCCAAGATTGATATCGGTCATAAATGTCCCAAGCAGCAAGATGCAGTCGCTTTCTTCAACGAAACGGGTGACTTCCTCCTTGCCCATTGCTCCTTCATAGAGACCGATGAAGAGCGGATGTGTCTCTCGAATCACGCTCTTGCCGAGAATCGTTGTCGCCACTGGGAGCTGTGTTTGCTCAGCCAATTTCATGACGGTTTCTTGCAGTCCAAAACGATGGATTTCTACCCCCGCGATGATGACTGGTCGTTTGGCTGACGTGAGTCGCGCGATCGTCTCCTTAACGGCTTCGTCGAGTGCAAGTTCGTCGTCATCGGAAATCGGTCGACGATAAGCATGAGAAACGGCAGGGACGACGTGAACCATATCGCGAGGTAAATCGATATAGACAGGACGCTTAAAGCGGTGGCACGCGTCGAGGACGCGGTCGATTTCACTAAATGCGGTCAGCGGATCATTGAGTTCGGTCGAAGCAATGCAAAGCTTATCGAAAACGTCGATTTGAGTCCGGAAATCGCGAACCTTGTGATGCAGGAGCGGATTGTTAATCCGTTCGTTTAATCCGGGCGAGCCGGTCAACATCACGACTGGCGATTTTTCGGCATAGGCTCCGGCGATACTGTTGCAGACGCTTAATCCACCCACGCAATAGGTAACACATACGGCCCCCATGCCGTGAATCCTCGCGTAAGCATCGGCGGCGAAGCCAGCGCAATCCTCACGCGTACAGCCGATCATATTGATGGGGCTTTCCTCAAGCAAACTGTAGAAAGCCAGTACATAGTCGCCGGGTATTCCGAAGCAATCGGCAATGCCATAATCTTGCAAACGCCGGATCAGGTACGAAGCAATGGAAACTTCACTGGCTTCCTGACGACGCTTTTGGTTACGAGCCGAATTCATGGCTTATCCTCCCTGGCTATTGTTCGCATTTATGGCTAATCAAGAAGATTATACACAACGCAAATGGATTCTTCTGTCGGCTGCGTGGGGCATATTGCTCGCGTTGGCATTGGGGCGACATTTTTTCCTCCTCGAAAAGGAGAGTTTCTACAAGAACGATGACGCAACGGGATACCTGTTGCGGCAAATTCAGTTTCAAGACTGCATTGCGAATGGTTACATTTCACCGCAGTGGTGTTCCGATTTTCGATCTGGCTTGGGGAGTCCTTTTTTTAGCTTTTATCAGTCGGGCTGGTTTTACTTTACTTCGCTTTTTGCCTGGTGCCCAAATGTCGTTTGGCAACTTGGGCTAGCGACAATAGCGATCACTTTTCTCGGTTATTGGGGAATGTCGCGTTTGGTAGCGTCGCGTTTTGGCTGGCTCGCAGGCGGAATGGCGGGAACCTTTTTTGTAACCGCCGAGTATCCAGCCACCGATCTTTGGATACGTGGCGATTTTTCGGAATACGCCGCGATGATGCTTGTACCATTCTGGATTCATGCGCTATTAGATACTTGGCAGGATTCTTCTGGCTTATTGAGCCAAAGGCAGTCAAAAAGTTGGTTGCTCCCTTGGATGACAGGTGGGATCGCAATGATGCATCCATGCGTCGCGATGCAAGTAGCGTTTGTGGGTGGAGCCTTTATCCTCATGCTGTTAGGTAGGTATCGAAACGTTTGTTCACTCCAGAGCACAGTTTTGTCTCTTGCCGCTGGCGTTGCATTGGCCGGAGTTTATTGGGTAACTTGGCTCGGTGAGTTTCGATACGTTCAACCGAATGTTGCGACGGAAGGTTTTTTTCACTATTCGAAAAACTTCGCTTCGTTTATCGAACTATTCAATTCCGAAAAAACCAAGACGGTTACCAATGTAAAGTTTGGACTGATTCAACTCGTCGTTCTATTATACGCCATAGCATTTGCGATCTACGGTTGGAGCCGATGGACGAAGGATCAAAGAACGCTGCTTGTGCTCGCAAGTGCTGCAATGATCATGGCATTCTTTTTGATCAACCCATGGTCCGAGTTCCTTTGGCAACACGGGCCACTTTTAAAGCTTCAGCAGTTTCCCTGGCGATTTCTGGTATTCGTAACCATCGGTGCGTCGATCGTCATTGGCGTTCTTGGAAGCCAAGCAATCGATGAAAAGTGGCGTTTCGTCGGAGCCTTGCTATTATTTCTTGCGGTCGTGAGTCGAGTCCTCTCAGTAAAGCCTGAGCCGACGCCGTTTAGCCACCCAATGTCGGCTCGCGATATCGCATCGAATTACTTTGCCCCCGATGTCGGGAACGAATGGCTTCCGAAAAATGCAGCTGAGTTTGCTGTCGGTGAGCCGCTTCGAAAGACGTATACCGGACCGGCGGAGCTTGCGTTCTCAGAGGGTAGTGCCATCAACATTCACGCACTTCAACTAACAACGGGTCGGATCGACGGCGAGCTGTCTTCAAGTAATGCGTCGAGTCTTTTACTTCGCCACTATTTTTATCCAGTGGGATGGCGAGCTACACTGGATGACAAGCCGGTCGCTATCGAGCGGAGCTCCGACGGTTTGATGCAGATTGCAATTCCAGCCGATTTTGACGGAAAACTTTCCCTCCAGTTTTCCACGACTCCGATGCGGCGTTGGGGGCTCGCCGTGTCCATTCTGGCATCCCTTACACTTGCGATTTTCCAACTAAGGACCCGATATTCGCGACAATAGAAGCCTCTCGGTTGTTCCGCAACGAGTCTGGATGAAACGCTCGAATCAGGAAGAATGTCTACACGCGGCGCGAATTGTTCTATAATGATTTCGAACGATTTGGGTAGAGCCGATCGTTTCCAATTCAAAACTTACTCAGAACTGTAATTATGTTTCCAAAATCGAAAAAATACACTGCGCTTCGAATTGTTCTATCTCTCGCAACGACTTGCCCAGCCGTGATGAACATTTCGATGTCCTACGCTCAGGAAAATGCTCCGAAAGTGAGTGCGACCGTCAGTGTCGATCAACTTGCGATGACCAACAAAGCGATCGAATTCTTGCGTGTTCGCGGACAAGCGGACGACGGTTCCTTTTCGAAACAAAATGGACTAGGGGTTTCTGCCTTGGTCACAGCTGGCCTGCTTTCGGTCGGTGTTCCTCGAGATGACGCCATGCTCGCCAAGTCGCTTGCCTACCTAGAGAGTTTTAAGCAACCGGATGGAGGCATCTACGCTCCAAATTCAAAACATAGCAACTACGAAACCTGCATCGCGATTATGGCCTTCTCGAAAGCCAACGCGGATGGGAAATATGCCAAGCTACTCGAAGGAGCCGAGACCTATGTGAAAAAGCTTCAATGGGATGACGGAGAAGGTCTCAAGAGCGATGACCCTGCTTACGGTGGCGCTGGCTATGGAAGCAAGTCTCGTCCAGATCTCTCGAATACATCATTCCTATTGGAAGCCTTGCATAGTCTCGGACGTGACGAGAATGATGAAGCGGTTCAACGAGCTCTGACCTTTGTTTCGCGATGTCAAAACCGAGCGTCGGGAGACAATCCAACTCCGTTTGCTGGTATGGTTAACGATGGCGGTTTCTATTACACACCGGCCGCGGGCGGTGATAGCATGGCTGGAAAAACGGAAAGTGGCGGGCTCCGTTCGTATGCTTCAATGACCTATGCTGGGTTGAAGAGCATGATCTTCGCTGGAGTGGGCAAGAACGATGAACGCGTCAAGGCAGCGACTAAGTTTTTAGAGGCCAATTACTCTGTCGATTCGAATCCCGGCATGGGGACGTCGGGCTTGTTTTACTATTACCATACAATGGCCAAAGCCTTGGACGCACTCGGTGTTGCCGAATTCAAGACCTCCTACGGCGATCGCGCATGGCGCACCGATTTGCTGGCCGCCTTGGCTCAACGCCAGAAAGAAGATGGATCGTGGATCAATAGCGACGCACGCTGGATGGAAGGCGATCCCAATCTCGTCACCGGCTATGCACTCCTGACACTTGGCATGCTGAAGTAAGATCCATTGAATTCACTTTGGATCCGCCCCTCTTGGTCGAATGATTACCGATGACGTTTAAAGATCGAAGAAGCCTTGAAGCCTATCAAATAGAGCGGCTCAACGATCTTCTCGCGACGGTCATGGCCCATAACGAATACTATCGGTCGAAGTTTGCTGGATTCCCCAAGCAAGTGGAGTCGCTCGAAGCTTGGTCGCAGTTTCCGGCTACAACGAAGATGGAATTGTCACGCGGTGCTGACGAAGATGGCCTAGCGCCACACCACACATTTGCGTTGAGAGAATACAATCGACTTCATCGAACAAGCGGATCAACGGGCCGACCGCTAATGGTTATGGATCGGAAAGAAGATTGGGCGTGGTGGATCCGAACTTGGCAGAAGGTTTTGGATGCGGCCGAGCTGCAGTCAGGCGAAGTGGTCTTCATGGCCTTCTCATTCGGACCATTTATTGGCTTCTGGAGCGCCAACGACGCCTGTCTTGCCCGAGGTTGTCGCACTGTGCCCGGCGGTGGCTTGTCAACGGCAGCTCGGATGGATTTGATTCAAGCAGCCAAATGTACTGTCCTGTTCACGACGCCAAGCTATGCTTTGCACTTAGCTGAAGAAGCCAAGCAACGCGGACTCGAACCAAGTAGGCTTGGCATTCGAAAAGTCATTGTTGCGGGGGAACCAGGCGGATCGATTGCGTCGATTCGAAATCGAATTGAAACCCTGTACGATGCAAGGCTTATTGATCATGCAGGGGCAACCGAAGTTGGCCCATGGGGGATTGGTTCCAACGACGGTCGTGCTCTCGAAGTTATTGAGAGCGAGTTCATCGCCGAGTTTCTTCCTATCCTTCAAGATGAAATCCCATCTTCCGATACACAGCTAGAAGGTTCTCAGCCACTTGTCGAATTAGTACTGACAAGTCTTGGTCGTGCAGGCGTTCCCGCGCTGAGGTATCGGACGGGTGACCTCGTTCGACCGACTTACGACAAAAATGAAACCGGCCGAAATGTGAGGCTGGAAGGAGGTGTTGTGGGACGCGTCGATCAGATGCTGACTATCCGCGGAGTGAATGTCATCCCAAGTAGTATCGAAGCCATATTGCGTTCGATTCCATCAATAGGTGAGTACCGGTTGATCGCCCACCGTGAGGGGGAACGAGATCAACTGAGAATTGAAGTCGAAGACACGGAGCATGATTCATCAAGAGTCATAGATTTGATGAATCGTCGACTTGGATTACGGGTCGAAGTGGTTTGTGTCGAATCGGGGAGTTTGCTTCGCTCCGTCGATAAAGCGAAGCGGTTCATAGACCAACGGCCGAGATGCTAGCTGGATGGCGCCACTTTGAATAAGCCGAACGGCGTTAGCCGCGGTTCTTTCAATGAAAACCGTGGCTAACGCCAAAACGGCTAATGGTTTCGAAAACGTCACAAATTATTGGGAATTTGATTCAGAGTGCGTTGTCCAGCTAGTCTGAACGAATTTTTCGCTTATCTGTATTCGCCAATTACGAAGAACGTATTGCCCCCAACCTCTTGCTTCTTTTGGTAACGCTTTCGCTACCGAAGTCGCCGAAGTACGCATCGGTGGATTCTGCATCTTGTCTTGAGCTTCCTCGGATTGCGCCCACTGGAAAGGATATCGCAATCGCGGCCATACTTTGCATGCCTGGAGCTGTAAAGGAACGAAGACTATTCACTCCTTGACTGGCCCTCACGGCATTCGTGTCAAAAATGTTCACAACTCCATTTCGATCGACGTCAAAGATGTTCGAGATGAGACCGGGGTTCTGACCTTGCTTAGCACGAATAGTATTCGTGTCGAAAATATTGATCGTAACTTGTTGAGTCGGAAACGGCGAAGTTGGCGTAACATCCAAACGGGCGTTCCCAAAATAGAATACGTCATTCGTCACTAAGCCTGTGCTCGAATTTGTTAGGACAGTGACTCGCAACCAAGCATTCTGAATTGCATTATTTGGGAAATCAAGCTTTACTCGATCGGACCCGTTGGTACCACCCCCAGCGAAAGTAGATACCGTGACGATCGGGTTGATCGCCACAAAATTGGGTGTGGTGTTCGAAAAGTTGCTCCAAGAAGCAAATTGAAAACTAGCAGGCGAAATTCCGGGTAGAAAGGTCGTTCCAGTTAAGTCGACGACAATACCATTCAAACCTCTTGTGTAATTGGTGTAGTGCGCAGTCGACGTTGTTTGCCCTGGAAGCAAAGCCGTCTTGGTTGGATCGATGGCGTTGATGGGATTTCCTGATCCATCGCCAAAGACGGTGCTTGTCGAACGATTGTAAAATACTTGCCGGGAAGCAACTTCTGCCGAGGGTACAATGGTCAGACTTTGTTCAGTTAACGCGGTACTCGACGTCGCCCAGTTTGGGCTTGACGCGACCGTATTTCGAAGCTGTGTCTTGGTACCGACCGTCGGCGAATCGTTGTACTGAGCGATGTTCACGCCCCCTAGATTGCCAACGGCGGATACACCAAGGGTCAATGAAGTTGGCAAGTAAGTCGTCGTGTTAGTAGGAGTACCCGAAGTGAGATAAGTGCTCCCAAAGTTAATTGCGAACAAAAAGGCGGGAGCCGAATCGGCTCCTTGATAGACGAACAAATTCTCGCCTCCCGATGCGAATTGCATTGCAAGCCCGCTCGTTGCCGAGCCCGACGTGTTGGGCTGAACGGTCGGGTTTGCAGCACTGAGGTTGGTAACAATGACCTCCGTCCCCGCAACAATACCATTCGGCCCTACCACAAAAGTTAACAAACCTTCGAAGGTCGAGAATGCAGTGCCCGACCAACCCGAATCGCTAAATTTGAGCGTTTCACCGGCCGGTAAGTTGACGAGAGGGACAAATGAGAATGAGTCATTTGTCGTACTCATGCCTGTGATGACAACGTCACCCGGTGCCAAGGGATAATATTCGTCGTTTTCAATGAGACCCTTCCCGGTTCCTGAAGCTGTCGCGCCGAACGAAGGATTGCTGAGATTGATGATGAACGATTCGTCGAGCTCCGCGATCGTATCCCCTTGAATTGGGACGCTGATCGTCTGTGTGGTTGTCAGTCCATCGGCCGGGAAACTGACAATTCCTTGAGGTAGGCTACCTCCAACGAAATCTGATCCAGTCGCTGCATTGCTAAGTCCTCCAGCTACAGCCCATTCTACTGACGCGACGCTCGCAAGATAACCACTTCGTGTCAGGGTGTAGCTAACCTCAGTCGTACTAGCGTTACCCTCCGCAATATAATGAGTCGATGACGAGATCGTGATCATTGCATCATCGTTTTTAACGGTTCCATTCAAGGAAGGAGTCGCAACCACGGAACCAGGCGACGGATTGTTCAACGTCACAATCAATGTTTCGTCGAGCTCGACTTGTGAATCGCCAACGACTATCAACGCGACCGTATGGCTTGACTGACCGGCGATAAAAGAAATTGTTTCCGTTGGCAAGACTTGGTTGAGAAAGTCTTCCGCGTTGACGGCTCCCGATATGGAAAAGTCAATTGAACTAGCGACCGATGTGTTTCCGGTTCGCTGGATAGTGAACGTAAACGAGGTCGTACTTCCTGTACCTTCGAATTTGACGACATCGCTAGATCCAAATAGATATTCGGTTGGTGCATCGTCATTGACCACGATCGATGTCGCAGTCGACGTAGTGATCATCGCACCCCCAGATGGATTTGAGAGCACCACGGAAAAACTTTCGTCGAGTTCCATTGCTCCGTCGGCGGCTACGTTGACAATGATCGTTTTCGAAAGCTCGTTGGCTGCAAAATTCAGCGTTCCATTCGGAAAAATGCCCCCGACAAAATCGTTCGCGAACGTTGGATTGCTCCCCGAACCAGCAACGGTCCAATTCAATGTCAGGGCCGACGTTGTAACGCCGACCCGACTGACCGTGAATTTATAAGCGGTCGATCCACCTCCGTCCCCTTCGATTCTTGATTTGTCGATGGCTGCGATGGAGAGAATCGGAGTCGTTGGAATTCCGGGCGTCAGAGCAACACCGCGAAAAGCTATTTTGTTAGCAGCCGTTGCGAGCAAGGTTGGAACTGCAATTAGATTTCCGTTATAGCCGCTGGTATCGAAGATCGAAACAAGCTCGCCACCACCAGTTGCTGTATTTCCACCAAGTCTCGTCGCAAACAATCCAACATTGCTTCCAGAAACGATGCCAGTCAAACCTCGATAGGCATCGGTCGAACTACCAATACTCCCTTTGGAAACCCAACTCCCCGCTACCAGCGAAAATTTTTGCAAACCACCGACGCCGCTATCTGCGACGTATAAGGTATCCATATTGGGATTACTCGTTTCGAGATTCGCCATGAAAAAACTATGGGGGCTCGTCAACAACGTATTGTTAATGCCAGGCAAGTTGTCGATCGGCTGTCCTCCAGAAGTTGGCAATCCACTTCCGACGGTCCCAAGCCGGATTGCCGGAGGATTGCTTTGCGTTGAGGTCACGTACAGTTGGCCATTGTAGATAGAAACGGATTGTATCGATGGATGGATCGCACCCAATGAAGTCGCCGCCCCACCGGTACTTCCGAGCATCGTTTTCATCACACTGGCCGAAGTGTTTCCGCTTCCGATCCAAAAGTCGGTTCCGTTGGTCGAAGCGACACTGCGCGGGCTAGAGTTCGATCCAAAATTATCCAATCGTGTCGACGTGTCGACATTCCCATTTGCATCGATTCGACCTACAACGCGATTGACGTTCGTCGCGGTGGTCATGCTAAGGACTTGGGGATAGGGAATCGAAAGTGGTCCATAGCCTGCCAAGACTAAATAGTTTCCATCGGTCGACCGGTTTATTTTTCCTTCGAAGGTCCCGACACCGGACGCGACGAGCGAATCCAAGCCAGCACTTGGGAGATTGATCGATTGAACAAATGTACCCCCCGTGGTGTATTCATCGATCGCAACGTTATTCCCGGTGCTTTCAAGATCTTCCGTCCCATTTCCAACCCGATAAATAGCCAAGTTACCTGGTGTAAACGCCGCGAAAACGCGGCGCGTTTCGAGTCGCTCAACGAAGAGACAGCGGCGAGAAACGAATCGTACACTCGGTTTCTTTCGTCGAGTACGCGCTCGGGAATCATGGCTTCCACGCACACAAGCAATGATCCACGACTGGAAACGAGTCACGACAGAGATTCCCAAAACAAACTCAAGGAGTACGATTCGATTGTGTTGAATGACACAAAAAGTTTACATGCATTCTATTCCAATCCGAATGCGTATTGCTCGAATTCCATGAACTCGTTCGAAACACCGATTTCCGGTCGAATTTTTCCAGAAAGAATCCATGTAAGTCCCTGGGTTTGGGGTGGGAGACATTCGAATAAAATCTGGCGACTCTAACCCGTGATCAAGACTGCTCGAAGCAGTCAGTCACAAAATTCCAACCCCAAACCCAAAGGACACACGTAACATGC
>JANOAI010000411.1:0-3082 GCA_031411055.1 Pirellulaceae bacterium
CAAACCAAGGCAGATACCGAAGAACGGTCGTTCGGTTTTGACGAACTGAAGGATGGATTCGACCAGCCCGCGGTTTCGCAATTCAGTCATCGCATCTCCGAACGCACCCACTCCAGGCAGAACGAGTTTTTCAGCGGTGGCAATGGTTTGTGGGTCAGACGTGACAATGGCTTGACCGCCAACGTGCTCGATCGCTTTTTGCACGCTACGAAGGTTCCCCATTTGATAATCAACAATCGTAATCGTGGCGGTCATGCGGTATGCGAGCTTAAAGCGACGGAGGATCTAGTTTTAAGACGACTCTGGATCGACACATAAGATCGTGGAAGGTTCGTCGATGTCGTGAAATTAACAAGCACGTCAACTCTGCAACCATGAGAACCGCCACGATACGGAGCGCCAAAACGAGGGCAGGAGGATAATACACCGACAAGTAAGCTCCAAGTGGGAGTAGCCAAGCTGCCGCACTTCGAATGATTTCGCGTGTTAGCAATTGCTCTCGACCCGGGGGTAGCCCGTTTTGCTCGCAGATTCGCAATTGGAAAAGGTAGCGTCCGAAGCTCGAGACCCCTTTTCGCATTTGATAAAGATAGACTGCCGGAACGATCAACGATAACAAAGCAACCGACGGTGCGATCCAGCTGTAGTTGAAAGACAAGGTTTCTAAGTAGTAAACGAGGGCTGCAAAAGGGGCAAAACCGCACAGGAGCATTGATTGGTCGATCGCGTAAGCCATCGCTCGAGCGGAGATGCCTGCAATGGTCGTTTCGGAAGGTTGGATTTTTTTGAGCGATTGTCGGAGCGACTCGTAGTCTTCGAATCGATCGCGAGGGTCTTTCGCTAATAATCGTTCGATGAGCTTCGCAAATTCCAAGGGAACTGGTTTGGGCCACGGGACTGGAAATTCAATTCGAGCAGTCTTATGGGATTGCAGTTGTTGCTTGAGCGTATTGCCGCTGAGCTGAAAAGGCATTCGGCCAAAGAGCATCTCGAACAAGGCCACCCCCAGCGCATACATGTCGGACTGAATCGAAACCGGTTTGCCATCGATCAACTCGGGAGCAAGATAACCGGGCGTCCCTGCAATCGGATGTCCCTCGCCATCTGTTTCGGTCATGCGAGCTAAGCCAAAGTCGGAGAGTTTGACTTGGTGATCGCGGCTTACCAGGAGATTGTTCGGTTTGATATCGGCATGAATAATTCCAAAAAGCTGAGCATGTTCGAGAGCGTCGACGACTTGCAGTGCAATGTGGATTACTTGGCTATAGCCGAGGGAGCCATCTTTGATCTTATCGGCAACGGTCGGTCCATCGACGAGCTCCATCGCAAGAAAGGGTTCTTCTTCATGGCGTCCAACGTAATAAATCGTAACCACATTCGGATGGTTCAAACGAGCTTGGGCGACTGCTTCACGCAGCATGTTTGCGATTTGCGTTTCCGTCACACTATTGCCAGGCTTCATAACCTTGACAGCGACATAGCGTTCAAGCGATGTATCGAGAGCACGATAGACGGCCCCCATCCCGCCTCGGCCTATGGGTGATTCCAACTGAAAATGGCCGAACATCGTCCCCGACGCGAGCTCCAGCGAGGATGTTGAAAACTCCAACGAATCGGCTTCGGCATCGACGTTTTGCAAAGTTAAGGTCGCCGAACTGGCGATTCGCATTGCATTTGCATCCAGTCGGCGATGGCAGCTTGGGCAGACCCCACCCCATTGAGGATCGACTGGGAATTCGGAACCGCAGGGACAGCGGTAGAGCAAGGGTTGCCGAACTACATCCGTGAGAATTTCGCTTGGGAGTGAGACGGACGGTTGCAGCATTCAGGAATTATAACTCAGCCAACGGGAAATAATGGGGGCGTTTAAAGAGTTCTGGGGGCTACCGAGCAATGCCATCTACTTTTGTAGCGGAACAACGCAAGCTGTCCGGCGTATTTCGTATTTTGCTTGGTTATACGGCCAACCAAGAACCGGGCGGCTCGCGCCGCACCGCGAAAGTAGATGGCATTGGGCTACCGTGCTTTCGGGGTCGATTTCTTGCTTTTCCGGTAACCAATCTTCCTCTTGAATCTTTTCTTCCGTTTTCGATATAACGATGAAGTCGCACCAAGGATGGTCGATCAAGCCCCCAAATACAGGCATTGTCCATGGAATGGATCGAGCAAGTCGCCGATAGTTTCGTCTGGTTTATCCCCATTTCGGCTGCTATGGGGTTGTGGATGGTTCGCTGGCATCCATCGAAAATCGCAAGAGTCTGGGCAGAACGGCTATTCTTTGCCGCCCTGCTCGTCGTGGCCTCCGGCACCCTTCGGACGATCGTAGTCGACGATCCAAGCTGGCTTCTACACACTTTCTCCCTCGGAGCGATGGTCGTTGGCGCCATTTTTCCAGTGGCTCCAGCTCGGACGGAACATTTCGAGTTCTAAATTGATCCATGCCTAAAGTCGCTGTTCGTTTCCGCTAACGACGCGATAGCCTCGAAATACCCGCTTCGTACCTAGTGGAGCCTCAAAATCAAATGTTTGGGTTATGGGGTCAGGAGTCAATTGCCGGAACGGCCCTTCGGATGCTTTGCGTAATTGACTCCTGACCGCATAACCCAGCCCTAAATCTAAAGCGTGACGCTCCACTAGGAGCGGACGGCGACGATGGATATACCGCCAAGCCCCGTTTTTCTTGCTGACCATGCCCTTGCTACTGGAATCTAGCTTGGTGTTTCGCTACGCTGATTGATTCAGGTCTCTCACGTATTTGTTTTCTCAGCCTTACGGATTTGAATTATGGCCACCATTGCTCCTCCACGTCGTCAACCACGCGTTCAGCACACCCATTTGTTCATCAACGGAAAATGGGTTCCGGCTGCCTCCGGCAAAACGTTTGAAACCGTCAACCCTGCTACGGAAGAAGTCATCGCGGAAGTCGCAGAAGGTGACAAAGAAGACATCGATCGCGCCGTGAAAGCCGCTCGCGATGCTTTTGACAAAGGTCCTTGGTCGAAGATGGATGCGCGCGAACGAGGTCGTCTCATGTTCCGGCTCGCCGACCTCATCGAAGAAGAGATCGATGAACTGGCTGCCC
>JANOAI010000412.1:0-6038 GCA_031411055.1 Pirellulaceae bacterium
CCATTCGCGACATACGTATTCAAAAGCCTCTGGCGTCATCGTGCTCGAACCTTGCTCACTGTTAATGGAGCAGCGATTGCCATTTTTGCATTCTGCATGGTCGAAGCTGTTCAAAAAGGGCTCGAACGGCTCACATTCGACGAAGATTCGAAACAGACGCTGATCGTGTTCCAGGAGAACCGATTCTGTCCTACAAGCAGTCGCTTGCCCGAAGACTACGCTCGAACGATTTCAAAGATTCCCGGAGTAAGGTCGGTGATGCCAGTGCAAGTTTGGACAAACAACTGCCGCGCCAGTCTTGATATCATCGTCTTCAACGGTGCACCACCGGATCAACTTCGAGCTGCCAGAGATCTAAAACTGCTTTCTGGGTCTTGGGAGCAATTTCAATCGAAACGTGATGCGGCCATCGTTGGTCAAAGTGTTGCAATGCGTCGCGGACTCAAAGTTGGAAGTCAATTCACCATTGGCGAAATCTCGGTAAGCGTTGTAGGGATATTCGCATCGTCGATTCCATCAGAAGAGAACTTGATTTTTACGAGCTTGGCCTTCTTGCAGCTTTCACGCGGAATGGAGGCAGCAGGCCTGGTAACGCAGCACGAGGTGTTTCTTAATCCTGGCGTTAACGCAGAAGCAGTTGCATCGGCCATTGACACGATGTTGAAGTCTGGTCCCGTGGCGACAACAACTCGATCAAAAGGAGCGTTTCAAACAAGCACGCTCTCTGACCTAGTCGATCTCATTGGTTTCGCACATTGGCTTGGATATGCATCGGTCGGTTTGGTCCTCTCGCTTGTCGCGACCACCATGTTCATGTCAGTCCATGACAGAATGAAAGAACATGCCATGTTGCAGGTTCTCGGATTACGACCGTGGCGAGTGTTTCGAATTGTGCTTGCCGAAAGCGTTATCCTTTGCGTCCTCGGAGGTTGCATTGGCACGCTGATGGGTCTGTTAGTGCTTCACTGGGGTGGACTTGCGATTGGTGCCGAAGGTGTGACGATCGCCTTTCGTCCCTCGTACTACATTGCCAGTACTTCGATTGCCGTCTCAATCGCAGTCGGTCTCATTGCCGGTATTATTCCAGCGATGCAAACAGCAAGAGTCGAAGTTGTCGCCACGTTGAGAGACTCGTGACGTCCTTTCGATGCTTCTTTGGTCCATGTATTGTGCAGATCACGTACATCAAAACCAACTCACTCGCTGAGTTGGGCGTAAGTGCATTAGTTCCGGCTAAAGACCGATTTCAAAAGAGGCTCGAAAGAATCCATGTAAGTCCTGGGTTTGGGGTGGGAGCCAGTCGAATAAAATCTGGCGACTCAAACCCGATATGGCGTTTGAAGTGCTGCTCAAAACAGGATATTAGTTATACTTACTCAACACTTTGAAGAATTACCCGTTTGGCAGAAATTTGGGATGAATCGAAATGTCTTTTTGGTTGTTTGTACGACGGCCTTCGTTTGCGGTTCATTCGTCGCTGCAAACGCAGCATCAAAACAACCAAACATTCTGATACTGTATGCTGATGATCTTGGCTACAACGAACTCGGTTGTTACGGTGGCAAACACGTTCCAACTCCGAACATTGATTCTATCGCGACGCATGGAATCCGATTCACCCAAGGCTATGTGTCTGCCCCGTTGTGTTCGCCATCGAGAGCCGGATTAATGACAGGGCGATATCAGACTCGCTTTGGACATGAAAACAACGTGATGGCACCCGGGGGATTGCCTTTGGCGGAATTCACTCTGGCCAATCGAATGAAGGCGATCGGCTACTCTACGTGCGCTATAGGCAAGTGGCATTTAGGCACGGGCGACGATAGACTTCCAATGGCTCGCGGGTTTGACGAGTATTTTGGCGTGACGGGGAATCCAGGATCGTACTTTATGCCACGTGGGTTTATCGACTCGCGAAAATCGACGTCCGTTCAGGCAATCGAAGACCCCAGTTTTTATACAACGGATGCTTTTGCAGCACACGCCGTCGATTGGATCGAAAGGCACAAAGATAGTCCATGGTTCCTTTACCTCCCATTCAATGCGATTCACTCGCCACTCGAAGCTAGCGAAAAATATCTTCAACGATTCACAAACGTATCGAAAGTTTCGGATCGCACGTTGTTCGCGATGACATCTGCGATGGACGATGCTGTAGGTGTAGTACTCAATAAAATTCGCGCCCTAGCCCAAGAAGAAAACACGCTTATCTTTTTCATCAGCGACAACGGAGCGCCAAATCATCCCGATGGAAATGGTGTTTTACGCGGTCACAAACATACAACTTGGGAAGGCGGTATACGTTTACCTTTCCTGACGCAATGGATGGGACACTTGCCTGCGAACAAGATCTATGAACAACCCGTTATCCAGCTCGATGTCGTGCCGACGTGTTTTTCTGCCGCGGGCGGAACAGTCGATCCAGCATGGAACCTCGACGGTGTCAATCTGCTCCCCTATCTGAACGGAGAGAAAACCAGTCGACCACATTCGACGTTGTCTTGGCGGATCGATGGTATGTGGGCTGTTCGGCATGGTGATTTGAAGTTAGTTCACGGCGAAGCCAATAACGAAGCGCCTGAATTGTTTGATTTGGCTGTCGACATCGGCGAACAAAATGACTTAGCCAGTAGCCAGCCCGAAAAAGTTCAAGAGCTGCAAGCCTTGTGGAATCGATGGAATGCAGAAATGTCACCTCCACAAAATGCCAAAGACAAATCAACGAAGAAGTCCAAAAAGGGAAAGGGTGTCAAGAGAAATGGCAAAAAGGAAATTTCTCGCTGAACTCCACAGTCTCGTTCCCAGGCGGAGCCCACGATTCGCAGTTGTACACCAACGCGTGGAATTCCCGCAATGAAAACAAAGCTCACACTGCTCGCCCTGCTGTTGATTCCGCTATCTGCGCTTCATGCCGCCAATGCTCCGATGCAGAAGCCCAACGTCATCGTTATCCTCGCCGATGACCTCGGCTACGAATGCATCGGGGCTGACGGCGGCAAGTCCTACCAGACGCCGCACCTGGACGGCATCGCGCGCACGGGCGTGCGCTTCGAGCACTGCTACGCGCAGCCGAACTGCACGCCGACGCGCGTGCAGATGATGACCGGCATGTCGAACGTCCGGAACTATGTGAGCTTTGGCTCGTTGGAAAAATCACAGACGACCTTCGGCCATTTGTTCCGCGATGCCGGCTACGCCACCTGCATCGCTGGTAAGTGGCAGCTCGGTTCCAAGGACGCTTCATTGGCCATGCACTTCGGCTTCGATGAGCACTGCCTGTGGTCGATGCTTGGACGCGGTGAGCGCTACGCCGATCCCAGCCTCACGCTGAACGGCGAGTTCGAAACCTTCGCTGGAAAATACGGGCCGGACGTGTGTCAGGACTTCGTTCTCGATTTCATCGGCCGCAATCGCAGCAAGCCGTTCCTAGTCTATTACCCGATGATCCTCACGCACGGACATTACGAGGCGACGCCGGACAGCAAGGACTACGGTCAGCCGGGCGCGAACGCGAAGGCGGCTAATCAGCAACACTTCGCCGACATGGTGGCCTACATGGACAAGCAAGTCGGCGGCTTGACGAAAGAACTCGAATCTCTCGGCCTGCGCGACAACACGCTCATCCTCTTCACCGGCGACAATGGCACGGGCCGCGGCGCGACCTCGACGCTGGAGGACGGAAGCGAGCAGGACGGGGAAAAGGGCAGCACCACTCGCGGCGGCATGCATGTGCCCCTCATCGCGAGCTGGCCCGGCCAGATGAAGCCCGGCACCGTCTGCCCCGATCTCGTGGACATGACCGATTTCCTGCCCACGATCTGCGAAGCGGCGGGCGTCGTCGTCTCGAAAACGCTGACTCTGGATGGTCGCAGTTTCCTCCCGCAAGTACGCGGCGAGAAGGGCCAGCCGCGCGATTGGATCTACAGCTACTGGGTGCCACTGCGCGCGTCGCAAACCAGGAATGTCGGCAGTCGCGGCGCGGTGGAGCAGGCGTTTGATCAGCAGTTCAAGCTCTACAGCACCGGCAAGTTTTTCGACCTCGACAAGGACGTGGAGGAGAATTCGCCGCAGCGAGTTGCAGCCTTGCAGGGCGAGGCCGCCGCCGCTGCGCACAAACTCCAGGCGGCGCTGGAGCAATTCAAAGACGCCCGCCCCGTCAGCCTGAGTCCGCCGGTTGTGCCCGGTGAAAAGAAGAAGAAAAACAAGTGACTGCAAACTCATGAAGCTCCACCGCCTTAGCGCCCTCATTGCCCTGCTCCTTACGCCGTTGGCTGTGCTGAACGCCGCCGAGCTTGCCACCAAACCCGCCTGGGGCGATCAAGGAGACGGCACCTATCGCAATCCTATTTTGTGGGCGGATTACAACAACCCGTGTGGGTTCAAGGCGGGCGACACTTTCTATCTGACCTGCGCCTCGCATCACTTCATGGGCATGCCGTTGCTGAAGTCGAAAGATCTGGTCAACTGGACGCACGCTGGGCGCATCTACTCGCGACTCGCTGGAGTTCATGCGGACTTCACTCTCCCCGGCAAGGCGTGTTCCGCCGGATCGCAGGATGGTGAAGTAGGGTTCTTCGGTGGCACGTATTACATGTTCAACTGGAGCACGAAATACCGAGGCTTTGTCTGCAAGGCGGCTGCGCCGGAAGGTCCGTGGAGCGAGCCGGTGAGTCTATCGGAAAAGATCGTGGGCGACTTCGAAGATCCGTGTCCGTTCTGGGATGAGGATGGCAAAGGTTACTTGTTCCTGTTGGGCAATCCGGGGGCGTTACGGATCTATCGCTTGAACGACACCTTTGATGCCATCGTGGACGAAGGCACGACTTTGATCGATGACATCCCGCCCAAGGGGCCGCAGGTGTTCAAACGCAACGGCTTCTACTACATCTCCGTTGCCTCCACCGGTAAGAACAAGGACAAGGCGCAGTATGTTTATCGCTCGAAGTCGCTCTACGGACCCTATGAGAGCCGGAAGATTTTCCATGCAGGCAAGGCCGACATCAACGCCGCACAGGGATCGCTCGTCGAGGTCAGTGGCGACCGCTGGGCCTTCCTGCATCACGACTACAACCTCTTCGCCACTTATGGCCGACGTCTCTACCTTGAGCCTGCTGGCTGGACGGCTGATGGATGGCCGTGGATCGGCGTGGACTCCGATGGCGATGGAATCGGCGAACCCGTGGGCCTCACCGAGACCTATGCAAAGCCCGCGCTGCCGATCCAACCCATCAACGCGGCGGACCCATCCGATGAGTTTGATGCGATGACTCTCAGCGGTCAGTGGGCTTGGAATCACGACCCCGACGACTCGCGCTGGTCACTCACCGCGAGGCCGGGACATCTTCGATTGACGGCGCGACATCTGAACACCCAGGGCGGCATTTCTCAATTCGGTCGCACGAAGGTCAATTATCGCGAAGAACATCTGCTATTTGCCTACAACACGCTCGTCCAGCGCCTCTACGGAGCCGAGTCCGACATCATCACGAAGCTCGACACCGCGAACATGATCGACGGCCAACGCGCCGGTCTCTGCACGATGATCGACGACTATACTTGGATCGGAGTCGCCAGAGATAGCGGTATCAAACGCCTGCTCTTTGCCAAAGGCACCGCCACTTCCGGACCCGGCGCATTCACCGATGGTCCCGAACTCAAACAAGACGCTATTTGGTTGAAGCTCGAACACCGTCACTACAAAGGCACCATGTTTTACAGCCTCGACGGCGAACACTTCGAGCCGCTCGGCGATCGCGACTATCCCTATCGCACCGCGTGGTATGAGGGTACCAAGGTTGGCCTGTTTTCCTACAACCTGTCATCGGCAGCAGAAGGCGGCCACGCGGACTACAATTTCTTTCACCAGCAGCACGACGGGCCAAAAACAACCCGCAAAGAATGACGTTGAGCATCTCATAACTAGACAGCGCCACATTGGACTTGATAATCGATCGCAACCCTGTTGGAGTACAGCCTTTAGGCGCCGAGCACCTTGGATGCGCGAAAAGCGGCTAAAGCCTGGACTCCAGCACAACCTA
>JANOAI010000413.1:0-6339 GCA_031411055.1 Pirellulaceae bacterium
CGATCTTTCTGTTGGTCGCGGGACCGATACACCCTTCGAGATGATCGGTGCACCGTGGATCGATAGTCGGATGCTGGCATTAAAAATGAACGAGCAACGGCTTCCCGGCGTTGTTTTTGTACCAGTCGAGTTCACGCCAAGTTTAAGCAAGTTTAAGGACGAGCTTTGTCATGGGATCCAACTTGCAATCACTGACAGAAGTGTCTTGAAGCCGATCGATATCGGATTAACGCTCGCTGCAGTACTCCGTCGTGGTTATCCCGACGCTTGGCAAGCGAAAAATTTGAATCGGCTTTTGGGGAACGATGCGACGGAAAAGCTGTTGCTTGAAGGGAAGTTTGGTGATGAGCTCGTTCCAACGATCACAGATGGGATCAGCGATTTCCTACGACGACGCGAGGCGTTCTTGATCTACGAGTAGCTTAGCCCGATCGATATTTTTCGAGTAGATCAAGAATCCGAACGAGTTCGGCTTTGGCCCGTGGAATGCTCGTGTCGGCTAGGTCGGCGGCTTCGGAGACTCTCGGCAGGGCTTGATTGGCGAACTGCTCCCATTCCATTTGACAGACTTTGAGTCGCTTGAGCTTATCCTCGCAAAACCGCAACCGGATTTTGGCTTTCTCAAGTTGTATTCGTTGCTCCGAGCAAGCTTCGTAGTCGTCGACGCGGGATTTGTTTTGGCAAAGATTTAAGGCATGCTGGGCTTCGTTTGTTCGAAATTCAGCCCGACGGCACTCGTTTCGCCAATAGCTTGCAGCTTCTTCGGATAACCAACTGTGAACACGCTGGAACTCGATCGAAAGTGCATCACAAGTACCTATTATGTCTTCTCGGAAGCGGCCGAGAAAAACGTTAAACTCCGAAATCGCCTCGATATCTTCGATTCGAGCCCCATCAGCCATGACGTTGGTACTCCTCGATGAGTTCCGCTTTTCGCAGCAAGTAAGGGATATGTCTTTCGCCTGATTCAATCAAGCGTCCGACTTGCTTTAGCTCTTCCTCAAACTGGACCGTGAATTTCTGGTGTTCTTGGTCACGCCAAGATGTACCTAGACGTTGCATTTCCTGATTCAGCGCACCAGCAGCTTGCGCCATCGTTTCGTTGAATCGACGAAGCATGGTCGCGAATTGACGAAGTTGTTCAGGGTCGACGATTGCTTGTGCCATAGGAGAAAAAATCCTTCGCAAACTAAGAGGGAAGCTTTTTTATCATTTCAAGGCGCGCTTGAAAACTGTTTGCCTCGGCTGGCTCTACTTCGATCAGTTTGTCCAAAAACTGGACCGCGGCGTCCTTCAATCGCAGTTGTTCGGCCAGTGCTAAGCCAGCCATCAGCGATTCGATGATAAGCTCACGGGTGGGTGTAGGCTCACGGAAGAAGGCGGCAACTCGAAAGCTAGAAAGGGCTTCGAGCACTTGTCCAAGAGCCTGTTGACATCGACCAAGCTTGAGTGATGCTTCGGCTCGCAGAGACGGAATAGGATTCGCGCGCTTAAGATGTTCAATGGCTTCGTTGTGTTGGCCAAGGATCATCAATGCCTCGCCCCAACCGAGTTCAAGAACCAATTGGTCGGGATGTCGTGCCAAGCGACTTCGACAAAGCTGCAATTGATCGTTTGCGAGCTTCGTCAAACACCCGAGGCGATGGAGTTCTGCTTCCTTACTTGGCTGATTCGCGTATTCTCGCGATGCGTCTTCATACATTTGCTTGGCTGATTCGAGAATCCAGTTTTCGCGGGTCTCTACGAGCGATTCGCATTCTGGATTGAACTGGACGCCAGCATTCAAAACACGAAGCGTATCTTTCCAGCGGTTCTGCGATCGGTAAATTTTTGCCAATTGAAGGTAAGGGAGTGGATCGGCTGGGGAACTCTTAATCAGTTGTTCGAGCTCTTGGTATTCCAACAACGCGATCCGTCGCCCGTTTGCCGTGGTTGAATCGAGCTTTGCATCGATTGAGGCAAGCTTTGGTCGAAGGATAATTGAGTCGATGGCGGTCACTCGCGACAATGCGTTTTCAATTCGGCTGTCTCGATTCGGTTCGTTCACAGGTTGCCTACAACGAAAAGAGCGAAAAGCTAAAAAGGATCATATAGGTATCATATCGCGAGGATGCATGTACACGAGCCAATCTCGATGAGAAATCAGCCCAAAAGCACTTGATGGATTCTAAACCCGTTGGAGACGCGTGAGCCATACGAACATCGCTGGCACCAAGATTGTTCTGACCAATAGCGTATCGATGAGAACCCCAAGCCCCAACGCGAATCCTAATTCTACGATTCCTCTAAGTACGAGCGCATCCGAGTTGGCACCTAACCAAGCCGGCAAACCGAGATCTCCCATCCAAGCGGAAACGGCGCTTCCCATCATCGAGAAAAAAGTTGCTGCCATAACGAGCCCGCAGCTGGTGATAATCCCACCCGTGGACACCATTGCATGGAAAAGCCCTTGAATGGGACCATGTTTGGCTTGTTCTTCGAAGACTCGGGTTGCTAGGTAGACGTTGTAGTCCTGGCCGACGGCCACCAAAATTACGAACAAGAAAAGGGGGACTTTCCAATCTAGCCCCACAAAATCGTCTCCATAAGCCCAACTAAAAAACCATTGAGATAATCCGAGTGTTGTGAGATAGCTCAACAATACAGTGAACATGAGATAGGCACTGAACCATGGGCGGCGAAGCAAGAAGAATAGAACGCCCCAAACACCGAGCGTAACGAGAACCTGAATTCGGGTCTGATCTGCTTGAGTTACTTGCTTCAAATCGGCAATTCCTGCTGTGGTGCCGGTGCAAGCAAAGTTCGATTCGTACCAAGGTGATTCAGGATCTTTTACTTCCTTTTGCAAGACTTCCCGCACACTGCCAAGCAGTTTTTCGCCTTCGATCGAGAACGGGTCGGGGTTCATGAGAACGTCCATGCGAGCTGCCCGTTGAGCCAGTCGATCCGTCGCGGCCACATAATGGGTTTGGGTCAGGCGATGGTTCTCAAGAACTCGGCGTTTCCATGCATCTGAAGAAAACAAGCCCATCCGACGCTCAGGGGGATAATCGCCCAATGGATCGGTAAGTGAACGAACCGAGGATACTCCAGGAATGTAGAGGTTCGTTCGAATACGATTGATAGCCTCTCGCATGACGACATCGGTTAGCGGTTCTTTGGCTACCAGCACAACGGTAATCGGGCTATTGTCGCGTGTCGAAAAAAACTTATCGATCAGCCTTGCTCCTTGACGGCTCGGAGCGGTCCAACTCAATTCGCGAAGAAAATCATAGGTGACCCACCCGCGATGGGCCGCTCCCTGAATCGCGGGAATCCCCAACAGGATGAGGGTGGTCAGCAAGATCGTGCGTGGTCGCTTGATGATCGTGTTTGCCAAAGCTGCCCAGAATCGAGATCCATTTCGATTCAAATCGTTTTCATTGCCTGCACCATTGGAACCCATGGCACGCATTGGCCAAAATGCACGGTATCCGAGGATACAAATCAAAGCAGGGGTGAAAGTAAGGCAAATTAACAACGTGATCAGGATGGCGATTCCGATAACCACTCCGCTGCTTTGGAATTTTTCAAAATCAGAAAAATACATCATGAGCAAACCAATGGACGTCGTCAAAGCACTTCCAACGAGTGCATCATGGACCCCCAGCCAACTGCTAGAAACAATCCGTTCAAGCGTCCGGCGGTTAGCCCGTTTCGAACCAAGCAGACCCTCGCGACACCGAGAAACAAGGAATAAGCAAAAATCGGTTCCAACTCCGAAGAGGAGAACGACGATGAAAATCCGAGTCGTTGTAAAAACTTGAAACAACTCGATTCCGAAACCAGCGACGCTCGGTGGTTTGGCGAGCATCGCAATACATGACATCGACACTGACAAACTCAGCATGATGGTGATAAGCGGAATGGTGACCAAAAGTGGCCCCCGATAAATCGCAATCAATATCCCAAGCACCATCACGAGGCTAATCACTTCGGTCTTCTTTACCCCTTCTTTGGCTGCCCGAAGCATGTCGGCACCAACCGCGGGGGGACCGCTAATTCCAATGGAAAGACCCTCCGTCAAAAGCGGACGGTGAAGTGCTTCCACTTCAGCGACGAGATTTTCGACCGTCTCCATCAACTTGATATTCCCAACCGCCATAAATTCGCTGTCGAGCTGCAAGACAATCATTCGCGCATTGGGATGACCTGATCCAAGCTTACCGCCGACCACGGGGTCGTCCCAAGTCCAAACATCGATTAGCGATCCCCATGCGCCTGAATCCAAGGCCAAAGACTGCATCAGCTTGGAGGAATTTTCGCGTGCAAGCACTTCTGCTCGTTCTCGATCGAGCTTGGCCTCTTCTTCTTCTCCCATTGCGACCAACGCATCCGCACGCTCAGTATAAGATTGGGCGAGACGTTGGCTTAAAATCTGCGCATCGGTAGGCGCAATGAGCCGTATTGCATCAAACCATTGCGAATCCATTTGAATCGCGCTATCAAGCAAGCCCTTGATCGCTTGAAACTGACTCTTGTCTTGCTTTCGAAGACTCGTTGCCCCCACGTGCAACAGGCGACGTCCAAGGTCGTAGCTCACTGCCAAGTCAGCATTCATCAGAGGAGCGTTCTCACGCTGGAGGATGATTACCATACGACTTCGAGCCCGCTCGGCCGGGAAAGCTTCGTCAAGTAATTTCTGACCGATTCGGCTCGGCAAGGAAGATGGCAAAAACTCAAAGTCCCCGTCTTTAGCAACCGAATCCCACGATGGAGCAATGAATCGTAAGATGATCGCAAGCGCGATCCAAAAACCGATAACCCATGCCCCATGCTGCGTAACGAAAAGAGCCGCAGTGTTCTTGTATAGTTGCCAAGGGGTCAATGTCGATCATCCTTACCGAATTGCAGGTTCTTAATCGACGAAATAATACCAGATCCTAGCTGGACAGCGCCACATTGACTCAAATTCCCAAAGATTCGTGACGTTTTCGAAACCCTTAGCCGATTTGGCGTTAGCCACGGTTTTCAGTGCAACAACCGCGGCTAACGCCGTTCGGCTGATTGAATGTGGCGCTGTCCAGAAAAATTCGGGATGGAGCTCGTTTTCCCTTCCGTATTTAGCCGAATGTCCAGCTTTCGAAAGTCCGGAATTTCGCTCGTTCTTGTAATAAGTAGACGTTATTTGATTATAGCTTAGCAATTGGAATCAAAAATCATTGAGGCAACTCGCTAAACTTGCCGAGTCAACTAATCTAGAGTGACTCGTGGTGAGAACTCGCTGATTCGGGCAACGATTCGCGTTTCGGCGTGGATAGTACCCGATAAGATAATTCGAATTGCAGGCCGTTTTTTTCACAGATGCCGATGCTCGCAAATCTCTCGCTCGATCTTGACAATAAATGGAGCTACCTGCAGTCGGCCGGCCGGCCGCAATGGCAGGAATTTCCATCGTATTTTGATCGAGCAATTCCGCGAATTCTTGATAAACTCGCAGAACACAACCTCAAGATCACCATCTTCGTCGTGGGACGCGATGTGGAGCGCTCGGCTGATCGTCCGATGATCGAAAAGCTCGTGGCCGCTGGCCACGAACTAGCCAATCATTCTTATTCTCATCAGCCTTGGCTGCATCTCATGACACAAGCCGAAATCGAACATGAGATCGTCTATACCGACAAACTTATTCGAGACGTCCAAGGGGCGTCGGCCGTTGGATTTCGAGGTCCGGGTTATAGCGACTCGCCCGAAGTCCGACGAGTCCTGACGCAGATGAACTATCGTTACTGTGCGTCTCCTTTTCCATCGATCATTGGCCCATTGGCTCGGTTGTACTACTTCGCAAAAACTGGCCTCAAAAAGAGGGAAGAATTGCAACAGCGTGATCGTCTATTCGGTCGCATGCGAGACTGTATCGCATATAACGTACCGAAACTCGAAAAGGTGGATGATAAGTCGCTTTGGGTCCTGCCTGTCACGGTTATGCCCGCCTTTCGAATTCCGATCCATTTCTCTTATCTGCTCTTCATCGCCGAACGTTCTCCGCTCTTGGCTCAAACCTATTTTCGGTTTAGCTTGAATCTCTGTCGCCTATTCGGTGTCATGCCATCGTTGTTATTGCACCCGCTCGACTTCCTTGGATCGGACGATGAACCGGAGCTTACTTTCTTCCCGGGGATGAAGCAGACCTCGGAACAAAAGTTGGAACGACTGAGTCGATTGCTTCGCGATTACCAGAATCGTTTCGAAGTACTTTCGATGTCACAGCACGTCGCTCGATTGGATCAACCGTAGTTCGACTGTCCCAAATCCTTTAACACGAAGCGCAAGCGAGTGGTTTGACTATCGAAACCTCAA
>JANOAI010000414.1:0-11636 GCA_031411055.1 Pirellulaceae bacterium
TAGCCATTCGGAAAACGGGGTCAGGTACCAAAAGTGCAAAGCACCCGAAGGGCCGTTCCGGCTTTTGGTACCTGACCCCGTTTTCCAAGCCTACGTCGTTCATGAAAATGCTCTAGTGGAGCGTCAAAATCAAATGTTCGAGAGCTCGAAAGGAAGGTAGCGTGAGCTTTCGCTTAAGAGGCGAAAACTTAGGTAAAAACCGAAACTACTTTCGATTCCGCTCAGATCTGTTGCTGCGATTGCGGCGCCAGGAAGGTTATACTTAATTGGCTAACCCTGCCTTCCCGCAACCTACCTTTCCTCACTTGGACCCTCGCAAATGAGCTATCCCCTTTCACTGCATCGATTCGCTTTCGGTTTGATCTGTCTTTGTTTGTCGTCACAAGCCGACATCCTTCTTGCAGCTCCGTCGAGCCCGCCACCGAACGTGATCTACCTCATTATCGATGAGCTCGGCTACTACGAACCCTCTTATATGGGGAACTTGAATATCCAAACACCGAATATCGATCGGTACTCGGCTGAAGGGATTCGCTTCACGAATGGAATGGCCGGATCGTGCGTTTGTGCGCCGACGCGTTGCTGTTTACTTACTGGCAAACATAGTGGCCACACATCGGTGCGTTCAAATGGTGGAGGAACACCGCTTCGCGAAGACGAGCCCACGGTAGCTTCGATTGTGAAACCGCTTGGCTATGCCACGGGTGGATTTGGCAAATGGGGAAATGGAGGGCGCGGTTCTACCGGTGTTCCGGAGAAACATGGCTTTGATTTGTTCGTCGGCTACTATGACCAAGTGCACGCACACTCTTTCTATCCGAAATACATCGTTCGCAACTCGGAAGAAATGCCACTTGCCAATAATAAGGGCAACAGCGAAGGCGCAACCTACTCGCACTATGTCATTTATGACGAAGCGATCAAGTTTATTCGAACCAACAAAGATCGTCCTTTCCTTGCATACCTTCCATTCACCCCTCCACACGGGAACTTTGATATTCCGGATAGCGATCCAGCTTGGGCATTGTACAAGGACAAGCCGTGGTCAGAAGACGCGCGTCGCTACGCAGCCATGGTGACCATGGTTGACCGCCAAGTTGGCGAAATCTTCTCGCTACTCAAAGAGTTGAATCTTGATACCAAGACCTTCGTTATGTTCAGTGGTGACAATGGTGGGAATGATTATTTCCCATCGAAAGAACTGCCAAAAGGGATTCATAGTGCCAACAAGAATCCCAAGACGGGTGTCGAGTTTCGTGGTCACAAAGGACAGCTTTACGAAGGTGGGTTACGCGTCCCCGTTTGGGCTCGTTGGCCGGGAATGATCGAGCCAGGTCGTGTTAGTGATCTCGTTTGGTACTTTCCGGATATCCTCCCCACCATTGCAGAAATTACGGGCGCTACGGTTCCTTCTGATATCGATGGAATTAGCTTACTGCCCGAGTTGATCGGTCAATCCAAAGCTGGACGCAAGCAGAAGCAGCACGAGTATCTGTACTGGGAAATTTCGGGTCAAACCGCGATTCGAATGGGCAACTGGAAAGCCTATCGATCCAAACCAACTGCGACTTGGGAACTATACGACCTTGAAAAAGATGTCAGCGAAACCAAGGATCTCGCAACAGCCTATCAAGAAGTCCTCGCAAAGCTTCAGAAACTCGCAATGGAAGCACACACTCCTGCTGCCGAAGGGACGTTTACTTCGACCGAGTTGCACGAGCGCGACAGAGCAGCGAAGTATGGTGGGAATCCACCGAAACCTAAAACGCCGGCCGAGAAAGGGAAGAACAAAAAGAAAGCCGCTTGACCGATGTCCAAGGCAGGATCACGAGAACGATCCTCCGTGATCCGTCGAATGGATTGCCTTATAAGTATTCGAGCCAAGCCGTAACAATCGCGTCGTTGCTACTTACGAAGCGTATCCAGTGAGCTGCGAATCCGGTTGGGAATTCATATCCGATTTCTTGACCTGATTTGAGCTCGAACGAGTTGTAATGATGGAAACCAGAGAGCAAGTCGAAGTCAATTTCGACTCGGATCGTGCAATCGCGGTCGGCTTTTAGCGTCATCTTCTTCTTATCAAAACCATTCATCAGATACGGATCCGAAGCAACATTGGCTTTAACCGCAGTAGTCTTCCACGGTCCTCCATTGCCGATTGGCTTTCCAAGCTTCCAAAGATCGTCGACGCCACCAGCCCAGAGTACGGTTTTTCGGTCGTTTGATTGAATGACATGTTCACTCGCCGGAACATTGGCCTTCACTCCGCTCAGCCACAGTAGACCTCGCCACGTTGCGAAATCATCGATCCGCTTGTTGTGCGAGCAAATGGGTTTCATCTTGGTGAATAATGGGTCTTGCCCAACGATCCAGAATGGAACCTCGTAAAAGGTGCCATGGATATTAGCAAGTGTGCGTTCGGATTCGATTTCGCGTTCGTCGCGAGGCCACCCTTCAGCGAAGGCGTTGTCAAAGGCTGGCGATCCTTTCGGTAAACGCAAAGTATGCTTTAAAGTAACTCCGTTGATGCTTTCGGAAACATTGAGAATGACAGAGGCGTCGTCCACGGTGAATACAGGATGGATAGCCGACTTCTTCTTCAGGTCGTCGTTTCCTTTCGCGTCGCTGAAAACGAATGTCTCCGCGTTCAATTCGAAAAAGGTTGTTTGGTCACCTTCATTTCGTACGATTTCCAGATTGCGATTCTTCTTGGCAGGGAACATGTGTAATGAAGGCACGGGATCGGAGGTATCAGCATCGGCTAAGGCCGAAAAGAGCTGTTGGCCTGCCCCGGCTGGATCATGGGAACGCGAATCAGAAAAGTGGAAGGCGACCGATGTCTTGGCATTGTCACGATCCAATGAGACTCGAATCCACTGAGCACGTAAACTCTCGGAGAAAACATGGCTCACATAACCGGCCTCGGTTGTCTTCAATGTTTGATAGGGCGTCCATTGGTTATCCCCTCGGACATCCAATTCCAATTTAAAGGATGTGCCTGGCGTTGCAGCAAGATGCGCTACTCGACGAACAAACCCATTGAACAGAAACGGTGCCGAAGGTTCGTCGGCTTTTACTGCGTCGTCAATCCAAATCGATCCAGCAGCGGAGGCTTCTCCCCAGCTACGCACATCATCGTAGTGGCCGAACCAAAGATTCGATTGGGGCTGACCTGCCAACGGGTTACCTTGAACACTTGTTTCGTCTGTCGCTAATACCAAGCGGCCATTCCAATCGCAGAAATCGGGGATGTATCGCAGGTGCCGAGCGATCGGTTGGATGCCAGCAGATTTGCTGGGGCGGAAATCAGCCGGGAAGTCAAAGAACAGGCCATGCATGTCCATCAGGAATCGACCCTTGTCGAGCTCCCGAATGCGTGGCCATTCGGTAAACCATCCATGGGCTGCATCGTTGTTAAGGCAACCTTTGGGTAAAAGATAGGTATGGAACTTGCCATCTTCCATGACTTGCAATCGAAGCGAGCGTTTGTCCCATCCGATGGCCCAGAGCGGTTTCCCCATGCTGGCTTGCGTCGGCCGAATTCCCTCTGGACCAGTCACGTCAGTATATTGACGCTGTTCGATGATCTCCCAGTTCTTACCATCAAAGGTGGCTAAACAGCCACGGTCTTCCGGACCAAGCTTTTCCGGCAGAGTAATTGCCCAATGCGTTTCGGAATCGTGGGCGCCCGATTTTCCGTTGTTGGCAACCACCAATTTACCTTGGGCCGTATAGGCGCCTTTTCCATGTTCGCCAGGGATCGGGTTGTGGAATAGTTTTTCGATCGCCAGGGTATTTACATCGACCTCATATAACATTCCTTCCATGTCGTACATGTAGATTTTGTTTTTTGGGTCAGTAAGATGCCTGGCCCAAGCGGTAACACGACCGGGCATTACCTTTGGCTGAATCGTGCGAACGTCACCTTTTTCGCTGATGACATGGTGGCCGATGAAGAGTTGCTTTGATTCATCGTGGATCATGCGCCCGGCTGGCGTACCGCCTACCGATTCTTTATGAATCGTCATCTTCATCGTCTTCTCGTCGATCGAGTAGAGCTTATGGTCGGAGCCTTTTGGCATATGAGGTGCGTAGGTAACCATCCAGAGTTTGCCAGCCCACGGAACGATTGCTCCAATGCCACATTCGGACGAGTCCGAACGATTGAAAAGTCCATCCACTCGGCTCTGGGAATAGGTTGTCACGTGAGGATAGACGCCGCTGATAAAGCGATCCCCATTCGTTTCTGTGATTTCTTCCGTCGGATTGGCCTTTGTAGACGTCTGTCGATTCTCTTCCGCCACAACCGACACGGACCAAGCAACCGTAAGTGCAAGGGTATGCAACACCAAAGTTCTCGTAGAAGTGCTTTTCATGAGTTATCAATCGTTACAAACTGAATGGAATGCGAATCGTTTCGGAGGCTCGTGGAGCGTCGAACTTAGCTCGCGGTTTCGTCTTTCGGAAGCGATCCCGATTCAAAGAAGTGAAACGAGAATTGTATCCGCGGACTTGTACTTGCGGGAGCGGAATTGACAAAGGTGAAACGTCGAATGGCGCAGTCCAGCTAGGCACCCAGTTCGACTTCGTCGTTGGCCCACGTCGCAATGCCACTCGCTCCTTTGTCATCGCCGCCACGTCCATGAACTCAGATAGCCAGCAAGTAAGTTTTGCCGTCGTGAGGATTCTCAGTCGGTGCATGGAGATATACTTTTCGTTCCTCGCAATCCATAGAAATGTTTCAACATGTTGAAGAATCGGGGATTTGATCAATTCTACGCCATCGCAAATTGGGGTTTGAAGGCATTTTTGTTCGAATCGGATGAGGACATCGACCTCGTGGGAATCGCTTAAACAACGTACAATCTAGTTTGATTTTTTCGCTGTAGCGTCAAAAGCCTACGGCAATCCAAACTACCCGCCCGGAATTTCTCTCCAGTGACTCTCCTTAAGACGGCTACGAGTTCCCGTATTGCAAATGTATCGCGAGCGAAGCCAGGCCTTTATTGGGTTTTATTGGGTTTCATGATCGCATCGGGCTGTGATCGTGACCCGATGGTCCGCGTTTACGAAGCTCCGAAAGACCCTGAAATCGTCCGACCAATCCCACCGAGGATGGCAGCCAAACTGGAAGGCCCGACCCGATTTCTTATCGCAATGGTACCGATCGACGGCCAAGTCTATTTTATCAAAGCTCAGGCTCGCCCAGAAAAGCTCGATGGAATGCTCGAAGGGTTGCGGCAAATTGCCTCAAATATGAAACCAGCCGATACGGGGGAAATCGATTGGGCATTACCGGAAGGATGGACCAAGAGTCCAGGCACCGGGATAGCGATGGCCGTATTGCAGGCTCCGTCGGATGACGAACCGGTGTCATTCGCGGTCACGAAATTGGCAGGACCATCGAGTGAAGTCACTTGGGATTCGTATTTGGAGGACAACATCACTCGATGGCGCGCACAACTGTCCTTGCCGGAAAACGATTTTGCTGAGCAGAAAAAATCACTTATTCGGATTGACCGAAAAGGGACAGTTGTTCCGGCTTGGATTGTTGACCTTCGAACGGAAGCAATCGAAAACACGGCAACCGATGCTTCTCCTCAACCGAGCAAGCCATCGTTGGATTCGCCTCCGAAGCAAATCGATCTTAAGTTTGATACGCCGGATGGTTGGAATCCTGGAGCTTCCAATAGCATTCGGATCGCATCGTTTAATATTGTGGAAGGCGATGCTACTGCTGAAGTCACCGTCATCATCGCAGGTGGAGATCGTTTATCCAACATTGCTCGTTGGCAGGGTCAGTTAAGCAACGATGTTTCGTCCGAGCAGATAACCGAGTTAACAAAGCAGGTCATTGAAAAAGCTCTAAAAGTGACCACAGCGCATGGCGTCGAGGGGACACTTTACTCGCTTGTCGGGCCGGAGGGCGATTCGCAGCGGGCAACGTTGGCTGCGATCTTGCCACTGAAAGATAATGACTCAAGCCTCTTCGTTAAGCTTAGCGGCCCTGCGAAGGTTGCCGAAGCTCATCGCGAACGTCTTACTCAATTTATATCGTCGATGAAATGGTAAGGACCACTCATTATGTCTAGCGGAACGATTACGACTTCAGGAAATCCCTCGTTGGCTTCAACGGCACGGGTTGATATCGACAGCGCGGTCTGGTCGATTTTGCGAGTGCTAGGTTCGCTTCGCATAACTGTTTGGGGATTTGCGCTCGCGATCGTGATTCTCTTTGTCGGAACGTTGGCTCAGGACGAAGAAACCATCGTCGACGTCAAACGCGACTACTTTAATTCGTGGTTTGCAAAGGTACCCTTGGATGTACTCAAGCCTGTAACCATTTGGCCTGCGAATGAATTTTCTCGTTGGCCCGGTACGATCATTTTGCCTGGTGGGGCTCTGATTGGACTTGCTCTGCTAATCAATTTGATTGCGGCCAAGCTCACACGGTTTCACATGACGGCGAAAGGAGGCAAATTCGTAGCTGGATTAGCCTTTTGTTTGGTTGGAGCGACGATTACGGCGGTTGTGATCCTAGGTGCGCACGCCGAGGACGGACTGCAGGGTGAACCCCCTTTTGAATATGAAACACTCTGGCAGATCTGCCGCTGGACACTCTTTGCATCGACCATTGGAATGGGCATCTGGTGGTCGATGCACAAATTTCAATCGATGCTCGGTCAAGTTGTGACTTTGGTGGCGATTGCAGCTCTCGCAATTTGGTCGCTCGCAATACTGCTCTACCCGGAAACGCTCAAGATTCCCGATCCAGGTTTGCGGATCGTTTGGCAGATGAGCAAAAGTCTCATCGCCGGTGGAATCTTGTTGATTGGTCTTAATCTCTTATTCGGCAAACGCGGTGGGAACGTTTTGATTCATTTGTCGATCGGTCTGCTTATGCTTGGCCAGTTCATTTTCGGCGATCGGCAAATCGAAGAGCGAATGACCATTGCCGACGGCGAAACAACGACGATGGCCATTCGACCTGACGAAATTGAGCTCGTCGTGATCGATGCTTCGAACAAGGAAATCGATAAAGTTGTTGCCATCGATGAACGTCAAATTAAACGATTGGTTCGCAGTCAAAAAGCTTTCGAACATCCTTCACTGCCGTTCAAAGTTCGCGTTAAGCAGTTCATGGAAAACTCCGATTTTGTGATGACAAAAGAAGCTGTCGGAGCGAACCCGGCTACAGTTGGAATTGGGTTGAGGTTCATTGCAAAACCGGCAGATAAATTTGGCGGGGCGATTGAAAAGCGGCAAAACTTCGCCAGTAGCTATGTCGAAGTTGTCAATTCAAAAACGAATTCATCGGAAGGCGTTTTTCTGCTTTCACGTTTGTTTAATGACCGACGCGTACAGATGGTTGGGACAGAGGAAGATTCATTGGAAGAGGTAACGATCGACGGAAAGTCGTACCTCATGGGATTGCGGGCTCGGCGAACATACAAAGATTACGCGATCCTATTAAAAGATGTGCGTCGGATCAATTACAGCGGCACGTCCATGGCCCGTGATTTTTCGTCGTTCGTGAATGTCGCTGGTAAGGACAATCGAAGTTCCTTAGACGGACATATCTGGATGAATAATCCGATGCGATTCGAAGGCGAAACGTTCTACCAAGCGGAGTTTCTAGAAAAGGGGACCGAGATTATGCGTGGTGGTCCAAGGATCGAGAAGGACACGACTGTCCTGCAGGTCGTTACGAACGCGGGATGGTTGATGCCCTATATTGCGTGTGCGTTTGCGGCCTTGGGAATGCTCGGCCACTTTGGCAGTACGTTCACACGTTTTGCATCGCGGTTCGACCGAGAGCGATTGATGTCGAGTGGGCGCAGCGGTCCTCGAACGGCGGCTACCGCGGCGGGTCGAAAGAACGATGCTGCGTCAAAGAGTATTTCACTAACTCAAGGCTTTGAACCAAGCATTTGGCGTGATGCTGCGAACGCCCGACAAGGAATCGCCGGTTGGTTAATTCCGCTGCTGGTTGTGTCTATTGTCGGAGGAATGTTTGCCTACGCTGCACAAAAGCCCACCGTCAATCCAGACGAGCAGGATTGGTATTCGGCGGGTGCACTTCCAGTCCAGCATGAAGGTCGTATCAAACCGCTCGATTCGGTTGCTCGAAACACGCTCATCGCACTCTCTGGTCGGACGTCGACCGTCGTTCGAGCTGCAGACGCCAAAAAAGATGCTGATTCAGCCTGTACGGCGACTCAATGGTTCTTTGGTGTCATTTCTGGCGATGAATTCGTTGAAGATGCCAAGGTCTTTCGAATTGATGCCAAGGAAGTCTTGGACTTCTTCGGGCTGCGAGTGGAAGACAGCGGAGGGACAATTAAAGGCGAATCGCTGTTTAGTCGCCACAATGGCCGGAACAGGTATAGTTGGAATCAGCTGGCGCCGAAACTGAATGATTTTTTTGCGAAAACGAAAGAGCTCCGCATTCGCGTTGAAAAGGATAAGGATGCCCTGAAGTTTGCGGATCAGAAATTCATGGATCTCAACAGCAAGTTGAACATCTATCAACTCATTCGATTCTCGTATGGTACAAGCCTGCCGCAGTTGCCTAAAGACATGAAGGACGAAGAGGCGAAACAAGTCTTTATGCAACAACTGATGGGTGAATTTGAGGCGGTTCAGTCACTCGAAGCTGGAAACCCACCAGGTATGTTGCCGCCCACTAGTACAGCAACCCGTGTCGACAACGGTGAATCGGGTATTGAAAAATGGCAGGCTCTCCGCCCTACACTGTTTCGATTGTTTGTTTCGCGTACGTTGGGAATAGGCGAAGCCGAAGATAACAAATCGCTTCTTCCGCTAGTCGGATTACTCGATGCTGCGCGCGACAAAGACGCAACTAAGTTCAATAAGGCTGTTGTTGAATTTCGGCGAACGCTCGAGGCAAACCCAACTGCCGAGGAAGTTATGCCTAAGGCGAGTTTCGAGGCGTGGTACAACAAATTTGGAGCAGTGAATGGTTGCATCGCATTTTATCTGATGGCGAGTGTCTTCGCCTTTTTGAGTCTGATTGTCTTCCCGCAGGCTTTTCGAAGAATCGCCTTTTGGATGACGCTTGTTGTTTTCGTGGTCCACGTTATCGCAATTGTTGGCCGAGTGTATATCACTGGTCGGGCACCGGTCATCAATCTTTATTCGTCGGCGGTTTACATCGGTTGCGGCGCCGTATTCTTCGGATTGATTCTAGAAGGGCTTTTCCCAATTCGAATCGGCTTGTTGGTCGGCTCCGTAATCGGCGGAACGAGTTTGCTGGTTGCATATGGGCTCGAAGTTACCTCGGGTGATACCATGCCGGTTCTTCAGGCTGTCCTGGATACGCAGTTCTGGCTGACCACTCACGTTCAATGCATCACGGCTGGCTATCTCGCAACGTTTGTCGGGGGAGGCATCGCGGTTGCTGCGATTATCCACCGCGTTGTCGAAGCGAAAAATCTTCGACCTAGCGCGCATGAGAATGATGCAAAGGTCATTCAACGATTACTGTTTCGAATAACATACGGTGTAATCTGCTTTGCAATCTTCTTTAGTTTGATTGGAACGGTGCTTGGTGGATTGTGGGCCGATGATTCCTGGGGACGATTTTGGGGTTGGGATCCCAAGGAAAATGGCGCCTTGATGATTGTACTTTGGAATGCAATCGTGTTGCACGCGCGTTGGGACAAACTCGTTCGTGAACGTGGCTTTGCGTTGTTGTGCATCGGCGGCAACATCGTCACGGCGTGGTCGTGGTTTGGAACGAATCAGCTTGGGATTGGTTTGCACAGTTACGGTTTCACGTCGAGTGTTCTCCTGCTGTTGGCCGGATTTGTTGCGAGTCAGCTCGCGATCATTTTCTTCGGCTGGATATTGACGTTGAGTGAAGGGACTCCGATTTCGAAAACGGAGCCTACAGGTTCTTGGGAATGAGCCGGAATGTAGGCCAGCGATTAGCGTTTCAAGCTCAAGAACGCCCTGAGCAGTACGCAATCGCTAGTCCTGTTGGCTCACATCGTAAGCGGACGTTTCGCGAATACCACACGTTGAGTTTTCGCGAACTTGATGAGCGATCCTCATCCATTGCGGCGGGGCTACAGGCGATGGGGATGCGTCCGGGGCATCGGATTGCGCTGCTGGTTCGTTTCGGTGAAGACTTTATCACCCTTGTTTTTGCTCTTCTCAAAGCGGGCGTAACGCTGATTCTTATCGATCCCGGGATGGGACGTAAGAACTTGATTCGATGCTTGTCAGCAGCCGAACCTGACGGTTTCGTTGCGATTCCGTTGGCGCAGGTCATTCGATCGATCTTTTCGAGTCAGTTTCCCAAAGCAAAACTGAATGTAACGGTCGGAAAGCGCTTTGGCTTGTTGCCAAGTCCGACGCTTGACGATTTAGAGCGATCATTGTCTCGCAATTTCGTGCCGGTTCAAAGCACGGATGAAGATCCAGCCGCCATCATCTTCACGACAGGGTCGACTGGGCCGCCCAAAGGTGTTCTGTACACGCACGGAACGTTCAACCATCAGATTGATCAACTCGTCGAATACTATCGCATTCAACCCGGGGGGTGTGATCTGAGTTGTTTTCCTTTGTTCGGCCTATTTAATGCCGTCATGGGTACAACGACGATCTTGCCCGATATGAATCCGATTCGACCGGCTGATGTCGACCCACCTCGTCTTTTGGATGCGATAGATCAATGGGCGATCAATCAAGCCTTTGGCTCGCCTGCTTTATGGACGGCTGTTGGTTCTTATTGCAACGAAACGAAACGTTGCATGCGAACCATGGAGCTTGTACTGTCGGCAGGGGCACCGGTTTCACCTCGCATTTTGCGGTGGATTCGGGCGGCGATGCCGGAACGTGGCCAAATGCATACACCTTACGGCGCCACCGAATCATTACCAGTAGCTTCGATCGAGTCTCGCGAGATTCTTGAAGAAACTGCTCGACTCTCTGAGCAGGGGAAAGGAACGTGTGTCGGACGCAAGTTTTCTGGCATCGAATGGCGGGTCATCGCGATCGATGACGGTCCCATTCCGGAGATGGCTCGATCACGCGAACTTCCGAAAGGCGAAATTGGTGAACTCATGGTGACCGGGCCAGTCGTATCAAAAATGTATGTAACTCGCCAAGACCAAAATGCCTTGCACAAGGTTCACGACGGCGACCGCGTATGGCATCGAATGGGTGATGTCGGCTATATCGATGAAGAGAACCGCTTCTGGTATTGTGGGCGGAAATCACACCGGGTAACAACGTCGACAGGTCCCCTTTTTACAGACCCGTGCGAAGCGATCATGAATACGCACCCAGCAATTTATCGGAGTGCCTTAATCGGCTATGGGCAACCGAGTTCTCAGCAACCGGTGATGATTGTGGAGCCCTGGCCAAAGCATCGCCCCCGAAAGGGGACACCAGCCGAGCAAGCGTTGCTCGAGGAACTCACCCAACTCGCTCAAGCGAATTCGGTAACCAATCCGATTCGCAACCTTCGAATTTACCCGCGACGCCTTCCGACCGACATTCGCCACAACTCGAAAATTTTCCGAGAACAGCTTGTACCTTGGTACGCGAAGGAAGCTAAAAAGCATCGGAACTAAATAGCCGTGCGCGATTGTGAAGCCTGAAAAATC